>CAJQQZ010000068.1 GCA_905480575.1 uncultured Alphaproteobacteria bacterium | reverse complement strand
ATCGTAGTTTCCTTTGTTTGATGTTTTTGGTTTGCACCTACATCAAAACCGGAAACGGCTGGCTCCTTCAAGAGCCGAACGTAGTCCTTCCAGCTAGCTGGAAGGACTACTATGTCAGATTAAGTCGGAACTAATTCAGATCAACAAACAGCTCTACTGGCGCAAGGCCGTCAAACTCAACAATGATATGCTCACCCGCGTTAACCCAATAAGTCTCAACCACAGAACCGAGAGTGACACGGTCACCAGCTTTCAGGTACTTCCCACGTTCAGCAAGTTTGTTGGCTAGCCAAAGCAGCGCGTTCAATGGGTGTCCCAGAATATCCCTGCCAAATCCTTCACCTATGAGAGAACCGTTAACATAACCACGCCCTTTAAGAGAACGCAGGTCCAGGTCTTGCCATGCTTGCCTAGCCTCACCCGCTATTGAAGCAACGTTGAAGAAGTCATCCGCTATCAAACGGTTCACACCCAGTGACGAGAAATCATCATAGCGGTCATCAACATATTCAATCGCCGCTAACACACCAGCAACAGAGTCAGCAACCATCTGCTCAGAGATTTCGTTAGCTCCGCCTCTGATATCCTCACCCACAATTACTGCGATCTCACATTCAATCGCTGGTTTTATATAATTTGAGGCTGAGAAGCGTGCACCACTCTCAAGTAACTGGCATTCATTCATCGAACCAGCACAGGGTTGATCTATGCTCAAGAATTCTTGCATGACTTTGGTTGTGCAGCCGATCTTGTAACCAGACACGGGCCCGGCACCTGCCTCTGCCATCTTTTGGTGAACGAGATCTTGGATTTCATAGGCAATTCGCTCGCTCTTTAGAGCAAGCGGCGCAGGCAAGGCTTGAACAAGTGAACCAGTGGTTCGTTCTTGAAAAATGATCTCCGCTGCTTCTTCAATCAGTTCCATGTCTCACTGACCTTTCCTCGACATCAAAATGTCTATTGCTCCAAATCAATTTCGGCCCCAGAAAAATTCATTGCCCACCGAGAAGAGCAAGCCCACAATCACCTAATGCAGAAGAAGCACACCATGTTGGCGTGCCAATACCCTCAGTGAAGAATAATGGTTTTGAAACGACAGCGCTTTTGTTTTCCGATGTTGGCAAGGTTTCTGCTTCTAACAATAAGAGCGTCAGATTCTTGCTTAGCAGCACCTTTCAGATCCAGTGCAAAAAGAGCAGGCCAGAAAAGAACAAGCCCAACCGCTCCTACGGCAACATTTTGGTTTTGCGACCGTTGATGTTCGCGGATCAAACTCTTGATGCGTCGATCGTTACTCAGCAACTCAGTTTCAATTTGATGGCAGCTTAAGGCAACATCAGCTTGATCAAATGTATTCACCGGTTGAGCCTGTCGCCCACCACAAGAAGAAAGTAAGAAGGAAATCAAAATTGAGAAACAAAGCGCTCTGTTGAACGAAGACATAATAAACCAATGCAAATAATTTTATAAAATAGACAAATAAAATTAGGTTCGATTTATCGCTTTTAAATGAAACATCAAAATGAATTCAACTACACGGGCTAAATGAATCGGCAAAAAAAGAGCGACTCTAAAGTAATATCCAGCTCGCGAGCCCTAGAAATGCAAAGAATCCAACGATATCGGTGATCGTTGTTAGAACCACAGCAGAGGCATTAGCGGGGTCTATATTCAACCGATCAAGCGCCAAAGGGATGAGCGCACCTGCCAAGCCAGCCATGAACAGATTCCCCACCATAGCGACGGCAATCACCATCGCCAACGCCGGGTCACCGAACCAAAGCAAGGTAACAACCGCAACCATGGCCGCAAATCCCACCCCATTGATAACAGCGACCATCAGTTCTTTGCCAATGAATCGCATCGCGTTCGCCGAGGTCAAATCTTTCATTGCGATAGCGCGAACGGCGACTGTCAACGTTTGTGTACCAGCGTTTCCGCCCATCGACGCGACAATTGGCATGAGCACAGCCAGGGCAACAAGTCGTTCAATCGTCCCCTCAAAGAAGGCAATCACCGATGAGGCCAGAATAGCGGTCGCCAAATTTAATGTCAGCCAAGAGAACCGAGAGCGTGCCGTTTGAAGCGCGCGTGAGTACATATCCTCATCACTCAAACCCGCCATCTTAAACAGGTCGTCCTCGGCCTCTTCATCAATAACTCGGACAATGTCATCCAGCGTTACAACCCCAACCATCCCTGCCTCATGTGTGGCCACTGGGGCAGAGCTTAGATTGTATTGACGAAACTCGTAGGCCAAATCTTCCTGGTTTAAGTCCGGTGCCACGATATGCAGGTCGGTCGACATGATATTTTCCAACGCAACACCACGTTTGGATCTCATCACGCGGCTGACTGGCAATACGCCCAGCGGCGATAGATCCTTATCGACGACATAAAGATCGTAGAAATCGTCTGGCAGATCGCGTGAAGCACGCATGTAGTCAATCGCTTGCCCGACCGTCCATTCCAATGGCACCGTGACGAACTCTTTTGCCATAAGGCGACCAGCGGATTCCTCCGGGTAAGATAGGGACTCACGGACAACGTCCCGGTCAACCGGCAAAATCGCGGCCAGGATGCGCTCGCGATCTTCTTCCTCAAGATCCTCAATGACATCCAGAGCATCATCACTGTCGAGCTCGCTGAATGCCTCTGCCAGCTGTTGTGGTTGGAGGCGTTCAAGAACTTCCTCCTGTACCGTGCCTTCCAAATAGGTGAGAGTTTCGTGATGCATGTCGTCACCGAACACATCAACAAAACGTCCACGCTCATCTCTGGTAAGGAACTCCAGCAAATCGGCGCAATCGCTGGGGTGCAGTTCTTCGATCTCTCCGTGTATGTCGCCATAGTCGGAGGCGTCGAAAGCCTCTCTAACGAGTGGAAGCAACTGTTCCGCAGGCGCAAGGCGCCCTTCACCCTCGGTCAAATAAACGGCCTTTTCGTCGCCCTTCATTTCTTCCAAGGATTGGTCCAAGCTAACCTCCTGATGCGAGCATTGATCAAACAACCTGTCGATCAATCAAAAAAAACCCCAGGGAGCCAAAAAGCTACGACCAGGGGTTTGTCAAATGGTGCGGTCGAGAAGCACCAAAAATTCTTTAATTTCTAACACTTAAGAGACGTCGTCGTCTTAACGTCGCCTCAACTCAAACATCAAGTATTGTCGAGACCAAAAGTCGCCACCTGATGAACGATTTCATAAACCAACAAGGCGCAATAGTCAGCAAAGATTTTCAGTTAACTTTGTGATTTCTTGTTTAAATGTAATTTTTTACTTGAAACGAGTAAATTCTTCGGCTATCTCTCCAGCCATAGAGAGAACAAGAAAACAGAGAACGAACAATGAAAAAGCTGATAGCAAACATTCTTATGCACTGGAAAATTAAGCGCCTGGAACAAAGGCAACTATCCAATGATTTAGCGTTCACCGGCGTGCGTGACAATGGATAGACCAGATCAGCATCACAGCCAGGATGCAGTCATTGACTCGGTTCTTTGGACCGGGCGGCAAGAGCATCGGGCTACTAACCAGCAAGTGTTGGTCTTCACGCTGCCAGATCGAGACCGCCCGCACACTAACATTTCGCAGTGGGCTTTTCGCCGTCAATGCCTGTCATACAAACACTTAGTGACGTGCCGCGTTGGCACCGTGACAGACGTCTTTGGTGAGGGGGCGTTCGCGGTCAGCACCAAAGACCCGTCTCACAAATACGAAAACCGACTTACAGCCTTCACCAAAGAGGGCGTCAGTTACTACGGCCCATATATCGCCATCAACGGCACCAAGCACGTCATGAGGTCCTACAATCAGGCTATGGCTTTCCATGAGCTTGTCGAGGCACTGGAACCGATGCGCCGCATTCTGCGCAACATGGCCGAAGGTATGAACAGAGTTTCAGAAATTGCAACATTGTTCAGCAGCAAACACCAGGGGAAGACCAATGCCAAGTGAAGCACAAAAACCACGCCATTACCCCAAAGATCGCCGCGCTGTGTTGCTGCGTGCAGCAAGAGACATGCTGCGCGAGGAAGCCGTCCACATAGATGCTTATGCGTACTATGACGACGATGACTTCGATGCCTATTGTTTGGCAGATGATATCGAAGCGGAGCTGGGCATAGACGCCGCCGAACCAATGCTTACCGGCCCACGGGATATATAGAGCAATGGATACGTCAGAGAAATCCCCGTTACAGAAGTTCGCAGAAACCCCGGTTGGCGCTGCGTATACGCGCTACGCGGACGCTGTGCGCACAGCAAACACCAGCGCCGACCTTTTGTTGGCCCGCAACGAACGCAACGCCTTCCAGAGAGTGGTGGTCGAGGAAGACGAAAAACTAAAGAAGGCACAGAAGCCGGTTAGAAAGCCACCAAGGCCCAAAGCCACGGCTTAACGCAATCAACATTCCGATTTGGTAATGTTCTTGACTTGTTCCCGAATTGGTAATACACCCGACTTCTTACAGAGATCGCATGATATGGCAAACACGACCAACAGATTTAGCGTGCTTCACACCTTCCAACAGTTCAAAGCCATGAGGAGACGTGCCAACAAAATAACCGGCTGTGTTTGCAAGAGCGCCTCCGCTGGTGTCTACAAGTACAAGATCGCCGCTTTTGATTTCGCCGCACGGCTGCTGGATATGTATCCCAAATATTTGGCTAAAATCACCGCGCGAAGACGTTCGCAGAAAGCGCCGTTGAATAGTCAGCTCGTCGTCTTGTGGCAAGCTATCAAGCGGCAAGCGGTCAGCGTTCGAGTTGTCTTGCTCAAACACAGACACAGTATGGGAAATGGTGTTTTCAGGTGCAGCCGCCTGGTGCCAATCAAAGTTGAAAAGCTCCAGAATATCGGCCTGCTTAATTGGGGGCGACCCCTCACCTACCATGGCCCGCATCAGTCCTTCCGCGCGATCTTTAGCAAGGTACTCTTTTTTATTAAGGTTCGGGTCCATCAATCTTTGTGCGCCGCTGGCATACTTATACCCGAGAGCGTCGGAAAGCTGCTGAATAGTAAAGCCCGCACGTACGCGTAAGCCGTTCAGCTTTTTTGACAATATTTCTGGCTGCAAGGTTTAGTCCCTTCAATCGTGAGGGGCGGATAATCGGCCCTGTAATCTGTATTTGGAAACGATGGATACCGTTTTCAAGTAAATAATAACACATTCACTGTAAAATGACAACCAAAAGGAGACTTAGTATGGTTACGGAAGACGACATGAATGCTTTGGTTATGTTGACCAAGCCACCTGATGATATGCAGGACTTGACGCCAGATCAATTGGTCACTGCCGCCGCACAGCTCGGCGTGATCGAAGGTCGCGTAAAAATGGCCAAATCTCAACTGGCAGCGATGCGTGAGCGCGTCTTTTCCGCTCTCGTGAGCGATCATATTGATCAAGTTGGATACGGGTCTCGCACAAGTGAGGTCGATGGCTTCAAGATCAAGATTTCGCGCACTAAATCCGTATCGTGGGACGCTGACAAAATGCGTGCCATCGAAACCGCAATCAGAGAAGTGTGGAAAAAGAGACCAGAAGATTACATGGACGTAACCCGAAAGATTTCGGAAAAATCCTGGAACGCGTGGCCGTCTGATTTGCAATATACCTTTGCAGAAGCGCGCACAGTTAAAGACGGCGCATTAACCATCACACTGGAGAAACAAGACAATGTTTGATGTAGCACTATTGCAGAAAAGCAACCAGCTAAAACCACCCCGGTTTCTAATCTATGGCACGTCTGGAGTCGGTAAAACGACGTTCGGAGCCTGCGGCCCCAAGCCGATTTTGTTGCGGATTGAAGACAGCAACGGAAACCTACTGCACCCCAGAACACAAGAGCCTTTGGTGATCGATCAAACGCCCCTGCTTGACACTTATGAAAAGGTCAATGAGGTTCTTGACTACCTGATGGATAATGAACACGATTTCCGCACCCTTGTAATCGACTCTCTTGATTGGCTTGAGCCGCTAATTGCCCGTCACGTTTGTGCGGCGAACAATTGGAAGTCAATTGAGTCGCCTGGCTTCGGTAAAGGGTCGGTCGAGCTTGAAAGTGAAACCCGCCGTTTCTGTGACCGTGTGCGTGCCGTGAGTACCGCTCGAAAAATGGCCGTGGTCTTCATTGCTCACTGCAAAACTATCCGGGTAGAACCGCCAGACCAAGACCCGCATTCACGCTTCGAAACCAAGCTGGATAAGAAAACAGGGCCGGTTTATCAGGAGGCCGTTGACGCAATCCTGTTTGCAACGACCTTGTCGACAATGATCGAAGCCAAGGACAGCAAAGGAAACGACGTCAAGCGGGCGCACAGCAACGGCACGCCTATGGTGTACACTCAAGCCCGACCGTCACACGTAGCGAAAAATCGCTATCATATGCCGCTAAAAATGCCTCTTGATTGGGCGGCGATTGCGGCTTTTGTCACATTGGACCTGCCCGGAAGCATGAAACGCTTTGCCGAAGAACACCCGGACGCATACGCCGAAATGGAACTGCTAAAGTTCCAGTAACCAGCTTACCAGCTGACGCCGCTTCCTGGCATCAGCGTTTTTTTTTAACATATTTTACTTTAACCAAGTAAATTTGGACACGATAGGAATACAAATGTCAACACTAGGGTTTGAATTCAATCCTCAACAAGTCATGCCAGAAGAAGCCGGTTCTTTTACGGTGGTTCCGGCGGGCGATTACCCAGCAATTTACAAATCTGATGAAAAGAAGAACACCAAGGCAAACAACGGCAATCAAATGCTTGTTGTAAAGCTGTCTTTGGCCGACGGGCAATTCAAAGGCACCGAAATTCAAGACAACTTGAACGTCATCAACCGCAACGAAGTCGCCCAACGTATCGCACGCGGTACGCTTAGCGCCTACGCAGCCGCCACGGGATACACTCAACCGTTTGGTGACACCACCGTTCTTTATGGCCGCCCGCTCGTGGTTCGATTGACGGTCGAGGAATACGACAAGAACGACGGCTCGAAAGGGCATCGCAATACGGTTGAAAAACGCATGTCGGTTGCACAGTGGAACGCCGAAAATCAACAGGTGGCCAATAGTGCCGCCAGTGGCAACCAAGGCATGAATTCCCAGCCGATTAACCACCAAAGCGGCAACGGCCAAACCTTTGTCCAGCAAGACCAGGCGCAAGGCCAAGGACAATTCCAGAACCAAGGTTCTGGTGACTCAGCCTGGGGCTAACCGACCCGCATCAAGCGCCGCTTAATCATAGCGGCGCTTCTTTTCACTGGAGACAAGAATGACCCTGATTAGCGAGATAACCCCGCAACCCACGCGCACGGCCATAGATGAACATCTAGAGGGTCAGCAAACGCCACGACACAGCAACCGATTGGGCGGCTCCGTGATCGGCAAAAAATGCAGCAGAGAATTGTTCTATGGTTTCCGCTGGGCATTTCCAGCCGAAAAATTCAAAGGGCGCATATTGCGGCTGTTTGGCGTTGGTCACCAACTCGAAGCCGAATTCTCAAACTACATCCGAAACACCGGCGCGAACGTTTACGAGCTTGATCCCGTCACGGGCAAACAGTTCGAGGTGAATGCTATAGGCGGCCATGTGGTTGGATTTCTCGACGGTAAGGGCATAGGCCTGGCGGAAGCGCCTAAGCAGATGCATTTGATCGAATACAAAACTCACAATGATAAGAGTTTTAAGGACCTGGTCAAAAAAGGGCTGCAAGTCTCAAAGCCAGAACATTATGCCCAGATGCAAACCTATATGCACCTCACCGGACTCACTTGTGGCCTTTACGTGGCGTACAACAAAAACGATTCCGACCTGCATGTTATCCGGGTCAAATACAACAATGAAGACGCGACTGCGTTAATGGCTAAGGCCGAACGCATCATCACAGATATCGCGCCACCGGCCAAGATCTCAACGGACCCCTCACATTTCGATTGTCGTTTTTGCAAGGCCTTTGAAATCTGTCATAAGCAGGAATTGCCAGAACGCAACTGCCGGACGTGCATGCACTCCTATGCCGATACCATGGGCGATAAGGGTCAGTGGGTCTGCGGCAAAGACAAGAAGGTTATAGCGACCGCCTTCCAAAAGCAGACCCATCCTTGCCATAGGTATCTGCCGCAACTGCTGTCGTGGAAGCAATGCGACGCCAAAATTGACGAAGACAGCGGTGAACTGATTTCGGTTGGATACCAACGCGACGACGGAATTTTTTGGGACAGCGGGCCGGGGGTAGAGGCGGAAGTTACGCCTCCGCCATCGCCTGAAATCGCTATCATGCCTTGGCATGTTATGCCGGGTGGCTCATCATGAACGCGGCGCAAGACGTTATGGTTTACACAGCCGACGAACTAGCACACCTCACCGGCACACGGGATTACGCTGCTTTCTGTAGGTTGAACGGGATAGACCAAAGACTACTGTCTGTTACCTTACAGAAACGCGTCAAGGGTCAATTAGCGACCACTATCAAGGACGTTAAAAAGCACGACCTTTTGTCAGCTGTGCAACAGGGCGGCATTCGCTTTGCCGCATCCAGGTTTGATTGTTACGAGTGGCAGGCCGCCATTCTGTGCCATGATATGGGCCTGTTGCTCACTGACGCTGCTTGGGTGAATTCACGCACCCGTGAGGCCCTACACTAATGCTAACGCTTCGACCATACCAGGAAGAGGCCATAGCGGGGATTGACGCTTATCTGTACGGAAAAGCAGGTAACGCCCCGCTATGCGTCATCCCAACGGGCGGCGGCAAGTCATTCATTATGGCGGAATTTATCCGCCGGTTGTTTGCGCGCCGTCCTAATTCAAAGGTCCAGGTCATAGCTCACGTGAAAGAGCTGATCGGGCAGAACTATCAAGAAATGATTGACCTATGAAGGATGTTGAGTTAGGAAATCTCCTAACTCCACCCGTCTCTTCCCTCAAACTCAAAACCCTCTATATCTCTTTCTATGAAAAAACTGACCGCCACCATCTGCCTGACCCTTGCCTTGCTTCTTGGAACTATCGGTGTGAGTTGGAGTGCTGATTTCCAAAAAGGTCTAACCGCATACCAAAGTGGTGATTACGCAACTGCTCTGCGTGAATGGAAACCTCTTGCCGAACAGGGGGATGCCTCTGCCCAGTCCAATCTGGGTGTGATGTACCAAAACGGAACAGGTGTTCCACAGGACTATAAGACAGCGGTGAAGTGGTACACCCTTGCTGCGAAACAGGGGCATGCCTCTGCCCAGTACAATTTGGGTCTGATGTACGACAACGTTCAAGGTGTTCCCAAGAACGAAGAGACAGCGGTGAAGTGGTACAAACTTGCTGCCGAACAGGGATATGCCAATGCCCAATACAATCTGGGTGTGAGTTACAGAGACGGACAAGGGGTTTCAAAGAACGAAGAGACTGCGGTGAAGTGGTTCAAACTTGCTGCGAAACAGGGGGATGCCGATGCCCAGTCCAATCTGGGTGTGATGTACCAAAACGGAACAGGTGTTCCACAGGACTATAAGACAGCGGTGAAGTGGTACACCCTTGCTGCGAAACAGGGGGATGCCTCTGCCCAGTACAATTTGGGTCTGATGTACGACAACGGAACAGGTGTTCTACAGGATTATGTCCGTGCTCATATGTGGTTCAACATTGCCGCAATATCTGGGGATAAATACGCATCCAAAAACAGAGACATCGTTGCGAAACGAATGACCCCATCCCAACTTGAAAAAGCACAAGACCTTGCCCGTGAATGTGTCCGTAAGGAATACAAAGGGTGTTGAGTTAGGAAATCTCTAAACTCCACCCGTCTCTACCCACACACTCAAAATCCACTAAACTTATTGCGATGAAACGGTTCCTCACACCCGTAGTCCTTCTGACCTTTCTGTTCCCATCAATCGCATACGGTGATGGTGTGAAATTTGAGGACTTGGTAAAACGGGAAGGTCTTTATTACACGAAGTTCAGTGATGTTCCTTTCACGGGGAAGACCACGGGAAGAATTCAAGCGTCATTGAAAAACGGTAAGCATCATGGTCCTCGGGTCGAGTACTGGGAAAATGGACAGTTATATGTAAAGGGAAACTGGAAGAACGGTGAGATGGACGGTCTTTGGGTCAGTTACCACAAAAACGGAAAGTTAAGTTCCAAAGAGAACTACAAGAACAGTGCGAAAGAGGGTCCTGCGGTCTTTTACCATGACAACGGTCAGTTAAGTTCCACAGAGAACTACAAGAACAGTCATTTGGACGGTCCTCGGGTCACTTACCACCTTAACGGAAAGTTAAATTCCAAAGTAAACTGGAAGGACGGTAAGAGGGAAGATGGTCCTTATGTCAGTTACCATGAAAACGGAGAGGTGAGGTCGAAAGGAACCAATAAGGACGGTAAGATGGATGGTCTTTGGGTCAGTTACCACGACAACGGACAATTAAGGTCCAAAGGAACCTATAAGGACGGTACGAAAGACGGTCCTTGGGTCTGGTACCACAAAAACGGACGGTTAAGTTCCAAAGGAACCTTCAAGAACGGCAAATGGGTTTCCGACTAAAATCCACCCGAAATCATAAACCAGAATAATACCAAGAACGCACCTGTCCCAAGAACGAACATGATTCCGATTTTGAATATGAAGGACAGAGATTTCAGAGGGTGACGAATGAGCATCCATATCAACCACCCGACAATCAGTATTATGATGAGTCCTTCCATTCAGTCCTCATCCACCTCAAATGCGAAATAGTCAGCATATCCGCCCATCTCAAAACTTGTTCCTCTGGGCAGTCCCAAATTCTGATCTATTTTTTGGATGTCAGCAAAAGTTCCACCATCCCCAAGAGCAGCAATTTCATCATTCACTCGTTTTGAGATTGCGTCATATCCTTCTGGTGGATTGTCCTTCTGGTATTGTTTCACCAGTTCCTTCCTAACTCTCTTCCTTTCACTCTTCCTACTCATATTTCTTCATCTCCTTCTCTATGCGGTTCATCACTGTTTTGATTCCTATCCATCGACCTGCATAGAAGGTCACGATGAGGATCGAGGTTGTCACCAACGCACAGGCAATCGGTGACAATGGTAAAATCACCATTGGGTTCTCTCTTTCTCTGATTTTTGGGTGTGACAAAAACGGTAGTGAAAATGGGGAATCTAAAACCCCAGAAAACCTCACTTTTTGAGGTCTGAACTTTTAGTGACAATATCGAACGATTTTGTCACGCAACCCTTTTGAGTTCTCTCTGAACGGTAGCAGTCGAGACACCAACTTCAGACGCAATTGCACGAATAGACTTCTTCTCAGTCCTCAGTTCGATGATCTGAGCAGTGATCTTATCCGTGACGGTCTTCTTCCTACCTAACTTGGTTCCGTTTGCGACAGTCCTGGCAAGTCCTGCGTTGGTCCTCTCAATGAGCATCTCACGATTCCACTCTTCGAGAACCCCAATCAGTTTCATCATCATGCGTCCAGAACTGGAAACAGTGTCCAAACCATTCTTTACCGCAATCACACCGATACCTTTGTCATCCATATCTGCCAGGAAAGACACGAACTCCTTCATGGAACGTCCAAACCGTGAAACGTCCCATCCTATGATGGCATCGAACTTCTTGAGAAATGCGTCTTTGCACATCTGATTGTATGCGGGACGTTTCTCTCTGGTCTTAGACCCTGAGACTTCATCCTCATAAACCTTCACCACCTCATAACCCATTCGGTCACAATATGCGGTCAGTTCTCGTAACTGGTTCTCTGTAGTCTGGTCTTTGGTGGAGGTCGAAACACGGCAATACAACGCAACCTTGGTTGTCATTTGTGAGAACGCCGGTGCAATAATCCACCACTGAAGCGGCGGAATATTTCTGCTGTGGCCGGAGTAAAAGTCCGCCAGTGTTAAGCTCTCTGTTTTGTCAGAGGGCGAGGATGAAGTCAGTGGAATTGTATGGTCGTGTTC
>CAJQQZ010000067.1 GCA_905480575.1 uncultured Alphaproteobacteria bacterium | reverse complement strand
GGCTCAAACAACGTCCAATAAAAGTGCGGATGTTCCTGTCATGCTGTACCCTGATAGTGATCATGGCACTTGCAGCATTGGTTTGAGGGTCAATGAAGGTGGTGCCGTGTTGAGAGCAGGGCCTAGTGTAGATGCTCGTGTGATCGCGACCCTAGAGGCCGGGCGAGTTGTGTCTGGATGCGATGGTCGCGACGGCTGGGACGGCATCATCGACGGTGTAGATGAGCGATGCAATGTCGGCATTTCGGTCACCACTGCACAGCCCTATGTTGGTTATTGCCGCAGTGGCTGGATTGAGAGCAGGTTCCTAACGGGGATTTATGGTTAGCCATCACTCGAATTGGCTTTAGATTGCCGTGGAATGACCGAAGCCTCGGCATACTTAGGGGTACTTTGTCGGACGGCAGACCTGCTAAAGTGTATGGATTGTTTTTGGCAATCTTGCTTAGAATATCCATGTGAGTCTTGTTCATTTAAAGCCCATCTTTCCTCATCGCCGTTTATCTGGCTGTGGCAATCGTATTCTTCCTTCGTTAACAGTCAGAGAGAGTGACTGGGTCGCGACGGTAAAGCTTCATCATCACCTGTAATCGGCGTATGATCCTTTGTACCGACAGCCATAAAACGAACCGAGGAATAAGAAAATGAGCAAAACTGCATTGATCATCGGGGCAGGCCAGGGGCTGAGTGCCTCGGTCGCGCGTCTGTTCGCAAGCGAAGGTATGAAGGTTGGGCTGGCGGCTCGTAACACTGACAAGCTCGCGGATTTAGCAGACGAGATAGGAGCAAAGACCTACCAATGCGACGCCGCAGACCCAGATCAGGTTGTTGATCTTTTCAACGCCTTTGATGCGGATTTTGGGCAGCTGGACACCCTGGTCTATAATCCTAACGTCAGGGTGCGTGGGCCAATCACAGAGGTCGATCCTATCGCCACGAAAAACACGATTATGGTGCAGGCCTACGGTGCTTTTCTAGCTGCGCAACAGGCAGCTTTTCGTATGAATAAAGCCGGCTCAGGAACCATGTTGTTCACTGGGGCTTCAGCGGGCATTAAAGGCTATGCGAACTCGGCGCCCTTCGCAATGGGCAAGTTTGCGTTGCGTGGTCTTTGTCAAAGCCTGGCAAGAGAGCTGTCTCCACAAAACATTCATGTCGCTCATTTTGTCATTGATGGCGCAATTCTGAACCAAGACCGTGGCGCACCCTGGAACGATCCCACAAAGACATTAGATCCCGATGACATCGCACAGACTTATCTGCATATCGCTAACCAGAACCGCAGTGCCTGGACTTGGGAAATTGAGCTCAGGCCTTCGGTGGAAAAGTTTTAGTTTTTCGGAAATGGCAAAATCTGACCAGGAGGCAGCGTAGGCTTCAACGAATGATACTGTGTATTTTTTGAAACGCTTTTGCTGGTCTTAATTGGATATCTTTTCCCTACCTGGGTTTTTCAAAAAAATGAGCAATTCGTTCTGCCCATGCGGAGAGATTGGGTTTGATACTAAGAGAGGCTTCAGCAGCTTGCGCGACGGCATCACCGAAGGTGTCTCGGTGGTCATTGATAAGGGCGGCCATGAAAGCTTCGGTCATTTCGGGATGATACTGCGTGGTTTCCACTTGGGCAGTAATTCTGTAGCCAGCCACCGGACACCCTGGTGTTGAGGCAATGGTTTCCGCCCCTTCAGGCAAGGTTGTGACCTGTTCCGTATGGGCTGCGAAGGCGGCAACAGTCCCCTCAGACGGATAGAGTGTCTCAACGGTCCCAAGCACCCAACCATCAGGGTTGTTGGTGACGGCACCACCTAAGGCTTTCGCAATGACTTGATGGCCGAAGCAAACACCGTAGATCGGAATGCCTTTAGCAGACCAATCACGGACCAGTTCTTCCAGCCTTGCGATCCAGTCTTCGCCGTCATGAACGGAGGCAGGACTGCCGGTAATGATCGCGCCGTCGATGCCGTTTGCATTTTCTGGGAAAACGTTATCTTTAACCCTGAACACTGGATAGTCCCAGTTAGGACGCGTTAAGGACATTAAAGCCTTGAACTTCTCCCCATCTCTTGGATGACGCTGGGCGAAGTCAGATTCATCAATGTTCGACATGAGGATCGCAATGCGCATGTGGTGGCCTTTGGGTGTGTGCTTTGTCTGACCAATACCATAACAGAGCTTGATAAGAAGAGGCCCTGTTTAGTAGGCGGCGAGGTGCTAAAAATGAGGAAGCCCCAAAGAAATATCTCAGAGGCTAAGGTTCCGTTAAACAATTTAAGTTTATGCTATAGGCTAACATCGTCATTGGACTGACGAAAAATGCAGCCGCTGGGAGAAACTACAAAAAATGAACTTTGTTTTCGAAAACCTGATGAACGGCATACAAGTGATGTTTTTTGCTGTGTTCCTGTTTGTGGTGCTGATCATGGTGATCAAGCACATTATTCACCTTCATAAGCATGGCTGGGACCAGAATTGGGTGTCAGCATATTGGCGCAGCAAACGAAAGAAAAAATAGGTAGCTTCGACCGGTGGCGCTGCAACCTCAAAATAACCCTCGCTATTGACAGCCAACCCAAGCTCTATAAAGCTTAAAGGGAGGAATAGGGCATTCAGGTTCGGTTCAGTATTAGCGACGTACTGTCAGGACAATGCTTAGAGGATATACCCAAGCAACCAGTCACTTTGGCGGCTAGGGTATAGGAGGAAAATATGAGGCGTACTATCGTAAACCTGGGGGCAGGTTTACTGACCCTATTTGGTGCGGCGAGCACCGCGCATGCCTACACAGCCGAGTGGTCCGTCACCGGCGTGGCGGGTAGTGCAGCCATCAACGAGTTCGCCGGTTTGTGTGGCAGTTAGATCACCAAACCACGGCGGCCTCGTGACCATCAACTTGGCGTCACCGCTCGAAGACATGGACACAGGCTAAGCATTTGTAACGTTCTAGGGAGATCCAAATAATTGCCCCAGTTAACCAAGAGTTGGTTCGCCCTATTCGTCTTGCTCATAATGGCTCTCATGTATGAGCCTGTGAGATCAGGATTTACCTTCGAAAGGCAATCTTGCCAGGTTTCATTTGATTGGAACCAGGTGGCATCGCGAATTTTTAACTTCAAACATGTACTGGGGTACGGAGTGATCTTTTTGTCAGCGGTAACATGCTTTGGTCGGGAGAAGATCTTCTATGCAATTGTTTTGACCTTTCTGTTTTCGCCCCTTGTCGAACTACAGCAGAGCTTTTTCTCAACTGGTCATTGTCGACTGTGGGACCTGGTTCCTAACATGATTGGAATTGCCTTCGCTACTATGACTTATTTGGCATGGCGAAAATTTTCGAAAGAAAAATAGAGTCAATACGATGATTAGAAAGGGACGTCCAAAACACTGCCGGAAATGTGATTGATTTGCGGAACTAACAATCTTCCACAAAGAGAAAGGACTTTTGACATGTTTAAAATACTACACCCCGCCAAGGCGGTTGGATCTCTGTTCGCGATTTTGGTTCTCACCATGGGAATCACCGGCGCGTTGGCACCAACTTCTGCTATGGCTGAGCCAAATGGTTGGAACACAACTGTCGTTGAATTTGCAGGCGGTTCTTTTGAGTTGAACCAGAGTGGTGAGTGGTTAGAGTTTGCGTCCGGGAACCCACAGGTTCGTTACAGATTTCGCGAAACAGGCCGGGACGAATGGTCTGTCTATGGTCGTGACGCATCCGGGAATATGGACATCCAGTTAGATATGTACCGGAAAAAATTCGCCTCGCTTGGCCTGGCCATCCGATGTAGGATCAGTACAACATTACCAATGTCTCTGACAAATTGAATGGCCGTCAAGTACGTTACTTCGCTATGCAAGGTCGGAGTTTCACGCAAGAGGGCAATGAGTGGGTTGAACGCGATGGTGCAACCGGCCAAGTCACCTTCCGCTTCCGCGAAGCGTCAAGGGACGTGTGGTCTGTCTATGCGCGTGATGACAGCCGCAACATGAAAATGCAGCTGGATCTCTATCGCCGTGTAATCCGACTTTCTTGGCCTAGCCAGCCGTTGCTTGACTGGGCACCGATTACAGACGTGAGATAGGCTTGATTTGGGCCCCCAGAAACTGGGGACCCGTTCCATTTACCGGCTACGT
Organism: uncultured Alphaproteobacteria bacterium; assembly: GCA_905480575.1. GTDB lineage: Bacteria > Pseudomonadota > Alphaproteobacteria > UBA7985 > CAJQQZ01 > CAJQQZ01. The sequence goes on along the minus strand of CAJQQZ010000067.1, from coordinate 3,874 downwards.
GAGGCCATTCTGATTTCAGATCAAGGGATCCCAAGAAAATGAAAAAGCACCTGAGTTTGATCGTTTTTTGCCTCTGCCTGACAGGCGCTCCTGCCTCAGTCTCAGCACAAGCGGTTTCATGCGATGAAGCCACGACGACGCACGAAATGACGGTTTGCGAGAAGGCAGCTTTGGACACTGTGGATGAAGAACTGAACAGGGTTTACGGCGCCCTGCAAGTTGATCTGGATAAAACCAGCAAACTGCTGTTGCGTGATGCACAGCGGGCCTGGATTGCCTACCGCGACGCCGAATGCGCACGCATCGCTGATTTTGCCCGCGGCGGCACGATCGCACCGCTGCTGGCACTGGGGTGTAAAACGAAAATGACCGCAGACCGCGTCAGCGAACTGGCCCGCAATCCCCTAACCGGTGAAACGCAGTCTTATTGATTTTGTTTTTGCTGAAACTCAATGCTTATTGAGCCGAAATATGGATATGAATATCGATACTAACAATAGCAGCGACTTGCTAGCAGAGCTTAAGCCATACGAAGTAAGAGTATGGGAAGCACTTGTTCTTGGAAACAAGCAGGTGGACGAAGCATTGTTGGATCAGAACTTTCTTGGTGTCTACTCGACCGGATTTGCTGGCAAAGCTGAACACGTGCAACAGCTTGACAATGGACCGACTATCAAAAGCTATGAACTTTCGGCTTTCAGAGTTCTTCATTTGAGTACTGATAGTGCACTATTGTCTTATCGAGCAGACTTCATCAGAAGCAATCAAACTTTCTCTGAGGCCATGTATGTCAGTTCAATTTGGCAACGGCGAGGGCAGGTTTGGGTAAATCTATTCAGCCAAGATACTTCTGCCATTGCCTGAGCAGGATGCTTATGGGGCAGTTTGACGGATTTCCAAATAGTTCGATCTCAAGTACTACGCTCGCTATCTACTCTGTTTATTGTCCATGGATTGGGAAATTTTGACTAAGCTGATAGAGACGGCACCGCTTTACACTGAAATTGCAGAGGGGCCCGCCGATGGCCGGGCTTTCTGGCTTCAGGCCGAGGATAAGCTGCGTCTGCGTGCGGGCTTGTGGGGGGCTAATAGCGCCAGGAATGGGACTGTTTTGATCTTTCCCGGACGCACAGGATACATCGAAAGATACGGTCAAATTGCCTCAAAACTGAATGAACAGGGCTTTGCCAGTTTCGTGATTGATTGGCGCGGACATGGCCTTTCGGACAGACTGACCAAAGATCCCAAAACCTGCCATGTTGATCGGTTTTCAGACTATCAGCTTGATGTTGCTGCAATGGTTCAGGCGGCTGAAAAGCTTGATCTACCGAAACCTTGGTACCTAATTGGAAATTCGATGGGCGCCTGCATTGGCCTCCGCGCCCTTTTAGAAGGACTAACGGTGACGGCCTGCGCCTTTATCGCCCCGATGTGGGACATAAATCTCCCGCCAGCTCGACGCGCTGCTGCTTGGACTCTCTCAGCCATGGCCGAAGGCCTGGGGAGGGGACAGATCTATGCACCTGGTTATGATGTCCAAAACTATGTCCTCGAAACCCCATTCGAAGATAACACGCTGACCCATGATCCAGACGTCTATCAGTATTGGACCAATCAAGCCCGGTCGCGCTCCGACCTTTCACTCGGTGGGCCGAGCATGGGCTGGCTATTCCAGAGCTTGAAAGAGTGTCGAGCTTTGTCAAAAATGCCCTCTCCCGGGATCCCGTGCATCGCCTTCTGCGGTGATCAAGACGACGTTATCGACATTCGCGCGATTGAAGACCGAATGGCAGGCTGGTCTAACGGCAGTTTTGAACTGATCTCAAATGCCAGACATGACCTTCTGTCAGAAGTCCCGGAGATAAGCGAGAGCGTGATCAGAAAGATATGCGGGCTGTTTACATCGGTTGGTCGGTAGCTGTTGGTTTTTGTGAACATAAGCCAAAACCCGAACTAGGATTACCCAGCCAGTTGTCGGATCCTAATTATCTTTTCATCGCAATCCGAATTCATCAGTGACTGCAATTGAATTGGCTTAATTAGGTTACGATACCGTAACTGATCTGCAATTGCTCAGCGTGAGCTGTCTAAACGGCGGCTTGCAGTTTCTTTTCGAGGTTGCTCAGTTTACGGGTCGACTGCGAGATGTCAGATTTAAGGTTCCGAATTTCACTGATCATGTCGCTGAGAGAGGCCGGTGTCCTGTTTTCTTTTCCCAGGTCGGGAATGCCTTCGCCTTGCCCAGTCAGGAGCCACATGAACGACACGCCCAGAACGCCCGATGCCATCTGGGTTTTGTTGGCTCTGGGTTCCATCTGATCGTTTTCCCAGTTTTGAATGGTGTTGAGTTTAACACCAAGACGGCTTGCGAGATCTCTCTGCGACAGCTCTGCGCTCTTTCGTGCTGCCAGGATCCGATCACCGACTGTCGCTATGGCATCTGTGTAAGGAGAGTCAGTTTCTGTGCTTTTGCGACCCATTTCATCCATTGAACGCGCAAGCGTTTCAGCCTCCAGATTGCAGGGAGAGCGATGGCTTTGCAAACAGATCGTCACCAAGTTGTCGTTTTCGTGCCGCTTATGCGGTTCAAGCGCCTGTGTGTAATAGGGCTGGATGTCCATGCTGGTGTTCTGCTTGCCGGCAAACTGGCGAAACTGTAACCATGGGGCTTCATCGTCTGAAGAAATGACGGTTTGTACGCGCGTCACTCCGGCACAGCTTTTCTGTTGAAGTAAGTGCCTCAGCATCCGCATCGAAAGCGCCGTACCTGGTGCTGCGTCGCTGACCTCAATGTGCCAGATGAAAAGAGTTTCCGGATCATAAGGCAAGAGGTAGCCGGTAATCCGGCCGAGCAGCTCACCGTTCATTTCCGCTAAGACAGAGGTCTCGTGAAACGCATCTTGACCAACCACTGTTCCAGAAATACCCCTTGTGTCCCGAGGCAAGGCAGTTCCCACCGGTGCTGTTACGCGTCCCTTGTCCTTGGTTTCTGGTGTACGTAGGACTGGGACAGCAAGCTCAAGGAGTTCCGGGGACAGCATCATGCGTAAAATCTCTGAAATTATTTAGAAGATCTAAGTAATATAGCGTCAATTGTGGCTGAATTAGGAAAAATATCTTCCATAGCGTCCATAAGTCGCTTTATTGAGACGCTGCATTACTTAGTTTATCGAAGCTATTTCTGCCTTGCAAATAGTTGACAAAACCCAAAAGAGCCATCAAACTTCACCTGAAAATCAGCTCAAGAGTTTCATATGGATCGCATTGACAGCAGCCTTATCGCCCTCCGCCGGATCCTCCGCGCGACAGAGATGTTCGGGCGTGAACTGGCGCGGTCTTCCGGCTTGACCGCCGCTCAATTTCGTGTGCTTCAGGTTGTGGGCGAAACAGGGCAGACGACCGCCAAAGCGATCTCGACCCGTATGCGGGTTTCTCAAGCAACCATTACCACACTGATCGACAAGCTCGTGTCGCGCGGCATGGTGGTGCGTAAGAAGTCTCTAACGGACCGACGCCAGACGGATATCATTATTACCGGCACCGGTCGTCTCACCATTGGAGAGACACCCGATCCTTTGCAGCAACGCTATGTGCGTCGTTTCGCGGACATGGAAGACTGGGAACAAGCCATGGTCCTGGCCGCATTAGAACGCGTCGCGACCATGCTGGACGCCGAAGACCTTGACGTCGCTCCAGTGCTGACTTCTGGGGAATTATAGGCAATACGGCGACAGTGGGGCTGTTGAAAAAAGCCATATACAGGACGATTAGGTGCCTGAGTATGGCATGATTGGCCGAGATATCATAATCTGGAACGCCATCCCCATTGTGAAGATTTCAGTTCCCCTGAAAGCACGTCGCGGCTCAATTTGAC
>CAJQQZ010000066.1 GCA_905480575.1 uncultured Alphaproteobacteria bacterium | reverse complement strand
GCTGCTTGCGCCAAACCAGCCGATCGCGCAAAATAACGTTTAGAGAGTGGAAGCTTGGCATGCGAATCATCCTTGGAAAGATTGAATCGCAAACTTGCCAAAATTTCACGCTCTAAGCAAATTGTCGGGTAGTGTGTTCTTGAAACCTTCAGAGGCCATTAAGCCGTTGAGATATTTACGGTTTTGCTGTGCCGCCGCTGAGACTTCTTTGGAAGCCGTCGTGCTCAGAACATCAAGACAGTCAAACCTGGTTTCCATCTCTAGGACACCGATCTCCTCGGGCTGGACGGGGTTGTTGTGACAGGGGCGACCATTGTTTTCTATCTGGTGGAGCAAGTCATCGTTGATGGTGTTGACCTGGACGACTGTTAAGTCGACTGTGCTGCCTCTGGAATGTCCAGAGCGGTGTGCGATGTAGCCTCGCTCAAACAACAGCGCCTTGTTCTCTCGCGGATAAAACAGCGCTTTGGTCTTTTGGTCGTTCTGATCTTTTGCCCAACGAACGAAGTGCGCAACAGCTTTTTTGGGGCGGTAGCAATCATGAACTTTCAGGCTGAAACCTTGAGACAAAGCCTTAGCCTGAGCGCGTTTGAGGGCGTTGGCGGCCCGTTTGGTCAGGATGCATTCAGGGGCCTCATAGCCGTCGACGAAAGATCCCAGAAAATTGAACGTTCCGTAATACCGCATGTCTTGAATGATTGACGGATCGACAACGGAGAGATGCGTGAACCATTTGCCAAGGTCTTCTGCCTTTGCGATGGATGCAGTGGAGCAGAGCGCTATTGTCAAAATGGCGATTGCTTTGAGTGATTTAGATCTCAAAGTCTTTCCCTTCGAATTTAGTGCAAGTCTTCGAGGTCGTCAGCTTATTCAACAACCTCGAAGATGAAGACTTGATTATTTACAGGCAACGCGGCCAGTCGACATACTTTGCAAATAACGGGCTGCTACCCAACCAATAGAACCACCCCTGGTGACTTTTACCCAGGAAACAGAGTTAGCACGGCAGGTGCTCTCGTCGGTGCTTACATGGGTGCCGTCCCAGACAATTCTGTCTACAATTGATGAGCTAGCCGTTGGGCGACTGCGCATGTTGAGCGTATCGTTAGAGGCAACGTTACGAACTTGGAAGAGGCTTGTGCCTCTGGTATTGTTGACAATTGGACCCTTGTTCACACAATTGCCGCTAGACCGGCCCACTGCATGTTGAAGAACAAATGAATGGGGTGTGAGGCGACAACAAAATGAATGAGTGCGGCGGAGAGGTAAATCAAGTGCTCAATCGGATGCATTGAAAGACCCGACCAAGGGCCGACGTTGATGTTCCGGTGATGGAGAGCATGAGCAACCTTATACAACGGCGGCCAATGCAAGAGGCAGTGGACCCAATAGAAATGAAATGATGACCAGATTGGCACCATGAACAAAAGAAAGACGAATAAAATCGGATGCTCCGAGAAACTAAGGAAAGGCGCATAACCGTTAGCAAAGGCCCACAACACAAGGACCTCATAGGCCGACCAGATCGTAACGCCGCTGGCGAGAGTCCAAAACACATTGTCCCAAAGTTGACTGCGGAAATTGTAACGCCCGTTGTCTTTGGCCAAATCCCGAGGGTCGTACTTTTTTACCATCCCTTGTTTTTTCCAAGTGTGGAAATAGAGATGCAAAGCAGTAGCAACGACGATCGTCATGACCAGATTTCGGCCATAGACCCAAGCGATCCAATCAAGCCCGAACGTTTTACAATCCTCCAGCGGCGGTTGAAGATAGAACCATGTAAACACCGCGAGTCCCATAATCAGCACGCGTTCAGTCAGGCTGAACCAGGAATCCCTAAGCCAGCCTGCCAGTCGTTTCGGCTCTGGTGGCCAGGCAAAGACTGGAGAATTTTGAAGCGGTACATCAGGGTGGTAATTCCACTCACGGTTCTGAATCTCTTTTTCTTCAGTTGCAGTGTTAGGCATTATCGGAACTCGTTTTGATGGAGGTTGTTCGGATAGCGTAACCTTAATCTCATTCTGTGATTACATGTCAATTAGTTCGAGAAGAAAAATAAACTATGTTGTTTGTCTTTCTTGTTGCAGCGAACTGTTTTTCTTGCTGTGAGTAACCGCAGTTAACAGGTTGGGTTTATGTCAGAGCAACGTGCAAATCGACGGTCAAGACGCAGTCGATCTTCAAATTTGGGGACTGATATTGAAAAGGACTCAGGTCCAGCCACTAAAGGCGTTGAAGGCGGATTGTTACGCCCTTTGACACAATCGGATATGCTCAAGATCGACCAGGCTGCTTGGGTCATACTTCAATCGGTGGGAATGTCAGAAGCACCTTCCATTGTCGTAGATAGCGTGTGTGCCGCCGGCGGTTTTCTCAACGACAAAGGCCGTTTGTGTTATTCATTCTCACTTATTCAGGACGCACTGTCCGGACTTAAGAAAAGTTTTAAACTCTATGGCCAAACGCCAGGCCGGGAATTAGATTTAACAGGGACCAAAGTGCATACAGGTACTGGGGGAGCAGCGCCTCTGATCCTGGACATTGAATCCAGAACGTACCGCGAAACCACGTTGAAGGACCTCTATGATTCTGCGCGCTTGATTGATGGCCTCGAACATATTCATTTCTTTAGCCGAACGATGACAGCAAGAGAGTTGGATACGGTGAAAGCACTAGATGTGAACACGGCTTACGCGAGCCTCAAGGGAACATCTAAGCACGTTTGCACGCAAATCACTGAAGCTGAGAATGTCCAAGACATAGCAGAGATGTGTTACCTGATAGCAGGGTCGAAAGAGGCCTTTATCGAAAGGCCATTTTTGTCAGTGAACATCAATCATGCGGTGCCACCATTGCGGTTTGATGCTGAATCATGCCGTGTCATGGCAGAGGCTACGAAGGCCGGTCTACCGGTACACGCCAATGTTTACAGCCAAGTAGGGGCTTCTTGTCCTGTCACGTTAGCGGGCGCTATTGCTCAAACGATGGCGGAAACACTGGCAGGGATGATTTTCGCGTGGTTGATCAATCCTGAAGCAAAGGTTGTGTTCGGTGGTCGACCGATGATCGTTGATATGCGTACAGGCGCGGTTTCTGGCGGTGGTGGAGAGCAGGCGCTTTATATGGCGGCTTGCAGCCAGATGGCCCAGTACTATGAGCTGCCGAATTCCGCTATTGCTGGCGCGACAGACAGCAAAATAGCCGACGCGCAGAGTGGGTACGAGAAGTGCCTGGCGGTTGCCAACGTGGCACAGGCAGGGTGCAACATGATTACTCAATCTTGCGGTATGCAGGCCAACCTGATGGGCTGTGCGTTGGAAGCTTTTGTGATCGACAACGATATGCTTGGGGGAATCCTTCGCACGCTAGAAAAGCCGGATATCAACGCTGATACACTGGCTCTAGATGCCATTACCGAGGTCGTGAATGGCGAAGGACATTTTCTGGGCCACCCAGAAACCTACAAACGGATGAAGTCGGATTTCTTGTACCCAGAAACAGCGGACCGGGCGTCCATTGATGAGTGGGAGGCTTCTGGAGCCAAAAACATTCGTCAAAAAGCACTGATTGTAACCAAGCAGCGATTGTCGCTTGCTTGGCCAGACCATATTTCTGAAGAAATTGATCTTATGCTGAAGGCTAGGTTTGATCTTCGACTGCAGAGTTAACCTGTTGCTATATCAAACTTGCAAATCACTATGGATATTCGCTGAGAAGAGAGCCTAACTCAGACTGGGCAAACTCCGTCCAATGACCATCGACTGGAAAATACCATTGCTCACCCGGTTTCTTGCTCTTACGGATTACTTTTTCAAGGTCGAAAAGCTCACTGATTGAAACGCCTTCTTCTTGAAGGCCCTTTTTAAGAAATTGCACCAATCCTGCCTGCGTGAAGGAAACGTCATTGGCCAGAGCGTAGCTATTAGTTGATTTTCCTATCAAATTTTCGTCTTTAAAGGCCCATCCGGCAGGGATAAGATAGAACCGTAGATCCCACCCTCGTTGGGCGGCCATTGCCTCTAGTGAGATCAGTGTTTCAAGTCCGAATATTGCACTTTCTTTCAGGTCATCGGACCAGCATTTATAGGGCCTTGCCAGCTGAGCGTAATAGTATGCATTTCTTGCTATGTTGCCGCCGGCGGTTTTGCTGTAGGGCGTAAGCTCACTTACCCCTTCACATGATTGATCGAAAGTTGAGAACTCCTTTGATGTAAAAACTGGGGTGACGAGATCCGTTTTCCGACGAAATCGGCTGTAGGTTTTTCTGACTTGCTTTAAACGCGAAAGAAAAAATGACTTCCTGGTTACGGAATCGATAAAACTCAGCGGCGTGAGTTGCTCTCTCCGATTTCGAGAATTCACAAAACTCATGGTCCCGGTTTCATTCTTCTTAAGCATGCTTGAGTATCTGATATCTGACCAGCTTATCGGAAGATAATCATTTGCCATTGCAAATAGGTGGATTTGGGTGCCTGCAACAGGGGGATTGTCTTCCAGCCAGTGTTTCATAATCAAAGGAGACCATGAGGAATAGCCGATTTGCAGGACATTTTTGCCCGTGAGCTCGCTAAACACTTGTCCTATTCTTTGTTTGTATGGAACTTCCTCGGCCTGAAAAAAACTATCGCCAATGAAAATGACGTCATGCTGCGAAACATCGATTGATGCGTCCATCTGGGACTCATCGGCTACCGCGATACCGCTCTTGTTTACGTAGGTCAAAACCACCTGACCTCCGTCTGCGCCAGCCATGAAACGACGGTGAACCGCACTTGGGCAATAATCATGATGATAACGTGTGTGAAAGCAATCAGTATTTTCGTTGGGAGCTCTAGAAAACCAGGAGCCCATACCCAACTCAACACCAATCAGCAAGAAAAGAGTAACGCAAAGGTTGGCAGCTATTAGCTTCAGAATTCTAATCAAGCGGGAAGCTCCTTTTGGTCTCCCCAAACACTGGAGTAGGTTGTTTTTTCTTGTCTAACAGGAAGTTACCAATGACTAGATAGTCTAGTTCCGTGTTCATGAAACATCGATACGCATCTTCAGGGGTGGCAACAATTGGTTCCCCCCTTACATTGAAACTTGTGTTTATAAGCATGCCTAGGCCGGTTATCTCTTTGAATTTCTTTAACAAAGTGTGGAATTTTGGGTTTGTTGTCGGAAGAACCGTCTGAATCCTCGCACTATTGTCTATGTGTGTTACGGCGGGAACCGTGGAACGAACATCGCTAATAGAGCCAAGGCCTGCAAAAGCACTTCTATCGGAACTGACCTTTGTTAGATGTTCTCCACGAACTTGTGAAACGAAGAGCATGTAAGGGGATTCGCTTTCCAGCTCAAAATAGCTAGCCTGATCCTCCTGCAAAACAGCAGGAGCGAAGGGCCTGAAACTTTCGCGCTGTTTTATTTTCAGATTTAGGTTTTTTTGCATGTCTGGCGATCTGGGGTCGGCAAGTATTGATCGTGATCCAAGCGCTCTTGGGCCGAACTCCATTTTCCCGTTCATCCAACCAACAATTTTGCCATGCGCCAGGACGGACGCTGTTTTGGTTATGAGTTTGTCTTCTTGGAGTTCTTCGAACATAGCGCCTGAACTTTCAAGCTGTCTTAGAATTTCATCTCTTCCGTATTCTGGGCCGAGAAATGAGCCTTTCATCGCATCAGCCGTGCCGACATGTTTCGATACACTCTCATGATCATGTGAAGCAAGCAGGGCGGCTCCAAGTGCACCCCCGGCGTCTCCGGCTGCTGGCTGTACCCAAATGTTTTCAAAAGGGCTGGTTGCCAGCAGTTTTCCGTTCGCTACACAATTAAGTGCTACGCCACCTGCGAGACAGAGGTTTTTTTGCCCGGTTTGCTTGTATGCAAACATTACTATTTTGCTGACCACCTCTTCGGTTACGGCTTGAAGAGAAGCTGCTACATCAACATGGAATTTTTGGATCTCACTTTCTGCGGTTCTTGCCGGTTGTCCAAAGTGTCGTTCAAAACGTTTGTTGACCATTTTTAGACCGGTGCAGTAGTCAAAGAATTTCTGATTAAGCCTGAAAGAGCCATCTTCTTTAACGTCGATGATATCGAGGAACTTGTCACGATAGATCGGTTCTCCGTAGGGGGCTAACCCCATTACCTTGTATTCACCCGAATTAACGACGAAGCCGAGATAGTAGGTTAATGCTGAATAAAGCAAGCCGAGAGAATGTGGGAAATGTATCTCTTTTAAAGGAGTGATTTGTTTGCCTTTGCCTTCAGCAATGACTGTAGTCGCCCATTCGCCAACACCGTCCAACGTAACAATTGCGGCCTTTTCAAAAGGGCTAGGCAGGTAGGCGCTGGCGCAATGCGAAGCGTGATGTTCAGTGAAGAGAAGCTTTGAACCCGGATCAAAGCTGCATAGATTGGACAGGTTTTCTGTCAGGGTTTTCTTCTGGAAAAGCTTTTCGGTAATCCAAAGAGGGAACGACTTCCTGAACGCTGAAAATCCATGCGGGGCGAAGGCAAGATAGGTCTCGAGTATCCTCTCGAACTTCAAAAATGGTTTTTCGTAGAAAACGACCGCGTCGAGATCCTTTAGGTTTAACCCTGATGAGCTCAGACAGAACTCTATAGCTTCCTTGGGGAAGCTCGCATCATGCTTCACTCGGGTAAACCGCTCTTCTTGAGCTGCCGCGAGAACTCGGGAACCATCGACGAGTGCTGCTGCACTGTCATGGTAAAAAGCGGATATTCCGAGTACTTTCATTGGTTCAAAACAGAGTGTAAATAAAAGGAGCGAGAACAGATCCCTGTGCAAATGCCAATATCCCGCCGATCAACAATAAAACAATTGAAACGGGAAAGAGCCAGTATTTCTTTCGCTTCCAAAGAAAGGCCAGGAACTCAAGAATTGTTGACATTAGACTACCTTATAACGTGAACTATTGATCCTGATCAGCGCGATATACAGCATTGACCGTTCTGTTGGACGACATCCAATAACTGTTTTCGCCCGGGTCAGGTTTCAGGCGTACGACACTTTTACCGAAAGTTTTCATCAACAAACCAAAAGGAGTTATGAGAAAAAAGAAAAGCAAAAAAAGAACAAACGGGCTTATTATCTTGTGTAACACCAGACCGAAACCCAACCACAGAACTTTAATTGGTTTCAGAAACGTTGGTTTGAAAAACGCGAGCAGCATCATGGTCGCGCCGGCGAGTATTAGCGCATAGGGTAAGTTTTCATAGAAAAAGAGAAGAAACACGCCAATGCATATTTGTACTGCACCAAGCTGTAAGCCAAATTTCTTGTTGGTTATCAAGCGTTCAACCTTTTTGGTCTAAGATATCAGATTGGGACCAACATTTGAGCGGTGCAGGAGTTTTAATCTGGCTACTTTCCTAACACTTTTGTGCAAAAACCGCAAGCGTAAATTCCGTGCTAGAAAAGAAGGAAGAGCGTGGGTTCTGCCAATTCTAGTGAGCCCGTAAAAAAAAGAGCCAGCCACGGAGGCCGGCTCTCATAAGTCAATATAACGAAAAGCTTATTTGTATTGCTTGTCGCTCTTTTGATTTTTTGGTCTGGCAATAGCCTGGATCATTGCATCCAGACTTGCTGTTCCAACGGCCTTGCCATCTTTTGTGACAATTGCATGTTCAGCGTGTTCAGCTGAAAGAACGGGCAGGGCTTCTTCTATGACCGTTTTGTGGTCAAGCTTTGGCCCCTTGGTGCTTTTCTTATCAGACATCACTGAACCGATTTCCAGAACCCGCGTGCGATTGATGTCCTGAATGAAGTCCGTCACATAGTCATCAGCAGGGTTCAAGATGATTTCCTGAGCGGAGCCTTCTTGAACCATCAAACCGTCTCTCAGGATGGCAATATTGTCACCAATCTTGAGGGCTTCGTCCAAATCGTGGGTGATGAAGACGATGGTTTTGTGAAGCTCTTCCTGAAGATCAAGAAGAACGTCCTGCATGTCGTTACGGATCAACGGATCAAGGGCTGAGAAAGCCTCATCCATCAATAGGATTTCAGCATCGGTTGTCAAAGCGCGAGCTAGGCCAACACGTTGCTGCATGCCACCAGAAAGCTGGGCAGGGTAGTGTTTCTCAAATCCTGATAGACCAACCCTGTCAATCCAGCGCTGACTTCGCTTCTGTGCCTCACCTTCATCAATACCCTGAATAGTCAAGCCGTAAGCTGCGTTTTCTGCCACGGTGCGGTGGGGCATTAACCCAAACTTCTGGAAAACCATTGAGGCAGAGTGACGGCGGAAGTCCTGAAGGCGATCTTTGCTCATGGCGAGCACGTTCTCGCCATCAATAATCATCTCACCGGCCGTTGGCTCGATGAGACGATTGATGTGACGAATTAACGTAGACTTACCTGATCCAGACAGCCCCATAATCACTTGCAATGACTTAGCTGGAATATCGAGATTAACGTTATTCAAACCAAGGACGTGACCATGTTTTTCGAGGAGTTCAGGTTTGCCGAGGCCGGACACAACCTTTTCAACCTGAGCTTCAGGATTGTTGCCAAAGATTTTGTAGAGGTTTTTAATCGATATTTTTGTATCAGACACCATGACCTCCTTCTCTGTGCTTTTGCAGACGCTTGCCGTAGGCTTGAGAAACACGGTCAAAGATAATTGCTAGAGCAACAATCGCGAGACCTGCCATCATGCCAGAAGCAAGATATTGATTTTGAACGGCTTTCAGCACGATACGACCAAGACCTGGTGCGCCGATCATTGCTGCGATCACGACCATGGCCAAAGCCATCATGATTGTTTGGTTGATGCCTGCAAAGATGTTTGGCAGGGCCAGTGGAACCTGCACTCCCCAAAGTCGTTGTTTATAGGAGGCACCAAAGGAATCAGCGGCTTCCAATACTTCAGAATCAACAAGCCGTATTCCTAGATTGGTTAAACGAACCACGGGAGGTACAGCGTAGATAAATACAGCTATGAGAGCAGGAACCTTACCAATGCCCAACAGCATGATAATCGGGATAAGATAAACGAAAGAAGGAACGGTCTGCATAATGTCAAGGACCGGGGTTACAATACCCTGAACCCGATCAGATCGCGCCATCCATATGCCAAGCGGAATACCAAGTCCGATACAGAGCGCAGTCGAAACCGAAACGATGGCCACCGTTTCCATGGTTTCTTTCCACATCCCGAACATACCCATGAGGGCGAATGAAACGATTGTGCCGATAACGATAGCAATGCTTCTTGAGCCAAGCCACGCGAGGCCAGCTGCAAGAATGAAGAACAAGGGCCAAGGCATGTGGACGAAAATCCAATCAATCCACTTTAGGCACCAAAGGAGGGGGTCAAAGAATGCTTCGATATATTCACCGTAAGCACGGTTGAATTCGCGAAAGGCTCCGTCAATCGTCTTCTTGAAAGTAAGAAGCGTGACCCGACCCAGCGAAGGGAAATCAGTCAGAAAATCCATGATTAATTCCGGTCATTTTGAGAAAAAAAAGGGCCTACTGACGGGTTAGTGCCAGTAGGCCTCATTCTTTAGAAACTCAAAGGCTTAAAGAGCGCCCTTAACTTTCGCAGCTACGTCCGCAGGAACCCAAGCCGTCCAGACGTCTTCGTAAGAAGCAAGGAACTCAATAGCAGCGTCTTCGCCACCAGCTTGGTTGTCACCCATGTACACGAGCATCGCACCCATGACAGAACCAGGGTAAACACGGTTGCCGAGGTATTCCATCATGTCGCCACCTTTATCAGCGAAGTCCTTGGTAACAACTGTGTGTACTTCAGACTTTGTCCATGATGATGGCTGTGGATCAGCACAATCGTCTTTCACGATACAACCATCCCAGTGCTCAGCACCAACGAAGTCAACACCGAAAGGTACGAGCTGCATGTTGTATTTGCCGATCATTGCTGTTGGTGCCCAGTAGTAACCGAACCATGGCTCACCACGCTCAGCAGCTTTAGCCATTGAACCGTCAAGACCAGCAGCAGAACCTGGATCTACAAGAGCCCAGCCTTTTGCTTCCATGTCGAAAGCACGGAACAGGTTGTTGTTTGTCAACTGGCAGCCCCAACCAGAAGGACAAGTAATGAACGCACCTTTAGAAGGGTCTTCTTTGTATGGGAACAGGTCAGGACGCTCGATGATTTTAACAACTGTATCGAGTTCTGGGTGTGCTTCTTTCCAAGCAGGTGTCACCCACCAGCCTTCGCCAAGATCAGTGATTGGGCCTGCTTTTGCAGAAATCAAACGACCTTCATCCATGGCAGCGTTCAAAGGCTCACGAACAGCGTTGATCCAAAGCTCGCCAGCGATGTTTGGAACACCTTTTTCGTTCATGGATGCAAACGTTGTCATCGTTGCACCAGGGATCAACTCCACAGTACAGCCATAACCGTTTTCAAGGATGAACTTGTCAACTGCAGCCATCAATTCACCTGAAGGCCAGTTCCAGTCAGCAATGGAAACTTCGCCACATTCCGCAGCATTTGCTGCAGAGGACATCGTCATTGCAACACCAGCGGCTGCAAGACCCATTAAAATTTTTTTCATCAAACTCTCCCGTTGAGTTAAGTCTATTTTATTTAATTGTAAGCACTAAAAGTTCACCAGAGGAAAACTTTCGACGCAGCATCGAACAATATTTGGTCTCGATGTGCAAGTACTTGCTTCGGATTAACTGTGGGAAAGTTGCCGAGAATGAGGCGTGGGTGTGTCGGAACGTCGCTTTTAAAGCGAGATGAGGTAGGATTTTAAAGAAAATCAACAAAATAGGAGAAATTATCAAGAGTGAGTTGAGTTTATATCAATTAATAAAGGGAAGGGGAATCCATTCTTGCTTAGTTGTTTGCTTGATCTACGAGCCAAGATTTGAGAATTTCTGCCGCTGGTGACAAAGGTTTTTGTTCCTGCCAAGTCAGATAATAAGCACCAGGTGCGTCGACTTGAAAGTCGGTCACGGGGTGGAGCTTTCCGCTGGCGACCAATCCCTTGACTAAGTTGTGCCAACCAATTGAGATGCCTTGATTGTCCTGTGTCGCTTGAATGGCGACCGCGAAACTCCCTAATCTTCGACCCGTTAATTGACGGTGAGAAACTGCGCCCTTTTCAAAAATATAGTTCCAGTCATGCCAGTTCGTGTCTACCCAATCGACTTGTAAAAGTGTTTGGTTAGGGAGGTCATGGATTGAAAGGTCTTGGAAACGTGAGAAGTCCTGCGCCCCGCAAACGGGATAAAGAGTTTCTTTCATCAAAATTGTGGATGCTTCCCACGGCTCTGTCGCTAAATCATAACGTACGGATAAATCGACTTCAGCGCGTTTGAAGTTTTCTGAGTCGTCAGAAATAAGGTTATCAACAATAATATCAGGGTGTTTTCGCCAGAAGTCACTGAGGCGTGGCATCAACCAAAGACTTGCGATTGCATAAGAACAAGCCAATGTGACGCGTCGAGAATTACTCCCAAACTTGATTTTTCTGATGGTTTCTTGGGTGGCGTCCAAGTTGTCCACCGTGGTCGCGTAAAGCAATTGCCCTTTGTCTGTAAGAACATTTCCTCGAGTGGATTTACGGAATAGTTCCGTGCCCAACTGTTCTTCCAAAATTCGTAACTGACGACTGATGGCGCCGGCTGTTACGCCCAATTCCACGGCTGCGCGTGACTGGCTTTTCAGGCGGGCTGAAGCTTCAAAAGCGATCAAGGCTGTGAGAGAAGGGATATCGTTGTAACGTTGGGACATGATCTATGGCATTGGGTTTCGAGTAGTGATTTGTCAGGTTGCCTGACCTAATTATGGTTATTTCTAGCATAGTTAAGGGGCAAACGTTAGACGGTCATCACACTACCCGTCAATTTGCTTAGAGCGTGAAATTTTGGCAAGTTTGCGATTCAATCTTTCCAAGGATGATTCGCATGCCAAGCTTCCACTCTCTAAACGTTATTTTGCGCGATCGGCTGGTTTGGCGCAAGCAGCGTG
>CAJQQZ010000065.1 GCA_905480575.1 uncultured Alphaproteobacteria bacterium | reverse complement strand
AAAAGTAAGTCTGCAGCGCTCAATGCGCCAAAACAAGCTGAAAGCCATCGGGCTGGTCAGTGTTCCATTGATTTTCCTAATTCTTATGTTTGTCATTCCGATTCTCATGCTGCTCGTACGGAGCGCGGATGATCGGTTGGTGAACGATGTTTTTCCAAATACCTTCGAAGCCTTTGCTGAGTGGGATAAACAAGAATTGCCAGGTGAAGACCTTTTTGCCGCCATGGCAACTGATCTGAAAACGAGTGATCGTTTCCAGATCGGTAAAGCGTCAAGCCGCATGAACTATGCCAAGTCTGGTTGGCGTTCATTGATCAAAAAGACCTCACGCAAATTGAAGAACATTGATAGTGGTCCTTATAAAGAAGCGTTGATCAAGGCTGATAAGCGTTGGGGAGACATCGAAACTTGGAAGTCCCTTTCTATCATGCAATCTAATTGGACTTACGAGTACTATTTGAACTCTGTTGATTTGAAGCAGAACTCTGATCTAGAAATTGTCCAGCAGCCTGAAAACCGTCGCGTTTACAAGATGTTCTGGTGGCGGACATTCCAGGTCTCAGTCCTTGTTACACTCTTCTGTCTCATTTTGGCCTATCCAGTGGCTCATTTGCTCGCAACTCTACCTCTGAAGCATTCAAACTTGCTTATGATCTGCGTTTTGATGCCGTTCTGGACGTCACTTTTAGTGCGCATCGTTGCGTGGATGGTGATGTTACAACAAGAAGGGGTCGTGAACTCGACGCTGGTGGCGTTAGGCATACTCAGTGATGATAATCGACTGGCTATGATGTATAACTACACTGGTACGTTGATCGTGATGACGCAGATCCTTCTGCCCTTCATGATTTTGCCGCTCTATTCGGTGATGAAGACAATTCCACCATCCTATATGCGCGCGGCACAGAATCTCGGTGCGACGCCCTCTTTGGCCTTTATTCGGGTCTATATGCCTCAAACACTACCGGGAATCGGTGCTGGTTGTATTCTGGTGTTCATTGTGGCCGTTGGTTACTTCATCACACCTGAACTTGTTGGCGGTAAAGATGGCCAGCTCATCGGGAATCAGATCAACTATCATATGAGATCGTCGTTGAACTGGGGTCTCGCTTGTGGAATGGGGGCTATTCTGTTGGTTGGTATTCTCCTGCTCTATTGGGTTTATGATAAGATTGTCGGCATCGACAACATGAAGATGGGGTAAGAAAATGGCTATACATGCATATTCAACCGTCCCTCAGCGGGCTTGGCACTATTTTTACCTCGCCTTTTGTGGGTTTGTTTTCTTCTTTCTCGTAGCGCCACTCGTTGCGGTCATTCCTCTGTCTTTCTCTTCAGGGGCGTTTCTGATCTTTACAGAACAGATGTTGTCTTTGGACCCAGAAGGTTTTTCTCTGCGATGGTACAAGATCCTTATCGGTGATTGTTCTGATGCTATTGTGACGACTGTTTGTAGTGATAAGTGGGTACGGGGTGCGAAAAACTCGTTCATCGTTGCCATTTTCGCAACTCTTCTTGCAACAACACTTGGAACTCTTGCTGCACAGGCAATTTCAAAGCCTTACATGCCTTTTGGCAAGTTGATCATGGCTATGATGATTTCGCCTTTGATTGTTCCGTTGATTATCACGGCACCTGCGATTTTCATCTGGTATGCAAAGTTGAACCTCGTTTCTACATTTACTGGATTGATTTTTGCTCATACCGTTCTTGGTATCCCGTTTGTTGTGATCACCGTTACGTCGACATTGGTCGGTTTCGATCAGTCGCTCATGCGGGCGGCGTCGGGGTTGGGCGGAGGCCCGGTTTACAACTTCTTCAAGGTGCAAATGCCTTTGATTTTGCCAGGGATGATCTCGGGTGCTCTGTTCGCATTCATCACCTCGTTTGATGAAGTTGTTGTTGTCCTCTTTATTGGTGGTCCTGAGCAGCTGACGTTACCGCGCCAGATGTGGGCGGGTATTCGCCAAGAAATTAGCCCAACGATCCTGTCGGCAGCGACTATTCTCGTCTTGTTATCCATCGTGCTGTTAACCACGGTCGAATTACTGCGTCGTCGTAGTGATCGTATTCGTGGCGTTACTGGCCGTTAAATTAAACTATTCAGACTCTTTAGGGAGAGCGAAATGTCTAACGAAGAAATTCTTGTCAGTTTCCAGGGCGTGCAAAAGTCCTACGATGGAGAACAACTGGTTGTTAAGGACCTTAACCTCGATATCGCCAAGGGTGAGTTCCTTACAATGCTTGGGCCATCTGGTTCCGGCAAGACAACTTGCCTGATGATGTTGGCTGGTTTTGAACCTGCTACTCACGGCGAGATCTATCTGGGTGATCGCCCGATTAACAACGTGCCACCTCACAAACGCGGTATTGGCATGGTGTTCCAGAACTATGCTTTGTTCCCACATATGACTGTGGCAGAGAACCTTGCGTTCCCGTTGCAGGTTCGTAAGGAAATGAACAAAGCTGAAATCGAGAAACGTGTTCAGGATACTCTGGATATGGTTCAACTCGGTGAGTTTGGTAACCGTCGTCCGATGCAGCTTTCAGGTGGCCAGCAACAGCGTGTTGCTGTTGCTCGTGCTCTGGTGTTTAAGCCTGAACTGGTTCTCATGGATGAGCCACTAGGTGCGCTTGATAAGCAGCTGCGTGAGCAAATGCAGTATGAGATCAAGCACATTCACGAGCAGCTTGGCGTTACTGTTGTTTACGTAACACATGATCAGTCAGAAGCTCTGACAATGTCAACGAGAGTTGCTGTATTCAACGACGGTGTCATTCAGCAAATTGCGCCACCAGACGTCTTGTATGAACAGCCTGATAACGCGTTCGTTGCTCAGTTTATTGGTGAGAATAACACGTTCGTCGGCGAAATTATGAGTGTTGACGGTGACAAATGTGACGTCAAACTTTCCGACGGATCAGTTATCAAGTCGGCGAAGATTGATGCAGCATCGGCTAAAGGCAGCCGTACAACACTGTCGCTAAGACCTGAACGTATTGAAGTTAATCCTACATCCAAATACCCGAACGTTGCGGAAGGTGTTGTCAAAGAATTGATTTACCTTGGTGATCATATTCGCACACGGGCTTCTGTTTGCGGGAATGATGAGTTTATCGTCAAGATTCCGAATGCTTCTGAACACGCTTCTTTGTCCGTTGGCGAGAAAGTTAACTTGGGTTGGACAGTAGAAGATTGCCGGGCACTTGATGCCTAATCTTTGTTTGACTGACTGATTGAAAGGCCTCACTTCGGTGGGGCCTTTTTTTGTTCCTACCAACGAACTTTGAGTCTTGTGGAATTAGCCGAATCGTTTACCGAGTAGTTATACTTTTGGAGTAGTTAGACATGGCACGTAGAGGACGTTTGAGCGGGCGCAAGGATCGTTCAGCAGGAGAATCTTTCGCACAGCCTCCGTGGAGACAAGTTAAGTCTCCCTACATGCCTGTTGAAGCTGTTTCAGCTGATGAATTAGAATCCATCCATGATGCTTCTCTACGGGTCTTAGAGGAAATTGGGATTGATTTCCTACTTGAGGAAGCCCGTGACATACTAAAAGAAGCGGGAGCAGATGTTTCTAAAAACAGCCACCGCGTTCGGATTGACCGTGGGTTGATTGAGCAATCTTTGAAGACTGTTCGCTCCTCATTCACTCTTCATGCCCGAAACTCCGACCACAATCTTCATATGGGAGACAACTACTGTGCCTTTTGTACAGTAGCATCCGCACCCAACGCATCGGACATGGACGGAGGAAGAAGGCCAGGCAATCAGCAGGATTTTCAGAACTTCGTCCGAATGGGCCAAAGCCTTAATATCATTCATCTTTTTGGTGGTTACCCAGTGGAGCCAACTGATCTCCATGCTTCAACCCGTCATCTCGACTGTCTGTATGATTTCGCGACATTGTCGGACAAAGCATTCCATGCCTATTCATTAGGCGCTGAACGCATTCTTGACGGCATCGAGATTGCGCGGATCGCGCGAGGTGTTTCCCACGACCAATTGGACCAGGAGCCCAGCCTTTTCACGGTGATCAACTCCAACTCACCGCTGAAACTGGATGAGCCCATGCTTAAGGGCATCATTGAGATGTCTAAACGCAATCAAGTTGTTGTGTTGACGCCCTTTACACTGGCGGGTGCTATGGCACCGGTAACAATTGCTGGTGCTTTGACTCAACAAAATGCTGAGGCTTTGGCGGGTCTTGTGATGACTCAGGTTGTTAACGCAGGCGCGCCTTTTATTTATGGCGGTTTCACATCCAACGTTGATATGAAGTCCGGTGCTCCGGCCTTTGGTACACCTGAATACATGCGTGCTGCGCTAGTTTCTGGTCAGCTCGCTCGTCGCTACGGTGTGCCATTCCGTTCATCGAATGTTAACGCTGCCAATTCTGTTGATGCTCAAGCAGCCTATGAGTCGGTCTTCTCTCTTTGGGGAGCTTTGATGGGGCATTGCAACATGCTGATGCATGGGGCTGGTTGGATGGAAGGCGGTTTGCATGCCTCTTTTGAAAAGATGGTCATTGATGCAGACTTATTGCAGATGGCAGCGGAGTTCATGCAGCCTTTTCCCGTGAATGAAGAGGCCTTTGGGCTCGAAGCTATGAAAGAAGTGGGGCCTGGTGGTCATTTCTTCGGAACAGACCATACGCAATCACGTTATCAATCGGCTTTCTATTCACCTATGATATCGGACTGGCGAAACTTTGAGAGCTGGGAAGAGGCCGGACGACCAGATGCCTATCAAAAAGCCAACATCATCTACAAACAAATGTTGGCTGAGTACACTCCGCCACCAATCGAGCAAGCCATCAAAGATGAATTGGACACCTTCATCGCGAAAAGAAAAGAAGAAGGTGGGGCGCCAACGGATTTCTAGATAAGACTCTAGTATTACGACTCGAAATAGTGTTAAAATTTGATCATTGTAAAGCGCAATTGTGAATTTTAGCCATGTCAAATTTGGATGTTGTACCCGTTGGTACGATTGGAATTACTTTTGGCCAAGTTGTAACTGAGACCGAAAGAAACCTGAAACTGCTTTTTGGAAACCACGGTGCAGCCATGGCACCAAATACCGATGTTCAAATCGTGTCCAACAACGGTTCCCATAATTACTCAATAACAAGTGATTGTTTCTTCGAATGGGAAGAAGATTATTACGCTTGGGTATTTGCAGACGGGGTCACAGGGGGCATCGAGATTACTTGCACTCCGTTTGGGGCAGACCAAGAGAGAATTGGGTTGTTGCCTTGGAATGGTGGTGGTTTTGGAACCAGCGTAAACCATCAACACGAGGTACTGCAGCAGGCGTCTAAGTTTAATCGATGCTGGTCTTTCAACTGCTCGGAAGACGGCGATTTGACCACCACTAGAATGATGGTCATGTTGGCTGCTGCTGTAGCGGGCTTATCGGATGGTCTTATTTATTCTGATGACCAAGTGTGGCAGTATGGAAAGCTCTACCAGCGATCGTTGAGCGAAGTGGAAGCGGAGGGCTGTGCAAGTGTTCACGAAAGTCCGTTTGCGATACTTGCGACTATGCTAGTAGATGTTGACCCGGAAATTACTCTTTAGGAATAGGTTTCTTGAACCTTCGTCTTTCCAATCACGCGCGCGGCCAAATTGAGTGGCTAGAGTTTGGCGATCAAAACTCTGATCAGTTAGTTGTCATCTGTCACGCGGCGGCTACTGGCGCTCAAGCCTATCATCGTTTGGCTGCTCTGTTATCCGCGGACAATAGACGTGTCGTTGTGCCCAATCTTTGCGGGTATGGTGAAACCAATCTAGATTTTCTTGGTGATGAGTTCACGGTGAAAGACCATCATTCAGTTGTCGAATATTTCTGCGAGACTCTTCCTTGGTCACAATTACACCTCGTCGGGCATTCGATGGGGGGTCTTTTAGCCTTCCAGCTTGCTGATAGGATGAAGGCCGATAGCCTGACCCTGGTGGAGCCCATGATCTTTTCAGTGCTTGACGTAAAAGAGGATGAGGCAGCGATAAAGTTGGATCAAGAACTTGTTGGTGCTTTCATCCGTTTGCACGAAGCCGGGCAATCCGAAGAGGGGATCAAGATTTTCATCGAAGCTTGGAACGGGGTTCATTGGCATGAGATGCCGGAAAGTCTAAGACAGAGGATCGTAGATTTAACGCCGCAGCTCTATCGGGAAACTCAAGCTGTCACGTTTGATCAAAGAAGAAAACCGATGGATTGGCCGACTTGCCCAATCCATCTCATGGAAGGTGGTGAGACCTTGTTGCCGGCGCAAGCGATTATCAAGCGCTTAAGGGAACATCATCCGGAGGCCAAGCACAGCCTTTTGGAAAACGACGGGCATATGGGACCGTTGTTCAACTCTGACGCTTTCGCTGAGGAGATCACAGCTTTTTGGGAAGCGTTAGGTCGGCCAGCTCAAACACCCAAGTAGCGTTGTTGCAATTCAGAGTCCGAGAGTAGGGCAGTTGAATTGCCTTCCCACACGACTTGGCCTTTTTCAATAATGTAATGGCGATCGGCTATTTTGGCTAAATCAGCGACATTCTTATCAACGACAAGGATGGATTGACCGAGCGCTTTGAGAGAGGCCAAACAATCCCAGATTTGTTGACGAATGAGTGGGGCCAATCCTTCGGTGGCCTCATCTAAGATGAGTAACTTGGGATTGGTCATTAGCGCTCTGCCAACAGCTAGCATTTGTTGTTCTCCACCTGACAGAAGATTGCCCATAGAAGACGATCTCGCTTTTAGGGCCGGGAACAATTCAAAGATACGGGGCAGGGTCCAAGGTTCGTCACGGTTGTCTCTATTGGCTTCTGTTGCGACCAGATTCTCAAAAACAGTTAGGTTAGGGAAAATCTGGCGGCCTTCTGGTACGAGACCCAGCCCAAGACGGGCGATGCGAGAACTAGTGAGTTTAGTGAGATCTTGCCCCTCAAATGAAAGGGTTCCAGATGCTGGTTTGGTAATTCCCATGATCGACTGAATAGTGGTGGATTTACCCATGCCATTGCGTCCGAGCAAGGTTACGACCTCTCCGGCGTTGACAGTTAACTCCATGCCAAAAAGTGCTTGGGATCGACCGTAGTATGTTTCGAGATTTTGAACTTTCAACATGCTCTATTCTCCCAAGTACGCGGCACGGACATCGGCATTGTCTCGGATCTCATCCACTGTACCAGTTGCGATGATCTTGCCGTAAACCAGAACAGAAATTCGGTCCGCCAACGCAAAGACAGTATCCATGTCATGTTCTACCAACAGTATCGGCGTGTTGTCTTTGATCTTGCGGAGGGTTTCTGTCATCGCCAAAGCTTCTTCTGTTCCCATTCCCGCCATGGGTTCGTCCAAAAGCAACAGGGCCGGCTTACTAGCGATTGCCATGGCAATCTCAAGCTGTCTTAGTTCTCCGTGTGATAATTCAGCCGCGATAGAGCTCGCTCGTTCGCTGATTCCAACTGTTGAAAGGGCTTGTAATGCAGGCTCCTCCAAAAGCTTGTCGTTGGCTGCTGCCTTCAGAAACCGAAACGAATGTCCCTGGTGCGCTTGTACAGCGAGAGCAACGTTGTCTAAGACGGTCATGTCCATCACCAAAGATGTGATCTGAAATGACCTGGCTAACCCCATTAAGGCCCTGCGATGTACGGCCAGTTTGGTAATGTCCTGGTCCTTGAACAAGATCCGACCGGCGTCAGATTTTTGCTCACCACAGAGTTGGGAAATTAGGGTCGTTTTACCAGCACCATTGGGACCAATTATGGCGTGTACTTCATCGCCGCGTACGTCCAGAGAAATATTGTCAGTGGCTGTTAAACCTCCGAAAGTTTTGACGAGCCCCTGAACTGAGAGAATAGAATTAGTCATCTTTCTTTCTCCGCCATTCCATGAGTCCGTCCAGTCCTTTTGGTGCAAAGAGTACGACCACTACGAGGAACACGCCGAATATCAAGTGCCAATATTGCCACCATGATGACAGTACCTCTTCGAGAACTTTGAAGACACCCGCGCCTAAGATGGGGCCAAATAGTGAGCCTGTTCCCCCTAAAATGACCATGAACATCAACTCCCCTGACCGGGTCCAATCCATGAATTCTGGAGTAATGAAGAGGTCCCTGTTCGCGAGCAGCATTCCGGCCAATCCACAAAGAACGCCTGATATCACGTAGGCGGTGAGACGGTAGGCGTAGCAATTAAATCCAAGGGCTTTCATGCGCGCTTCATTGCCTTTTGCACCTCTGATAACCATGCCAAATCGCGACCTCATGATTTGCCAAGTCACCAAGACAACGGCCAACAAGACCGCTAATGTCAAGTAATAGAATGTTAGATCGTCTTCGAGATCAATGAGGCTTGTGAAAACTGAACGGTCATAGATAACCAGACCGTCATCACCGCCGTATTCTTCCAACGAAATGAAAGCATAGAAAGCCATTTGTGCGAAAGCCATGGTGATCATGATAAAATGAACACCTTTGGTTCTAAGAGAGATTGCCCCGGTTACCAGGGCAAAAGCACCACAGAAAAAGATTGTATAAGCCAAGTGGATCCAGCCGTTTGTCACGTTGTAGTAGGCAGGGATACCAACGCAATAAGCACCAATGCCAATGTAAGCGGCATGTCCAAAGGAGATCATGCCGCCGTATCCAAGGATCAAATTCAAGGCCACTGCAGCGACGGCAAAGATCATCATGTTATTGACGACACCAACATAGAAGGTATTGTCGATCAGGGCGCAAATGGGCGGTGTTAAAGCCAAGGCCAGGATAACTAAAACTGTAACTGTTCCGCGAAGGCTTGGAGACTTAAGCAAAGCAAACATACCGTTCGCTCCTTATCGACTAGCCGCAGGGAAAAGCCCCTGAGGTCTGAACGCGAGAATAGCAGCCATTAGGATGTAGACGAGCATAGCAGAGACAGCAGGAGCCGCGGTTTCAGCCATGTTCTCTGACATAAAGACTTTCATAAGGCTATCAAGATACGACCTACCCATCGTATCGATTAGCCCGACGATCATTGAAGCGACGAAGGCACCCTTCATCGACCCTATACCACCGATAATGATAACGACAAAAGCAGCGATAATGATCTCGTTCCCCATACCAATTGAAGCCTCTGTGATGGGTGCGACCAGCATGCCTGCCAATCCAGACAATGCTGCGCCTAAAGCAAAAACGAAGGTGAACAGAAGCTTGATGTTTACCCCAAGTGCGGTGGCCATCGTTCGATTAGAGGCGCCGGCCCTGATCAACATTCCGAGTTTCGTGTGCGTCACAAGGAAATAGAGACCGAATGCGACCAACAATCCTGTTCCAACAATCAAAAGTCGGAAGGTTGGGAGTTGCAGGTTTTCAGTAAAAGCAATGCGTCCATCCAAATAGGCAGGGAGCGGGATGGCAATGCCGTTCGGCCCCCAAATCATATGGGTCAGTGTATCGAAGATAAGAATGAAGCCAAACGTCGCCAAAACATGATCCAAATGGTCTCTTTGGTAGAGGCGTGAAATGATCGTGGATTCAACGACTAAGCCGACCACTGCAGTGATTGGTATTGCCAAGAATATGGCGAGAAAGAAAGATCCCGTTGCGAATGTCAATGTCGCGCACACAAAGGCGCCGATCATGTAAAATGAACCGTGGGCGAGGTTCACGAAGTCCATGATTCCAAAGATCAGGGTCAAACCTGAAGCGAGTAAAAACAGTAAGACGCCTAGCTGAACACCATTCAACAGTTGTGTCGCCAAAAGACTGAAGTCCATTTCCCCAAACGCTTCCCTAGTTTTTCTTATCCAGCAACTTACAGATCACTTTTGAAGCGTCAACAGCAATCACTCCATTTTTCCATTGCGAGCTTCGTTTAGCTTGTTAAAGTCTTGCAGTGCCGTTTGCCGGAAGAGCAAAAAGGCAGCTTGCGGGAGATAAAAATCGTGGCAAACGATAAAACGAATTCAGAACTGGTCATAGAGCGCGAATACAACGCCGCTACATATTTTATTGACCGCCATTTGGAAGAGGGTAGAGGCAGTAAGGTTGCTTTCATCGACAGTAAGGGCGAGACGTCTTACGGCGAACTGAGTGCTCAAGTGAACAAAGCTGCCAATTTGTTTTCTTCCCTAGGCATGAGAAGAGAAGATCGTGTTGCTCAGATCATGCTTGATACCACCTCGTTTCCGGTCGTGTTCTGGGGAGGGATTAAAGCCGGTGTTATTCCTGTAGCACTCAATACGCTGCTGACCACCGAACAGTACGCCTATATATTGGCTGATTGCAGAGCGAAAATTCTGTTTATATCATCCCTTTTGGTCCCGATGGTTGCCCCAATACTCAATGATCTTGAGTTCTTGCAGCGCGTAATTGTCGTCGACGGAGAAGAGAACGAAAACTCATTTGAAGTTTTGATGGCGGAGCAATCGAGTGAGTTCATCGCCGCCAAAACTTGCTCTGATGAGGTCGCGTTTTGGCTCTATTCATCAGGGTCAACGGGAATGCCAAAAGGCGTGCCCCACATTCATTCCAGCTTGGCTCAGACGGCTGTGTGCTATGGTCAGAATGTGTTGGGCATCAGTGAAGATGACGTTGTCTTTTCGGCTGCAAAGCTCTTCTTTGCTTATGGCCTGGGCAATGGAATGTCCTTCCCGATGTCTGTGGGGGCCACGACGGTGCTTTTCGATGGTCGTCCAACACCACAAGCTGTCATGGACTTGTTGAGCGAACATAACCCATCGATCTATTGCGGCGTGCCAACTCTTTACGGTGCGATCCTTGGGGACAAGTCTATAGAGCAACATCCTGGTTCTTCTAATTTGCGGTCTTGCATTTCTGCTGGTGAAGCTTTGCCCAAGGAAATAGGAGAACGTTGGAAAGCAAGGTTTGGTGTTGATATTCTTGATGGTGTTGGATCAACAGAGATGTTGCATATCTTCTTGAGTAACCGCCCGAACGAAGTTCACTATGGGACATCGGGAATGGCTGTCCCAGGCTATAAGATGAAGCTAGTCGACGAAGCTGGAGAAGTGGTTCCAAGAGGAGAGATTGGTGAGTTGATCGTCGATGGACCCTCAACGACTATTGGGTACTGGAACCAGCGGGAAAAGAACCGGAAAACATTTGTCGGCGCGTGGGCCTATACGGGTGACAAGTATTATCAGGATGAAGAGGGTTATTATTGTTACTGCGGTCGAAGTGACGACATGTTCAAAGTATCGGGTGTTTGGGTTTCACCTTTCGAAGTAGAATCAGCCTTGATTACTCACCCAAAAATCCTTGAAGCTGCCGTCGTTCCAGCTGAAGATCCAGACGCTCTTCTGAAGCCTAAAGCCTTTGTTATCCTCAATGAGGGAGAAAAGGAAACGGATGGCCTGTTTGAAGATCTGAAGGAATATGTCAAAAATGCTGTTGGTGTTTGGAAATATCCGCGTTGGATCGAAGTTGTCCAAGAACTGCCTAAAACGGCCACAGGTAAGATTCAACGCTTTAAGCTTAGGTATTAGCTTTTGCTGATAGATGGTCAGAATATAGAATGTTTGAAGATCGAAGGTTCGAAACATCCTAATTGGTGCATTGTCATGCTGCATGAGGGGTTGGGCTGTGTTGCCTTGTGGCGAGATTTTTCAGAACAATTGGCCAAAGCAACGGGTTGTTCAGTTTTTGCTTTTTCTCGATTGGGGTATGGGAACAGCGATGGCATCTCGCTTCCGCGATCACTGGATTACATGCAGCGAGAGGCAATTGATTTTCTTCCGAAGTTAATAGCCGAGTTACCAGAACCAAATCTTGTCTTACTTGGACACAGTGACGGCGGCTCAATAGCCTGCGTTTATGCTGGCAGCAACCCTGACGCTAGGCTTCGATCTCTCATATTAATGGCACCGCACTTCTTCGTTGAACCCATCTCGGTTCAGGCAATTGAGAAAACGAAGGCAGAGTTTGACACTGGCAAGCTGAGTGAAAAACTGAGGAAGTATCATGGAGATAATATCGACACGGCTTTTTGGGGATGGTGCAACTCTTGGCTTCATCCCGAGTTTAGACACTGGAACATTGAGAGCTACATTCCATCTGTCGAAGTGCCGACCTTGCTTCTTCAGGGGTGGCAGGATGCCTATGGTACTGCCCGTCAAGCCGACGCATTCAGTACTAAAGCAAACTGTGAGACCACTATTCAAATGTTAGGCGATTGTGGGCACCATCCGTTCCTTGAAAAGCAGCAGTCTTGTTTGGATGCAATCAGTGAATTTCTGAAAGACAGACCTTTATAACTGGTTCAGGTAAACCTCATGCTCAACGTTTGAAACACGGTCGTTGAAAGCTGAGGCTTCCGACATACGAACAGCCGCGTAGGCTTTCTGGTATTCAGGGCCGAATAAGGCCTTAACTTTCTCCGATTGTCCGAACCGTTCGATGGTTCCCATCCAATCACTGGATAGCTTGGTTTTAGGCATTGGGTCGCCAATCTTCTGTATAGCAGGTGGCGTCATTTCCTGTTCCAAGCCATTGGCAATGCCGCCAAGGATGGCCGCAATCGCGAGATAGGGGTTAACGTCGGCACCGCATATACGGTGTTCCAGTCGGGCCGCTATTCCTTTGGTGGCTGGTACTCGAACAGAAACAGCTCTGTTGTCCAGGCCCCAGGAAATTGATCTGGCCGGGAAATGATCGTTCAGGATACGGCGGTAGGAATTGAGGTGAGGTGTGAAGATTGCTTGGCAATCTAGCATCGTATCCAACAAGCCAGCGTTCGCTTGTTCCAGCTTCTTGCCAACACCTTCGTCGCTAGAGAAAACATTGTTGCCTTCTTTGTTTAGGAGAGAAGCGTGAACGTGTAATCCGCTACCCACTTCATCACCGTAAGGCTTAGCCATAAATGTGGCGTCGAGGCCATGGTTTCTAGCGCATCCTCTAACGATACGTTTTAGCAAAACAGCGTGGTCTGCGGCTAACAAAGGATCATCAACGTGGTTCAGATTGATCTCATACTGACCACGACCATATTCAGCGATGATGAGATCCATCGGCACTGATTGTTGCTCGCAAGCAATACGGATATCGCGGATGAGGTCTTCGTGTTCAGCCATCAGTTGAACGTCATAGAGATTAGCAACGCAGGGGGATGTCGGCGCTTTGGGAGGATCTTGAGGAGTGTTGCGACCATCGATCAAATAGAACTCTAGCTCCGCGGCTACAACCGCAGTCAAACCCAGTCCCACCAATCTATCAATAGCGAATTTAAGCTGTGCACGTGGATCATAAACAACCGGGCTGCCATCGTCATTGAACAATGACATGACGACTTGTGCGGTTGGGTGTTTCGCCCAGGGTACCAAGCAGAGACTAGACATAACCGGTTGCGCGGCAGCGTCTGGGTCTCCAACTTCGAGGGCAAGTCCTGCAGCGTCCACATCGTGTCCCCAAATATCTCCCATATAAAATGAGAGAGGGAAACGGAGCCCGCCCATTAGTTTCTTAGCTGCTGAAACGGGGAGCGATTTCCCTCTGAAAATGCCATTCATGTCTGGAAGTAGGACTTCGATGCGCTCAACAGTAGGGTTAAGGCGCAAAAAGTCGGTTAGTTGTTGTTCGCTTGAAGACATGACAATCGCTATACAAAAAGTTAGAGGAAGCAAGGCCACTTCAATAATGGCATAGATGAAGGCCTGCAATATCCTTTACAGGATAGAAGGAGCGTCGAATGAGTAAACAGTTGTCTTATCAACGAAAAGGGCAGGGTGATGTCCTCGTTCTGGTTCACGGCTATTTGGGCAGCTCGGAGATGTGGCGTGATCAGATTGAGTGCTTCAGCGAGCATTTTGATGTTATCGCGCCGGATCTACCTGGATTTGGCAAAAGTAATGCTTTTGAGGCACCAGAAAGCATAGCAGGCTTTGCCGAGGCTGTTCTCAAGTTGATGGATAGTCTTGGCGTCGATCAATTCAACCTTCTTGGCCATTCAATGGGTGGTATGATTGTTCAAGAAATAGCGATCAATGCTAGCTCTCGTCTGAGAAGCCTGATTTGTTACGGCACGGGGCCTATAAGTGTATTGCCTTCGAGGTTTGAAACCGTTGAACAATCGCGGCAACGCATTCTCAATGAAGGCCTTGACGTAACGGCTAAGCGAATAGCAGCCACCTGGTTTGTAAACGGTGAGCAGGGCCCCGGTTTTGATCTTTGTCTTGAGCAGGGAGAACAGGCAAGCTTACAAGCAGCGTTGGCTTGTTTGACAGCTTGGGACAATTGGGATGCTCTCAGTCGGTTAAACGCTATTGCATGCAGGACGCTTGTTTTGTGGGGCGACAAAGACCGGTCCTATGGTTGGGAGCAGCCGGAGGCCATTTGGAAAACAGTGCCGGGTGCTTCTCTGGCTGTTGTTCCTGGTTGCGCGCATAACGTTCATATGGAAAAGACCGATCTTTTTAATGCCTTGGTTGTAGATTTCATTAAATGAAACTTACAATTCAGTAAGGGTGAATGTGTGAAACCTTCTTGAGCCCCGCAAAATTGAGCGTTAGGGTAGTTTCTGCCGAATGGAGCTCAGTTGTCGAAACTACGACCAAGGCAGATTCTTTGTAGGCATTGTTCCTAATAGCTGTGACGTTTGAATAAGTTGGGAGCAATCAATTTAGGCTTTAGGCGATTGAAACAGCTCAGTCGTGTCTAATAAGTTGAAAAACAGGAGAGAAGAATGAAGAGAATTCTATTGGGCGCGGTTTGCGCCACAGCGATGACGCTATCGTCAGCTGTATCCTTTGCGGGTGAAAGCATTAAGATTGGTGCACCTAGCTGGACTGGTGCACAAGCGATTGCACACCTTGTGCAAGCTGTTGTTGTTGATAAAATTGGCGGTGAAGCTGAACTTGTGCCAGGCAACAATGCAACCATTTTTGCCGCAATGGACGCTGGTCAGGGCGACATTGATATGCATCCCGATGTTTGGTTGCCAAACCAACAGAGCTTTACAAAGAAGTATGTTGATGGCGCAGGTACAGTTTCACTTAGTGAAAATTCATATGAAGGCAAGCAAAGCTTTTGTGTGTCAAAAGCATTCTCTGAAGCCCACAACGTTACATCAATCTTTGACTTGACCCGTCCTGAAGTTGCGGCGGCAATGGATAGTGACGGTAACGGTAAGGGTGAGATCTGGATCGGTGCCACTGGTTGGGCGTCAGCCAACGTGAACGAAGTAAAAGTCCGTGACTATGGTTTGATGGCATTCATGGAGCCTGTTCGCGCTGAACAAGCTGTGATGGTTGCTCGTGTTGGCGATTCAATCTCCAAAGGCCAGGGTTATGCGTTCTACTGCTATTCTCCACACGCTATTTGGTTCATGCATGATATCGTCCGCTTGGAAGAGCCTGAGCACGACCCAGAGAAGTACAAGATGGTTCAACCTTCCGATGATCCAGATTGGTTCAGTAAATCAATGGTTGCTAGTGAAGATGCATTAAAGAAGGTTCAAGTTGCATACGCAAATACGCTTGCGGACCGCGCGCCTACTATTGCAGACTTCGTTCAGAACATGGCTTTAACGTCAGACGATGTTAGCCATTTTGCTTTCGAAATCGCGTCCAATGGTCGTGATGCCGGTGAGGTTGTTCGTGAATGGATGGCAGCTAATGAAGACCGTGTGAACGGTTGGCTTGGCCTTTAATCATCTCTGATGATTGACTAATAAGACAGGGCGTTGGTCTTTCGGCTGACGCCTTTTCTTTTTAAACTGCAAATTCAACGAATATTTGTGAGCGTCTCGTGAAAGAGCAATCCGATCAAGGTTTCGCCATCGAAATCTCCAACGTTTGGAAGATCTTTGGCAACAAAGCAGAGCAAGCTCTGGCAGATGTCCAGGCAAATGGACTTTCGAAAAAAGAAGTCCATGACAAGTATGATTGTGTCGTCGGTGTTGCCGACGTCAGTCTGCAAATTAAACGCGGTGAAATATTCTGCGTTATGGGGCTTTCTGGCAGTGGTAAGTCGACATTAGTCCGCCATATCAATCGCTTGTTGGAACCAACGGCTGGGCAAATCTTGATTGAAGGTCAGGATATCATGAAGGCGGACCAAGCGGAGTTGATGCGACGTCGGAACGAAGATATCGCGATGGTGTTTCAGAATTTCGCTTTGATGCCGCATCGGTCGGTTCTCGACAATGTTGCCATGCCGCTCGAAATCCGTAATGTTCCAAAGAACAAAAGGTTAGAGATAGCCAACAACGTACTGGGCTTGGTAGAGCTTAACGGATGGGGCCATAAGTTTGCCCATGAACTCTCCGGTGGTATGCAACAACGTGTTGGTTTGGCGCGAGCCCTCGCGTCGGATCCCAAGATATTGCTTATGGATGAACCGTTTTCCGCGCTAGATCCTCTCATTCGGCGCCAGCTTCAAGATGAGTTTATGAAGCTAGCTGCGACGATGAACAAAACGACTGTGTTCATTACACACGATTTAGACGAAGCCGTCAGGATCGGAGACCGTATCGCGATTATGCGTGATGGTCGGGTTGTCCAGATAGGCACACCAGAGGAAATCGTTATGCAACCGGCCGACGACTATGTTGCTGATTTCGTCGCTGGTATTTCGCGTTTGAAGGTTGTTAAGGCACATGCCGTGATGCGGCCAATCTCAATCTATGAGAAAGAAAACAAATCGCTGCCAAAAACAGCAAGAGAATTCCAGGAAGACGTCAGCCTTTCGGTGTTGATCACTGCTGCTATTGAGTCAGACGCACCCCTTGCGATCACCGACGCTGACGGCAAGCGTATAGGTGTTGTGAACAGAGCCGATCTTCTACGAACCGTTATAGAAGGGACAGAAACATCATGATCAATCCTGACACCCTTTCGAGCGATGAAGGTCGTTCAGAACTTATTGCAGCCTTCGTTGAAACAAGCCCTGACTACTATCAAAACGAGTTTGACAAAATTGGGGCTTCGTCCAGTTTCACTTGGACTTTTAATTGGGTAGCGGCACTGTTGGGGCCTGTTTGGTATGGCATGCGCGGTATTTGGAACTGGGGCTTGCCCTTCGTTATTCTTGAGACTTTCGCGCTAATACAGATAGCGCGGGGACTCTTCGGTGACTTGGGTGCTGGGGCACGGGACCAGATGGCATCTGTTGTGAAAGTTCTCGATCTCAACTACCGAAAACTTGATAAAGCTATCGAGAAGGGGTTGGACGCGAAAATCCCCAAGATCCAAGAAACCATAGCTTCACTTGAAGCCTCAATGAACGGCTATCAAAATGCTGTAACCTCAGCAGAGAACTCAGCCTTTTGGGTCGCTCTCTTTGGTGTGTTGATGTTGTTGGCTGTTAAGGCTGTCGAGGGCCTCCTTGCTAATTCGATTCTAGAGAAACGTTTCTCAGCCTGGTTGTCGGATCGATCCATTAACTCAGGCCTTAGCTTTTTACGCACAGTGACGACAGTGATCTTTATTGCGGTTGTGTTAACCGCCTGTGTAATTGAGTTTGTGTTTCCTGATTGGATTAAACTGCTCAGCGTTTTCCCAACAACAGATTCTATTCGGCTAACCACGATTGAATGGATTGAGTATCTATTTGATCTCGCGCGTAAAAACGCCAGTTGGTTGTTCTTATCCATTATCTTTGGCATCCGCTCCGTACTGGACTTTCTCGAATTGTTGTTCGTTGCCACACCGTGGATCGTTATCTTCTCCTTCATTGTGTTGTTGACGGCGCTTGCGGCGGGTAAGAAAGCCGCGCTCTTTTCAGCAGGTTTCCTGGCTTACATGGGACTTTGGGGGTTTTGGGATAAGGCAATGACGACATTGGCTTTGCTGGGTACGGCTGCTTGCTTGTCTATCCTGATAGGTATTCCATTGGGGATGTATTGTGCCCGACGTCCAAGACTCTATTCTGTCATTCGACCGATCATGGACTTTATGCAAACGATGCCAGCTTTCGTCTTCATGATTCCGGTGATTGCTTTCTTCGGCACTGGTAAACCGGCGGCGGTTATTACAACAATGATCTTTGGCGGCACACCTGTCGTTCGTTTAACGGTGCTTGGGTTGCGCGGCGTTCCTGAATCAATCCGCGAAGCCGCCATCGCCTACGGTGCGTCCAAATGGTATCTGCTGCGAAAAGTTGATTTGCCATTGGCTGCACCATCAATTCTGACCGGTGTCAATCAAACAATCATGTTGTCGTTGGCCATGGTAGTGATTGCTTCACTTATCGGTGCCAAAGGACTGGGTGAGGATGTGCTTGAAGGACTTAACTATGGTTCAATCGGGCAGGGTATCTTGGCCGGATTTGCCATTTTGTTCTGCGCTTTGATTTTGAACCGGGTAGTTCAGGGGCAACGTGGCCAATAAAAAGCGTCGCCTATGGGTCGATTATACTCGTCGGAATGTATTGGTTTAAAGAAGACGGCCCGGACGTAACTTTTCCGGGCCGTTGCTATTTTTGCCTAAATCCTTACCCGAAACGTTGAGAACCTTGCCCAAATTCAGGGTAGGATTCTACGCCGAGGAAACTGCGGTCTAGGCCATTGAACTCTTCCTCCTCTGAAACACGTAGGCCCATTGTATGTTTAATGGCTAGCCAAACGAGAGCTGAAGCAACGATTATAAAGACTGCAATGGCGAACATGCCGGTCAGCTGACCCATGAGGGTTGCGCTGTCCTTGGTATAAGCGACACAGAGGGTGCCCCAAAGTCCCGCGCCAAGGTGAACAGGTATCGCGCCAACAACGTCATCGATCTTAAGCCTATCCAGGAGCGGTACTAGGTAGATAACAATCAAAGCACCAACAGTACCGATCACCATTGCCTCAGGGACCGTTGCCTCCAGTGGTTCAGCCGTAATCGCAACCAATCCCGCCAAAGCGCCGTTGAGTACCATGGTGAGATCGATCTTCTTGTAAACAAGCTGCATAACGACCATTGTTGTAATGGCACCAGAGACTGCAGCCATGTTGGAGTTCATAACAATAGTTGCAATCGCGATTGCATCTGGACCAGACCCTAGGGCCAATTGCGAGGCTCCATTGAAGCCAAACCAGCCCATCCAAAGAATGAAAGTACCGAGGGTTGCTAGGGGAAGATTCGAGCCTGGCATAGGATTGATACGCCCGCCAGAGAGATACTTTCCTTTTCGTGCTCCGAGAACGATTGCGCCAGTCAAGGCTGCCCAACCACCAAATGAATGCACATAAGATGAGCCGGCGAAGTCACTGAAACCCAGTTCAGCGAGCCAACCGCCACCCCAACCCCAAGAAGCGGTGATCGGATAGAGGAAACCTGTCATAACAGCCACGAAGACCATGAAACCCCAAAACTTTATGCGCTCTGCCACTGTGCCGCAAATGATTGAAGCCGTCGCCGCAACAAATGCCATCTGGAAAAACCAATCCGAGGCTGCTGCATATTTACCGTCTTCACTAAACTCTGTAGGGTCATCGGCTGTCCAAAAAAAATCGGGGATGTTGATGTAACCGCCTTTTTCAATGCCATAGATCATGTCATAGCCGCAAATCCAGAACATCAAACCTGTAACGGAATAGAGTCCAACATTATTCAAGCACATCATCGCCGAGTTCTTCGAACGCACTAACCCTGTCTCTAACCTGGTGAAGCCAGCAGCCATCCACATCACCAAAATGCCACCGAGATAGAATATCAGGGTGTTGAAAACGAAGTTCGTTTCAGGGTCGACCGCTGCAAATGCGGTTTGAGGCAGTGTGAGAAATGCACCAGTTGTAATTAGGATTGGCAGGCCCGTCTTGATCTTTGGCATGAGAAGGTTCCTCAGGATTGGTAAGGTCGCTTTTCTATTAGCAAGTGTCGTGCCAATGCCTAAAACGGATAGATCAGCGAAAAAACAATGTGTTAGGGCTACAGATCCAGAAGAATTTATCTTGCTGTGCCTATAAAACGATCAGTGTATGTTGTGTGGTCAAAAAATAGGCAGTTGTTGATGGCCAGATTCATTCTTCTTCATTGCACAGAATTGCCTTAATGCTTGGGTAACAGCTTTTAGTCTTGTCGTTGCAATGAAGGATCAGAGCGATTTCTGAGCAAAATAGTGATCTCGTGGAGAGCCAGATTGACGTGATACAATCTGAGAAAATGGAACTTCACGACCTGAAACAGAGTCCCGAGCAGCCAATGAACGCTAATGGTTCTACCTTCCTGTCTAAGATAAAATGGCTGTTGATCGTCATAGGTGGATCACTGGCCGCCTTTGCACTCGGTGCGTTGATGCAGGATCATTTAAAACCTGACGCATGGAGTGATCAGCGTTGGTGGCTTGTTTATTCAGGTGGCATCGGCGCTTTGCTCGCCGTTGCTTTATGTGTCCATCATATTCTCGTTTCGCTCGGTGGGCGAGAAAGGGCGGCTCGTAATTGGGCGGTGCTTTTCGGGATCGCTTTGACGGCAATCGCATTCGGCATTGTTCTACAGCTCTATGTGCTACCAGCCAGCTGGCCACTTTGGCAGCTATGGGTGGTTTATCTCGGGTCCTTCTCTTCACTTGTTTTGATCGTTGTGTTCTTCGAAGAATTTGTCGACGTCCTGCAGAAAGTTCATTTCTGGAAAATTCTGCTCTGGGCAATTCTCTATTTCGGCCCTGCCTTTATCTTTATCAAAGCCGACGATTTTCTCGTGCATGCAGAGGGATTGGCTGGAATGGCCGCGAGGTTACTTGCTTTCGCAGTGGATGATGAGAGTGGGAGAGGGGCCGTGTGGTGGTTGCTCTATTCTCTGCTTTGGACTGTTGCCGCCTGCGCCTTGTATTTCTTTTCGTTGCTTGTTCGGTGGATTATAAAGGCTGTCTTAGTTCCTTTATGCCTACAAATACGCCTTTGGCTAAGAGACCGTATGCGCCATAATCGCATGTTGGCTTCTATCGAAAAGAAGCGTGAGAAGGCAATTCTCGAAGAGTTCGGAGGCGATCCCAGTCGACTGCCAGCGATCATTGCTTTCATCGCCATGACGCTGTCCGGTTATACAACGATGCAAGGGTTCAGGTTTGAGTTCGTTGACGCCAACGAAGGGCCGTTATTGCAATGGGCTGTCCCGATTGGGTTGGCGATCATTTCTTCGGTCCTCACTTTTTACATTTGGACGCGTTTTTTCCGTTTGGCGCGGTTATACGGTTGGAAAGGGGTGGCAAACCCAATCTCTTTGATAGCTCTATCTATCTCAGTCGTTGTGATTTTCTCGATCTCAACCCTGTTAGGCGTTGTCGGTGTCAGCTCTGACAAAGCCATGAAAACGCACTTTCTTCATACGTTGAGCGATTTAGAAATGTCAGCCTCCGCCATTTCTGATCAGAAGCTAGAGCAGTTGGCCTTAGAGCCTGTGATGCGTGCACATTCAGAGGATTTAGCAAGGCTGTCTGAGTTAGAGCGCGAAGAAGGACTGTTTACTGGTTTCGCAGGGGATGGGCAAATCGCTGGCTTTCTTGAAAGTGCAGCCAACAGGTTAAACTTCGCTTGGCAGGAACTCAACCGCTTGGAAGATGAGCGGACCAGAACATTAGAGATCCTGAGTGCCGAGTTCGAAGAATTCCGTTCTAACATGGCGGGTGCAGCTTCGGGTGAGCGATTCCGTGATTTGGAACCCAAATATTTCTTGAGATTGCGAGCGATAAGGGATGATCTTGCACGCTTGAAGGCCGTTGATCCAATCGGACCTATGCGAGAAGCAACAGAGGCCTTGGATTCAGTGATTGAGCGCAGTGGCAGTTCAAACGCCGCCATTGCCGCTGCTCAGCGCCAACGATTGCAAACCTTGCGCCAACGTTTCGGCGAGATCAAGACCTCTATCGAAAGCAACTTCGTTAGTCAAAGTGAAGAGGTGGTAATACCGGAACCACAACAGATCACACGATTGAAAGCAGTCGTTGTCTATTTCTATGACGTTATCAGCGGTTGGGTTGTTCAAGGAGCCGTCGATTTCGGCTCGATTGTTATCATACTGATCTTGCTAATTATGAGACGAAGGGTGTTGCCGAGGCAAACGTTTGAAGAACAAGCCTGACGCACTTGCTCTGTTCGTTAACTGCACTATAGTTTGCCTGACCTTAGGGACCTGTAGGGCCGGTAATGAATTATAAAAAACACTATCCATCCGTGTGGGATCTAGAAGCTGGCTTCGAAAAAGCTGTCCCAAAATTTGCCTTTGATTACGTAGTTGGCGGGATTGGAGATGAGCACAATCTTCAAGACAATCTAGATGCTCTCAAGTCGGTGAAACTTCGACCGCGGTACCTTTCGGACAAGGCTAATCACCCTGATTTATCAACGAGCTTGTTTGGTGAAACTTATTCAGCACCCTTTGGGGTGGCTCCTGTTGGTTTAACAGGGCTAACTTGGCCAAAAGCGCCAGAACATATGGCTCTTGCAGCCAAAAAGCACAATTTACCCTTTGCTTTGTCTGGGTTTTCGACATCGTCGGTTGAAGATATCCAAAAGGCGGCAGGAGACTGTCATTGGTATCAACAATATGCAACCATTGATAACGAGATTGATCTAGATATGTTGCGGCGAGCGAAGGCTGCAGGTGCAAAAGCACTGATCATTACGGTTGATATTCCAACAAATACAAACCGCCGAAAGAACGTGCAGAATGGGCTTTCTGTACCTCCAGAATTCAGCTTGCAAACTCTTGCTCAAATTCTTGCCCGGCCCAGATGGGCGATGGCAACGTTACGTCATGGCGTGCCCGAATTCAGAAACATAAAACCCTACATGCCGAAAGGCCTTAAACTCAGTGAATTGGGCAGTTACCTAAATGATCTTATTGAGGGGCACGTCTCTATTGAACGCGTAAAGTGGTTTCGGAACAATTGGGATGGAAAACTCATGGTGAAAGGGCTTCTCGACCCTGAGGAAGCCCGGCTTTGTAAAGCCGTTGGCGTTGATGGCATCGTTGTTTCCAACCATGGCGGTCGTCAGTTAGACGCGGCGGAGACGGCGATCGATGTTCTACCGTTGATGAGAGACGCTGTTGGCGAGGACATGACGTTGTTGGCTGACGGTGGTGTTCGTACAGGCCTAGATATTGCAAGAATGCTAGCGAAAGGTGCTGACTTTGTTTTGTTAGGGCGTGCGTTCATGTTTGGTATGGGTGTCGTGGGCAACAGCGGAGCTGACCACGTTGCAACGATACTTAAAGAAGAATTTAGAGCGACAATGGGTCAAATTGGATGTTCAGCCGTTGAGGAGTTGTCAGAGTTCCTTGTCCCAAATCTTGCTCGCTAACCATTGAACTCGTCGGTAAACTTACTTTGACTTGAGAGTATAAACTTCTGTCACAGCCTCTTGGCCTCTCAATTGCAATTCCCCAGCTTTGATGAGTTCATCTGCGTGTCTTGCCGTTTGATTGTACAGTTTAGCCGTGTCGGCGTGGACAAGGAGCTGTGTTCCCGTTTCTTTGTTGCTGCTTTCAAGGCGTGAGGCGGTGTTAACGACGTTGCCAATAGCGGTATAGTCAAAACGTAGATCAGAGCCAACGTTGCCGACAATGGCGCTTCCAGAAGCAATGCCTATCCTTGTTGGGAATAGTGCGCCTAGTTCATGTTCCTCCAGCATAGACAAACAGTCTTTGGCTGCTTCAACAGCTTGGATAGCATGATCAGGTTGATCGAACGGTGCACCGAAAATAGCCATGACTGAATCGCCGATGAACTTGTCAACTATCCCGCCGTGACGCTGAACACATTCAGACATAGCGTTGAAGTAGGAGTTGAGGCGTTGAATAGTTTCTTCGTCACTCGACTTTTCTGACAAAGTCGTAAAGCCAGCAATATCGGAGAAGAATATGGTTACCTCACGCTTCTCTCCACCGAGTTCCGGCATTTTGCCGGAGCCAACCATTTGGTCGAGAAGAGGACCGGACATATAGCGCGAGAAGGCTGAACGAATTTGATTGCGTTCTCTCTCTGTCACGAAAAGGCGGTAGATTTGGCTGGCCACGAAGGCTAATGCCGTCAGAATTAGGCCGGTCAGGAGCGGTAATAGTGTGTTGAGGCCCAGAAAAACGAAAGCCGAGACTACCCAAAGGATCATGGCAATGAGGAAAACTGTCAGGCCTCTAGAAAGGGCAGATCCGATTGAAAATAAAGCCACCAATGCCGCGCTCACAAAGACAATCAAAGCGAGCTGCCATAGGGGCAAGGGGAGGATGTGGTTACCATTCAACCAATCCTTAACGCCTTGGATATTGAGGAAGACACCGGGAATGGTTGATAGCTTTTCTTTATGCCAGCTGAGACCTTCTCTGACTGGTAGCGTACAACGCTTCAGATTGGTTTCTAGACCGCGTGCTGCTAGCCACCGTGCTGAACTGAGTTTTCGGTCTTCAACGTCCAAGGCCACCCCAAACAGTACGATTTTGTCTTTAAAGGCTTTGTCATATGCTGCTTGGTTTCCATCCTGATGGCATGTGTAGAGATCAGAAAGTGACCAGGTCTCTGCCTTCAAAGAGTGTCGATCGAAGTTTAGATAGACGGTTTCATCGGCAAGCTCCAAATCTGGTTTCAATCGCTTAGCCATCTCAAACCTCAAAGATGTTTGATAACTGCCATCGGTTCGGTCAAAATGTGATTTATCGCGCCTTATGATCGAGTCTGGATCTGGCGGAAAATTAATTGCATGGACGTTCTTGCCAGGGCCAATTGCAAAGGCGTGCCCCTTTGATGGCTTCAGTGGTTTGGTTGGATGATCGAATTTGCCAATCACTAGGTTTTTGGCGTTACGGCCACGTCGTAAAACTTTCAGAAGCGGGCGGTCGTAGTTGGGGCTCAAAGCTTCAACAGAGGTCGGGAAAATCAAATCCATTCCCACCATCTTTGGTTTGGCTTTTTGTATGTCACCCAAGACAGCTGCGATAGCAGGGGTCCACATCACCAAGGGGCTTTGCTCAAAAGGTGGTGTGCGGTAGGTTTCTTCGTCAATGATGACGAGGGCGAAGTCTTCACTTTTGAACTCTTTGTCATCGGCTTGATTGACAAAAGATCGAGATAGAAAAAGCAGATCCAACGAAATGCCGGATAAACGATCAGAAATGGGCCCCGATAACAAAGCTGTAACCAGGGCAATGATGATAACAACACCACCATTTATCGACTTTTGATTTCTGAGGCTGGCCAAAATTCAAGATGCCCTAGTAAATGATGACTCTGCCGAGAACAGTATTGTCGGTAGCGAGAGCGGTACGCGCAATTGTGAAAGTGAGGCGCTCTTCATTCATGACGAGTTGGTAAGTTCCACCGGGTTCTAAGTTGATTGCCTGTTTTGCCAGATCGTTTAGACCAGGCTTCAATGATATGAGCCAATTCTCACCATCTAAATCCATGCGATTTATTTGGGCGTAGGCTATCGGTCTTGTCACCTTGATTGCGGGCAAAGTTGAATAGAGGCGTATGCCACTTCCTTCATCGTCTTTGCTGCCTCTAAAAACGAATACAGCTGATTCAGTGTCTTCGTTACTGGCAACAAGTTGGCTTTGGTCGCATTCCATGGTTTGCTGATCCAACAGTTCGCCGGTTGTTTGGCTAGATTTTTGCCCAACTTCGACCTGTCCGCCCTTAAGACGTTCCAGCCGGCAGGAAGAGAAATAGGATAAAACCAGTTCACCTTCTTGACCCAAATTGATCTGTTGCCCTTCATAGACGTAGTCGAATTCTTCGATGTCCAGTTGGATATCGGCGAGTTCTTCCACCAATCCGACCGGCGTTTCATCCGCCGCTTTACTGTCGTGGGAACTGGCAGAAATAGATAGGGCAAGTAGGGCAGAAAACAGGATGACGGGTTTCATGGTTTCTCCAGAGTTAATATGGTTTTGACATCAATCTGAATTGTATTGGATTTGATGCGATCAAGTTTTTCTAGAAGTGTTGACAGGGTAAGTTCATCTCTGTGAATTTCACTCCACATCTTCTTATCTGGCATTTCCAACGATGAAGAAATCTGAACTAAAGTTTCGTTGCCGAAGGGTTTGGTCACCGATACTTTTAGTTCTTCAATCAGTGTGTCGTAGCTCGTGCGTGAATTAACCAAGAAGCTAGCATGGCCTTGCGAGTTAATATGGATGACCGAGTTAATGGTGTTCTCAGGAAAGCGCATCTGAATTGCTAGTTCATCACCTGCTCGGTAGCTTGAACGACTGGGTGACAACCCAATTAAATCGCTAGCGTTCTCGGTTGTCGCCAATTCTACTCTTTCCAAATAGTGCGCTAGCGCGGACTGAACGTCTTCGGGTGAAGCGATCTTTGCAACTATGGTACCTTTTTTGTCCATAAGAAGACCAGATTTGCTCAGCCAGTGATAATCAGATGTCACAAAGGAGTTAACCGTTTGGACCCCGGCGAGTTCGGGTAACTTTGAGCTATCGCTTGATAAACTGACTTCTTCCAACAACTTAGTTTCTGCAGGTGAAGTGCAGGCAAGGAAGTTTTGTATGTCGGCAGTTTGAGGGTGGATTGATAAGTGCTGGTGACTTTCAACAGCTTCAAAGACTCCTTGGTAGAGACTGAACGCAAAATTATTATAAGAAATGCTGGAGCCCGGTGTGCAATCAAGAACCGAGACAAGAGCCGATACTAGCGAGCTGCCTAAGCGAGATTCCTGATCAAACTCAAAGAGAGAGTCACCCTTAATGGCACCGGTTATGTACTGGATGCCATCGAGTAATCTATCGCCAGATTGAGATTGTACGAGTTGAGGGTGCGGTTGCCACTCAATGTTGCGCAGAGTTAGCCCCCTGGAGGGCAATCCAGGGATTTCACGCTTGGCTTTGTGAAAACTCGTATCGAGTAGCAGTGTAACGCTTAGATTCTTTTCATTCGCTAGCTTAAGCCATTGGTGAAGCAAGTCATCGGGAAGGCGTTCAGTTTGAGCAACGTCTGGTTCAAAACCAGTTAGGAGCAAAGTTTCGTCGAGCCTGTCAGGCTCAGATGCCTTGAGGTGTTCAGGTTCCGTTGTGCCATGGCCTGCGAAATAAAAAACGAGATGATCGCCAGCAGATGCTTCTTCAATTGCATTGGTCCATGTGGCTGAGAGACTGTCCAAGGTAGCGTCTTTGTTCAGAAGGAGCCTGACGCTTGCGGCACCAGTTGAATGAAACAGACGCGCTACTTGTATCGCGTCTTCTTGAGCGGCTTTAAGAGAAGGGAGGTTTTCATAGGCATTGATCCCAACCGCTATAACGTGGAGCTCTTTTGCGACCGCTGTTCTATTACTTAAACCTGACATGAGCAGAAGCACGCAAAACAGTGCGAACAAGCCGTTGTGTCTCATTTGTTTCCCCAATTACCTTCTCATCTCCACTTGCAACTGTAGCATTGGCTACAGAAGATGGAAGAAATGATGCACTGAATAAAGCAGTCAACAAGTAGTTACGTCGCTTTTTCTTAACATTCCTTCAATAATCATCATTAAAGTTCAGTTTTCTCTAAAGTTATGTGATCTTAATCACTTATCTCACTGGTCATCTGTTTAAACTAAGGTTATCACAATCCTGTTGCTTGGAGGCAGTAAGATGTTGTTTTTACGTAGAATTTTATCTATTTCGATTACACCACGTTTGACGTTGGTGTTACTTACGATACTATCGACGATGAGTTTGGCAGAGGCCAAACGCGTAGCACTTGTCATTGGTAACAGTGACTACCTTTATACTCCAGCACTGACCAATCCAACGAACGATGCCAAAGCTGTTTCATTAAGCCTTGAACGGTTGGGCTTTGAAGTCGTGCAGGGAATAGATCTTGACCAGCGAGAGATGGTTGCGACGGTACGTGCTTTTTCAAAAAAGCTGGACGGAGCAGAAGCCGCATTCTTTTATTATGCTGGCCACGGTATCCAAATCGATGGCGGTAACTTTTTACTCGCGACTGATTCGTCTCTGGAGGACGTGATATCCGTTCGCTACGAGACTTTGGATGTAAGTTCCGTCGTTGAACTGATGGAACAAAAATCCGACATCGCGATCACCGTCCTTGATGCTTGTCGTAACAATCCCTTGTCAGACAAGTTGAAGAAATCGTTGGGTGACTCTAGATCTGCATTAATAGGCCGCGGCCTCGCGCCAATCGAAACAGACAAGAATGGTGTCGTCTTTGCCTATTCAGCGGCACCAGGAGAAATCGCGGCCGATGGTGACGGCGATAACAGTCCTTATACGGAGAGTCTGTTGGCCTACTTGGAAGAGCCTGGTTTAGAAATTGGTCGCTTGTTCCGAAAGGTCAGTGGTGAAGTGATTGAGAAATCCAATGGCAGCCAAAACCCTGAACTATTGATCCGCCTTCCCACCGAATTCTATCTGAAGCAAGAAGTTAAGACTGAAGTTGCAAGTATTCAGAACACAACAACGGTGCCAGAAAATGACAAC
Organism: uncultured Alphaproteobacteria bacterium; assembly: GCA_905480575.1. Classification (GTDB taxonomy): domain Bacteria; phylum Pseudomonadota; class Alphaproteobacteria; order UBA7985; family CAJQQZ01; genus CAJQQZ01. Next base: position 12,333 of record CAJQQZ010000065.1, on the reverse strand, counting down.
GGCTCACAGGAACAGGATTTAGAAATTTCCTACTGGGAATCTGTTCGTGAAAGCCAAGATGTTGCTTTGTTTGATCTGTTCTTGGAAGAATTCCCAGATGGAAAGTTTGCTAAATTAGCGATCCTCTATCGTCAAAAGCTAATTGCAGCTCAGAACAAGGCCACTGCCGACGTTGCTGTTGAGACTAAGCCAGAAGCCGTCGTTGAAGAAACAACGACGATAGTTAAAACTGAACCGGTCCTAGAAGCCATCGCTGCAAATCCTGAGGTGGATAACAGCACCGAAGTTGCCAAACTGTGGAAAGATGCTGTTGAGGAAGAAAGTGCAGCGAACGAGCAGTCAATGGCCACCGGTACTGGCGAAATCCTAACAGGCAAGGAGCTTGTCAAAGCGGTCCAGACAGAATTAAACCGGATAGGCTGCCCTGCTGGTAAAGCTGATGGTGTAGCCGGAGCAAAAACCAAAAATGCACTTAGCGGCTACCGCCAAACTGGTGGACCCGATTGGGCCAGAGGATTTTCTCAAAAATTGCTCGAACAATTAAAGAAAGAAGAACCACGTCCTTGTGTTGCCAAAGTTAGATCGAATAAAAAATCTAAATCTGGAAACAACCCGCTGAAAAAGCCAGTTCGCACGTTCAAAAAGCTCTTCAAGATCAACTAAGAGAAAGGTTGCGCCGAAAAGGCTTTAGAAAAGCATTCGCGGCGTAACCTGACTACTAAAGGGCGTTTTTAGTTCGTCTCCAAAAATTGATTTTTCTATTATCCGCCGGTCGGAAAAAGCGCGTATTCAGTGGCCTGTTTTACGCTTTCCCCCGTTCCGCAAAAATTTTGACATGAGGATGAGAAGCTCTTTGGCTTTTGTCCTCATTTTTTTGAGCAAGGATTAATAGGCATGGCGACGGTTCAGGAACTAAAGGCGCAGCGGGAAGCAGCGATCAAAGCAACATCTGGCGGAATGCCAGCAAGAACAACAAATCAGTTTTTTGGTGTTGGACCGATCACTGATTTGACAGCAGATGAGGCTGAATCGCGCCTTTTAAAATTTGAATTCGAAGCATGGCTTGAGAAGACTTACCGTAAAGTCAGTGACACAGGTGAAGACCTTGGTCCTTTCACCGCTGCAGAAATCGGCCGCTCAATGCATCGTGGCTATCCAGCCGATGCCATCCTTGGCGATATGATGCGCGAAATTCACCGTTATTTTGAATTTCCCAAAAAGAACAAGATGGCTGTTGGCCTAGGTGGTGGACACTCCGGCTTTACCGTTTGTGTTCTTCACATGGTGAATGCCAATGATCCAAGCCAACACGTATTTGTCGACACGCCAGCTCCAGAAAGCGAAGCCGCAATGGCGGGCGGTTTCTTTCGTCAATCCTGGGGCTCGCAAATTGTTGAGATGCACAAGTATGCGGCAAACGGTGATGTTTCCCGCGTTCATTTTACCGATGCGGAGGGCACGATCCCATCAGCTGATAAACTTGTCGAAATGGGTGTTAAGCTTTTTGTTGGTGTTGGTCATGAAACGACCGGTGCTACAACCTACACGAATGAAGATATCGGCAATCTGCTGCAGTGGATTGACCGTGACCCAGCCAACCACCATGCCGTTATCGATGCGACTTCTATGCTGGGTGCCATGCCTTGGGGTGAAAAGGTTGTTCGTGAGGTAACCAACAAGTGCTGTATGTTCATGCCGTTCCAAAAAGCAATTGGCGGCATCTCCGGTTACTTCGTTGTTTCTTGTACGCCACAAGTCCTTGAAATGATTGACCGCAATGTGGCTGATCCAGCTTGGGCGATACCACGCCAGCTGAAAATGGCAGTACCAACAGATCCAAAGCGTCCTCTATCAAGCAAGTCGACGGTAGGTCTCGGACCAATTTATGATCCAGCAGAAGACAAGATGCTGGGCGGTATTATCAATACCTACTCGACCCTGGCTTTCGCAGAAACCACATTTGGATTGTTGCGTGCGGAACGCATTATTGGATCTGTTTCTGTATTGAACGAACGCTCCATCAAAAACCGCAAGGAAATCAACGATTGGATTGATGCGCATCCTCTTTTGGAACTTGGTGTTGCTGACGAAGATCGTCGCGGAGCTGCAGTGACTTTGTTGAGAGTCAATGATCCTGGTATTACAGACCGTGGCATCCATGATCGCATTATCGCACGTTCTAAACAGCTGTTGGCTTACGAAGGACTCACTCATCCCAATGGTGACCGCGAAGCCGGAATGGATGTCGCTCGTTATGTAAATGCATTCCCTGGCACACCAGGTGATTATAGAGCTTGGATTGGTGGTATTCGCCCTGTTTCAGACATCACTGCACTGCTTGATAACCTCGAATATGCTTACTTGAGAGCAAAGATCGTAGTTCTTGAGGAAGAGCTGGCGGCACTAGGTGAAACCTTTGAAGCCTCGGCCACAGCCACAGGTGGCCGTGCGCGTCAGGATGATCCAAACAAAGCTTACAAAGTACTGGTCGCGGATCTCGTCGGCCTGAAATTTGATGCTGATGGCAATCCAGATCACAGTGAAGTCAAAGCTCATGTCGAAGCTAAGGGCGGTCAGTTCCATGACGGTGCCCATGACGGCGGTGAGTTACCGGCTGGTGTTCATTTCTTCTATGAACCAAGCTTGAGCACACGTGACGAATTGCTGCCGATCACGGACAAAGGTCAGTATGACGCGACGATCGTAGCGGCGACATTCCTTCCTGAGGAATCTGTTTTCACAAGTGGCGGTGTTCGCATTGGCGCGGGTACTGGTAACATGGGTTCTGCCTCCTGGGGTGGTGGAAACGGTGACGGTGGTGTTGCGCCATTGATGAACACGCCTAGCTTTAACAGCCGTGCAACGGCCCAAATGGCAATGAAAGGCCTGCTGAAGGTTTGTCCTGATCTTGATGTTCAAAGGATGCATGATCTTGTTTGCGCTGGTGACTTCGACACTGGCAAGAACCTATGTGAGTATCCGACAACGAAGCTTGAAGGCAAAAAGCTCGCAGTCATTGGTTATGGTAACATTGGTCGTGAGCTTGCGAAAATCGCTAAATCCTTCGGCATGAATGTCACAATCTATGCTCGTCCTGCTCACCAACAATGGATTGAATCTGAGGGCTTTGAATATGCTGCAACGGCTGCTGAAGCCGCTAAAGGAGCAGATGTTCTTTCCCCGCACACGGGTCTAGGGCCTGTAAACAACGGTGTGTTTGCAAACGCCAACCTTGTGAATGAAGAGGTCCTAAGTCAGCTGAATGACGGTGCAATCGTCGTTAACTACGACCGTGGCGAAGTGATAGACTGCGATGCCTTAGACAAAGCTTTGGCATCTGGCAAAGTTCGCTATGCCGCCATTGACGCTGACTTGTTCAAAAACGCAGAAACCGGCGAACTTTCCGGTCCGATGGTGCCGTACCTTGCGGTAGAGAAAAACCACCCAGGTAAGTTGGAACTACTGCCACATGCTGCGGCGGATACAGAGCACTTTTCTCGTGTAGAAGGTGCCAAGCAAGCCGTTGATCAAATCTTCGACTGCATCCAGTATAAGTCAGTGATGAACCTAAAAGGTGATCTTCCTGAAGGATTCTCGAATGCTGGTGCCATTACAGTTAATGGTGTTGGTAAAGTGACGTCGAACGCTTTGGGCTCTGCTCTAGCTGATTCAGATTCTGTAGCTGGCCTTCGTCAATCAGCTGAAACAGCGGCTGCTATTTGGGCGGCGTTGGCCTCTACAAATGACCCAGACCGTCAGCAAGAAATTATTGAACGCTATGGTAACCGGTTGATTTTGAACTCAAATATCTATGCGAATTTGATGGAGAAGTTAGGTCTGCAAGGCCCTTACGGCGGGTAAGTTTACGAACCAATCGAAATAAGAGAAACCCGGTTTGGCGAGAGTTGAGCCGGGTTTTCTCGTTTAAGGCATGCAAAAATGTCTTTACTTATATTCTGCGACTCTCTAGAAGCCGCGTCCAAGTTAACGGAATAGATCTTAAATCTAATGCTCAAGCGATTTGACAATCTAGTATCGACACAATCAGCCCTAAAATCGGCTGAGCGCTTTGCTGTGGGCAATTGCCAATATGTTGGTGCTTACAATCGCTGCCAGGAGGTTCTGTTCTAATCTAGTCTTTATCAGACAGTAGAATTTTGAAACGCCTGGGATTTTCTCAGGCGTTTTTTTTTGAGGAAAAAATTATGAAAGTAGAAATTGAAACTATTGATGACGTTCTTCCCCACATAAGGGAAGGGTCCGGAATATTCGTCAGTAGAAGACAAGAGTGGATCGTTGTTGATTACGATTTTATGGATAACAAGACCTTTGAAACGCCAATGGATCTACAATTTAGAGGGATAAAGTTCGACCTGAATGGCAAGTTGATAGCACGGCCTTTTCACAAGTTCTTCAACCTCGGTGAAAAGGAAGGGCCATTGCCGCCAGATTGGTCTCATTCTCACCTGATCGCTGACAAACTGGATGGATCTATGATCCACCCTGCCTTTTTGGGTGAGCGGTTGGTCTTTATGGCCAGGATGGGTGTTACGGAACAAGCCGAGGCTGCTTTAACGGTTGCAAGCGATGCGGTCCTTAAACTTTGCCGAGATTGGATGATCAAAGGCTTTACACCAATCTTTGAATTTACTAGCCCCGATAACCGGGTCGTTCTGAAGTATGATGAAACCAAGCTTACCTTGCTCGCCATACGCCATATGTTTTCCGGGGAATACCTTAGCGAGGAAGAGGTTCAGGATATAGCGTTGAGCTATAAAGTACCTGCAATACGGCATCATGGCAGTATAGATAACCTCGATGCTTTTGTGTCTGACACTAGAGCAATGGAGGGTATTGAGGGCTACGTTATCGTGTTCTCTAATGGTCAAAGGCTAAAGATTAAAACTGAGGCATATTCACTTAGGCACAGAGCACTTGGGTATTCCCACAGAGAAAAGAATGTTCTTGAGTGGATTGTCGAGAATGTAGTTGATGATGTCATTCCGCTTTTGCTCCCCGAACGGGCAGAAGCTGTACTGGCTTACCAAAGTCTTGTTTTGTCTTCCATTGGCCGGCTCGAGTCTGAGATTGTGGACTTCTATGAGGCTCATCGAAAGTTAAAGAGGAAGGATTTTGCGATGAAAGCTAAAGCAAGTCTGAATAAGGCATCCGTAAATGCTGCTTTCGCTATGCTGGATGGAAAGTCTGCCAGGGCGACGATTATTGGTCACCTCAAATGGGCGGCACAGCGCCAAACTAGAGTTGATAAGATCAGACCGCTATACGGTTTGGTATGGAATGCCAATATGGGAATTGAACTTTAAGCCTAATCTTTTGATGATGGTTGTCTTGATCAAGAGCAACCATCATCTATCTTTGTGACTGTCTAGATTTTTAAATGTCTAATAGTAAAGGAAGCGCGTGAAGTATGCTGTGTAGAATCGGTGAAATTGAAGTCTGGCGTATTCTAGAGATACATGGCCCGTTCCTGCCTCCGGAAAAACTGTTCCCAAATGCAGGTGACAACGTCCGCGACGTCATCAATGACAGGGTTCCCGGGCAGTTATGTCCAGACACCGGCAATCTAATCCTTCCGGTCCAAGGGTTTCTATTGAAAACACCTTCACACACGATTTTGGTTGATAGTTGCGTTGGTAACGACAAGACCAACCCGGGGACGCCCGCTTGGAATAAACGGTCAGGTAATCGGTTCATGTCTGCCCTCCATGCAGCTGGTGTGAAACCAGAGAACGTGGACTACGTCCTCTGCACTCATTTGCACAGCGACCATGTTGGTTGGAACACGCGGTTAGAGGATGGTCGATGGGTTCCAACCTTTCCGAACGCACGCTATTTGATGCCGTCAGCTGACGAACAGTTCTCCAGAGAGCAGGGCGGGAATCTCTATATTGAGAGCGTGTTGCCAGTGATAGAAGCGGAACAAGTTGAACTCGTGGAAGGTGAGCATAATTTAGGAGATCACGTCACCCTGATCTCAACGCCAGGACATACACCTGGCCACGTCTCGGTGCTGCTAAAGAGTGGAGACAGGGAAGCCATCATCACCGGTGATGCTTTGCATTCGACTGTGCAATGTTGGCGGCCTGATTGGCACTTCCTTTACGACGCAGATGGAGAACAAGCTGTTCGTTCGAGAAGAAAGTTGCTTGAGACCGCATCTGAGAAGGGATGCGCAGTGCTGGGCAGCCACTTTAGTCTGCCGTCAATCGGAAGAGTTTCGGCGGAAGGTAACGCTTTCCGGTGGGATGAAAAATAGCTGTCATCTACAGTTTAGCCAAACCCGATGGAGATTTGGTTCTTATCAATGGTCGGAGCCTCACCACATGCGGGCTTTCGCGTACTCAGGGTAGCCTTGATCGTAAGTTTTGCCATCGAAGTCGGCTTTCATCTCTTTGATGAAATCACCGGCGGTGGGGACTGATTTGCTTTCGTCTTCGGATTTCCAAATCGCAGATCTCATGATTGCCTTGGCGCATTGGAAATATAGTTCTTGGACCTGGATAACGATGACGGTCTTAGGTTTCTTACCGTTTTTGTCGAAGCTGGCGATTAGGTCTGCATCGTCGGTCAAAAAGGCATTACCGTTAACACGGACGACATTGTTGCAACCAGGAACCATAAACAACAGACTTACGCGACTGTCTCGAATGATATTCCGCAATGAATCAAAACGGTTGTTGCCTCGCCAATCTGCGAGATGAAGCGTTTGGGCATCAGCGATACGAACAACGGACCCATCATCGCCGCGGGGGCTAGCATCCGTTCCTTCCGGGCCAACCGTTGAAAGGATCGTGAAGCGTGATACTTCTATCCACTGCCGGTAAAGAGGTGTGACTTTCTTGGCAACCTTGGTGATTGAAGCTGGAACTGCTGCTTCGTAGAGGTCTTCAAGGGCTTCGATCGTCGTGATTTTATGCATGTTGGCTTTCGAAATCAGATTGTCGTTTTTAGGCTGAGAACATGACGCCGTCGTAGGAAGCAGAACCCTCATTACGATGCCACAGGCGGAAAAGGTGGCGCTTCTTGTCATCGTCCTCATGGTCAATGAATTCACTTCGATAGTGGCCCAGTTCATGATTGTTCAGATACTGGATATGACCGGGCGCTAGCGCGGCTTCGTACCAGAGATCTTCTGACGTACATATTTGGTCTAGCGCATTCAAAGCTGAACTGAGTTGTGTATCCATATCTTGATCCACAACCAGATATCCTTTTCGTACAAGGGAGGTATTGGCTCGTGCGAAGAGCTTATCGCCACGCCAGGAGAAGAACGGAGCCAGCGTTACTTTTGGCTCTCCTTCGGCATGTTCTGCTTGGCGGTCGAAGAGCATGGGTTGGTAAAGGCGTTTTAACAGCTCAGGATGTTGTTCTTGCATCCGGTCATGAACCGTATAGAGGGAGCAAAATCGGCTGATGCCACCCTCTAGGGCTGTGTTCTTACAGAATAGGCCCACATAGTAAGGGACCATCCGTCCGAATGCGTTATCGGTGTGAAAGACCAGCTCGACATTGGTATGAGATCCTCGAACGCCATAACCATACTTTTTGCCCGTGTCGCGTACTTCATAAATCATCTCGCCGTTCCACTTTTGTGCAACGGGCGGCGCCAGTAATTGCCCCAAAACCCAATAAATTTCGACCAGTGTAGCAAGTTTGAATTCTTCTATGGGCATTCTGTCAAGAACCGCAAAACCTACCCCGTCATCAAGGATGGCCTTGAGACGTTTGACGGCAGATTCACAAGCTCTTAGAGGCAGTTCTTCTGGGCGTCTTTGTAGACTGCCCAGCGGATTAGCCTCGATATATCGCGCGAGAGATCTGATTTCAGCCGTGCAAGAACCGTCCAATGGAACCAGCCAGTCAGCCGACGTTAAATCGCTAGCCACCCAAGCTTTGTTGGTCGTGACAGTCGGTATACTTGGGGTGCACTCATTCGTGCAGTCAAGAACATCAAGTGGCATGAGTTCACTCTAACTTTTTGTCTAGAATAATCACATGAAATAGGTAGTGTGAAGGGAGGCATTGGTCAACTGTGCGGGGGTAACTCAGATGTCGAAAGTACTTTATGAAAAAGACGGTCGTATTGGCCGGATTACACTCAATCGACCTGAGACTATGAACGCGATTGATCTTGATCTGCCTGATGAACTGGCAGATGCCGTTAAGCGAGCGAATTCCGATCCAGGTGTTCATGTAATTATACTAAGCGGGGCAGGGAAAGGTTTTTGTGCAGGTTATGATCTGAAAGCTTTCGCAGAGGCTGAAGGTGGCAATCTCGGTGTCCAATCTATGCCTTGGGACCCAATGCAAGACTACGCCTTCATGCATCGTAATACGCAGTTGTTCATGTCGCTGTGGAATTCGCACCGACCTGTGTTGGCAAAGGTGCATGGCTATGCCGTTGCTGGTGGGTCGGACATAGCGCTTTGTTGTGACATGATCATCATGGCTGAAAACGCGCAGATCGGATACATGCCTTCGCGTGTATGGGGATGTCCGACAACTGCCATGTGGGTTTATCGTGTTGGTGCAGAGCAAGCAAAACGCATGATGTTGACGGGTGATAAGATTGACGGTCGTGAAGCCGAAAGAATAGGCCTCATTCACAAAGCAGTTCCGGCAGATCAATTAGATAGCGAAGTCGAAGCCCTGGCTGAGCGCATGTCGACAGTGCCTGTAAACCAGCTAATGATGCATAAAATGCTTGTTAATCAGGCTATCGAGGCGATGGGACTGTTTAACACCCAACGCCTCGCTACTCTTTTCGACGGCATTACACGCCACAGTCCGGAAGGCATGAACTTCAAGAACCGCTCAGAAACCGTGGGTTGGAAACAAGCGGTTCAAGAGCGGGACCAGGGAACCTGGGACTGGACGAAAAATGAGAAGATCTAGCCTTCCTTTTCAGCCGCCTCCAATTTGTCCTGAGTTCTCAATTCAAAATCTGACGCATCATGGCGTTCGCGGAGCTGTTCTTCTAACGGACCGAAACCTCGATTAACCATGCGACCGCGCTTAACGGCAGGCCTTGCATCAATCTCGTTTGTCCAACGTAGTAGGTTCTTGTACGACGTTGCGTCCAAGAATTCGGCTGCACTGTAGGCTCGGTTTAACACAACAGATCCATACCAAGGCCAAATTGCCATATCGGCGATCGTGTAATCATCACCGCACATGAATTGGTTGTCCGCTAGGTGACGATCAAGAACGTCCAGCTGGCGCTTCACTTCCATTGCAAAGCGATTGATGGGGTATTCCATCTTGTAAGGAGCGTAGGCGTAGAAATGCCCAAATCCACCGCCAAGATAGGGCGCACTGCCCATTTGCCACATGAGCCAGGACAGCATTTCCGGACGCTTGGAAGCATCTGTTGGCATGAATGCTTGATGTTTTTCCGCGAGATAGAGCAGGATTGCACCTGACTCAAAAACCCTAGTAGGTTCAGCCGTTGAATGATCGACCAAAGCAGGAATCTTTGAGTTAGGATTAGCATCCACAAAATCAGAACCAAACTGTTCCCCTTCACCGATGTTAATCAGATAAGCATCATATTCAGCATCTGAATGGCCAGCCGCAAGCAGTTCCTCCAGCAGAATTGTTACCTTTTGACCATTGGGAGTGGCGAGCGAATAGAGTTGCAAGGGGTGGTTACCAATTGGTAATTTCTTATCATGTGTTGCACCAGCAATCGGTCGATTAATGTTGGCGAAAGTTCCACCGCTTTCCTGTTCCCACTTCCAGACCTTAGGGGGAACATATTCGTCGTGTTTTGAATTACTGATTTTTTCTTCTTTCAACGGTGGTGGGTTCTAGTGACAGTCACATAGGACTTCTTTGGCATCATTCAATAGACGATTGTTACAGATATTGGCAACAAACTATTCACCTCGCGTGATTGTAATAAGCGCACAAAGGGATATGTATGGCGGAACTTTATACATTGGAGTTTAAAAGTCCCTAAGACCTGTTCTGTCCCGATCAAAAGCCGTTCCAACGAAAGAAGGAGCAGGCGTCAACCTGCACCGGGCCTTTGGTTTTCAAAACCCTGATCAATTCGATCCATTCTTATTGTTTGACGATTTCCGCAATGAGTTTCCCGCAGACTATCTAGCGGGGTTTCCCTGGCATCCACATCGGGGCATTGAAACTATTACTTATGTGTTAAACGGCACAGTTGAACACGGCGATAGCTTAGGCAATTCTGGAACCTTAGGTGCCGGGGACGTGCAATGGATGACTGCCGGTTCTGGCATCCTTCACCAAGAAATGCCGAAAGGAAATGCTGGCGGGCAAATGCACGGTTTTCAACTTTGGTCTAACTTGCCATCGTCGCTCAAAATGACTGCACCACGATATCAGGACGTTCAGGGCAAGGAGATCCCAGAAATCATTGATGACGACGGCACAGCGGTGAAAGTCGTTGTTGGTAACTTCTGGGGAAAACAAGGCCCAGTTGACGGTATTGCTGCTGACCCTCAATACTTGGACGTCTATGTCCCAGCTAACGTTACGAAAACGCTAAAGGTCGATACTTACAGGAACTCTTTTGCTTATGTTTTTGATGGCTCGGGCTATTTCTTTGAAGCGGCAGATCCAAAAGGTGTTCTGCTCGAGAAGGAAGTAATGGGGCAAGAAGTCAACATAAGAGATCTGTCCGGTAATCGGACGCTTGTACAGTTTGGGACAGGTGATGAAATCAAAGTGCGTGCGGGAGAGCAAGGGATACGTTTCCTGTTGATCTCGGGCGCCCCCATTCAGGAACCCATAGCCTGGCATGGTCCAATTGTGATGAACACAAGAGAAGAAATATACAAGGCTATTAGTGACTTAAGGAATGACACCTTCATCCAGCCACAGCATTAGATGAGCGGTTCGGCTTGCTTTCTAACTCAGGTCAATTAGTTTGCTGTTGAAACAAATGAGAGTTCGCAATGACAGACGCAAGCCGATATCCCGCTGTTCACTATTTAAAGGAACGAGCGCAAAAGCGAATACCGCACTTTGCTTGGGAAATGTTGGATAGTGGTACTGGCATTGAAGATGCAGTTAGCCGTAATGAAGCCGAAGTACGTAAGGTCCAGATCACGCCACGCATGTTACCGACAAAAGGTGATCCAGAAGTAAAAACAACGCTTTTTGGAATGGAATACGACGCTCCATTCGGGGTTGCGCCTATCGGCGTATCGGGACTTGTTTGGCCGAAGTCCGAGATCTATTTGGCGCGTGCCGCAAAGCAGATGAAGATCCCATACAGCCTCAGCGTTGTTGGCGCTGAAACGCCGGAAACAGTCGGCCCGGAAGTTGGAGACTATGGGTGGTATCAGTATTATCCAAGCGGCCATCCGGTTGCCAAAGAAGACTTGTTGAAACGTGGGCGAGAAGCTGGGTTTAAAGTACTCGTTGTGACACTGGATGTTCCAATGACATCAACGCGAGAGCGTCAATTACGCGCCGGGATGCGGATGCCACCTAAGAAAGGGCTGGAGACTTTTTGGCATGCCGCCAAATGTCCGGCTTGGTCTATCGAAACTCTAACTCACCGTGTACCAAGGTTAGTCACGCTAGAGAAGTACAATGACGGCGAAACCGAATACCGGGAATTCGTCTCCAGTATTCTTCACAGCCGGCCAAGCTGGGACGACGTTGCTCGCTTTCGCGACTATTGGAATGGACCAGTTGTCGTAAAGGGGGTCATGTCACCTGAGGATGCTGAAATAGCCGTTCAATTCGGATTTGATGGTATAGTTGTTTCTAATCATGGAGCAAGGCAGGTGGACGCAGTTCCCGCAACTATCTCTGTGTTGCCAGAAATCGCTAAGGCAGTTGGTGGCAAAACCACCATCATTATGGATTCAGGCTTGAGGTCAGGGTTGGACATTGTGAGAGCGAGAGCATTGGGCGCAGACTTCTGTCTTCTTGGACGTCCGTTTTTGTACGCCCTCGGGGCCTTAGGGGAACAAGGTGGTGTGCATGCCATGAAGTTGCTTAGAGACGACTACTGCAATAATATGATTCAATTGGGGGTGAAGTCTGTGGATGAGTTAAGGAAGCTCACCATTCGCGCTTGATCTACCAAAATGGCTCATGTGAATTAGTTCCGACCTAATCTGACATAGTAGTCCTTCCAGCTAGCTGGAAGGACTACGTTCGGCTCTTGAAGGAGCCAGCCGTTTCCGGTTTTGATGTAGGTGCAAACCAAAAACATCAAACAAAGGAAACTACGATGTTGAGTACTAGCGATAAAATCATCAAACATAAAGTCGGGCTGTTAAATCTGGCCGAAGAGTTGGGCAATGTGTCCAGGGCTTGCCA
>CAJQQZ010000064.1 GCA_905480575.1 uncultured Alphaproteobacteria bacterium | reverse complement strand
AAACCTTCTTCAATGTATTGCTGAAAACGCGCCCGAAGCGCAGATGGCAATGGTGCTGGCATGATAGATCCTCCCAAACAGAAAGAATCATACTTTGAGGCACAAGGAAACAAGAAAACGATTCCAACTAAAACAGAAACGCTTTATGCAAACGCCGCAGATGTGAGAGTTCGCAAGAACATTGACGATTTAACCATCGAGGAACTCGGGAACTACATCCACGCGATGGATATCTTAAAAAAGCAACCGAGCGGCAAAAACTACAACTACTTCGCGGAATTACATAACTCCGCCTCTGTCGGACCATGCGAACATGCAAGGGACAGCTTTCTGCCTTGGCATCGCGCCCATCTCTTGGCATTTGAGAATGCCCTAAGAGCCAGCGACCCTCCCCGTACCGCTAAAGTAACCGTTCCTTATTGGAATTGGTCTGAATTACCCTCCGGCAGTCGCTATGCAAAAGCCTTCGAAACAGAAGAGATTTTGAAGGATCGACGTCGCTACACCACGCCGATCTGTAAGACTGCCGGACAGGGTCAATGTGATCCGCTTTCATATCCTTGGGAATACCTGAACACCCAGGTGCTGAATGTGAAGGCTTGGTCTTCGACAGGAAGTGACAACTTCGGTGGAATCAGTAACGAAGAGATCTTTTGTGATGACCGCCTGGACGGCGCCTACGGTTCGCTTGAAGCGCCCGCGCATAACGGCATGCATTCACGATACATTGGCGGCTTCATGAGCAGCCCAAGTACAGCTGCCCGTGACCCGATCTTCTGGTCTTTCCATGCCTTCATCGATGTACTTTGGTACAATTGGCAAACTCGGGAAGGCCACAAGGTTGACACCTGTCTTGAATGCCAGCTTTGCTTCAAGGCCTGGGCAAACGACGGGATCTACGTAAAGGTTTCTGAGTACGTAGACAGTCACGCTCAATCAACCGATGGCGTCAATGTTAGCTACGATTTCACACCACCTTCAATTTTGGTGGCATCCCAAAAGGAACCGTTCATTCTAGCTCATAACGCATGGAACGGCTCAACTGATCTCGTGGACGAAAAAACTGTATCGGTTACTATCCCTGCCAATCCCGTTGAAAATGCAGTTGTCGAGATCGAAGACATGGTCAATGCTTCTCCTATCTCCTACCAAATTAACGCTTACCTCTACCCCGCTGACGGCGTTGAATGGAACCCCGCGTCTTTGGAGTTTCGATCGAACTATATGGTCTATCTCAATTCCATTTGGCGCGCCCATGAAGGTCACCAACATAAAGGTAAATCGACCCAAACATTCCGCATCGATCTTGCTGAGGAATTGAATCATCTGCAAGAACAGCATGCTGGTGAAAACTGGGTCTTGAGAATTTTGACGGCTAAGGAACCCGAACTTCCACCTGAAACCGTTGAAGCGCTTGATACGATCATGTTAGGGGCACCGCCGTCTAATGTGAACGTTGATGAAGCCCTGAAAATTGGCGAAATCAAACTCTCAATCAATTAAGGGATAGCACAATGAGTAACGCAGTGATCCCCAGATGGGAAATTCACATTAAGCCAATGTTCAACCTGATGGACCGCATTCACATGTCCTATCGGATGGATTTTGAAGACCCTGACTCAGTTTGGCAATTTCGAGCGGCCATTCTAGCTAGACTCAAAGGCGGCACAATGCCGCCGGAAAACGAGCATGGCCCCTGGCCGGAAGAAATGATCGCACTCTTCCAACGGTGGGTCACAGCGGGTGAAGATCAATTTGGCAACAAGCCGCCCTGTCTAACCATGCCTGTTGGGTCTAACTATGCTTTGGACTCGGGCTTGTTAGAATGTGACGCGCAAGTCCCTTCACAGCAAACCAAAACCTGGTTCCACTTGATCCGTTACGGCGACGATGTTCATGAGTTTAACCTCTATTCGGAATTTCCACCCAATGCTGGACCAGCGGAGACAACGGTCTTTCCTTTTACCAAAATGTACCCAACGCCTGGGTTCAAGACAATAATCGTCAACGATGCCAATGGTGCGCATAGAATTGATGTTCCTCAAGCCATCGCTTGATCACAGATTTCTCCCTCGACTAGCCCCTCTTTGAGTTCATTGAGGGGCTTTTTTTGTGGGGATAGAAATATCTGACTATGCTTTTACCCCTCCGCCCCCTGTGATATCCTTGGTCCATTCAACCCAAGCAAAGGATAAAGCCATGTCATCGATCAAACCCTGGCAAGATGTCGCCTCTCAATTGATCGACGTTGCCATGGGGCGAGCACCCGCCGACATGGTGATCCGCGGCGGACGCTGGGTTAATGTTCATTCAGGGGAGATCATCCCTGAGACTGACATAGCTATCAAAGCCGGACGCTTCGCTTACGTCGGACCCGACGCCGCCTATGCAATCGATGATCAGACAGAAGTAATCGAGGCCGAGGGGCGCTTTTTAGTCCCGGGCTTATGCGATGGTCACATGCATGTCGAAAGCGGCATGGTGACAGTGACAGAGTTCGCCCGCGCGGTGATCCCCCATGGCACGACATCCATGTTCATTGACCCGCATGAAATCGCCAACGTCCTCGGCCTGGCTGGCGTGCGCTTGATGCACGACGAGGCGTTGACCTTGCCGATAAACGTCTTTGTCCAGATGCCGGGCTGTGTGCCCTCAGCACCGGGGTTGGAAACCGCAGGAGCCGACATTGGAGCAGCAGAGGTCGCTGAGGCCATGGGCTGGCCGAATATCATCGGCCTGGGCGAGATGATGAACTTCCCCGGTGTTGCCCACAACGACCCCAAGATGCTGGCCGAGATCGCGGCGACCCAAGCAGCGGGCAAGACGGTCGGTGGGCACTACGCTTCGCCAGAACTGGGCAAAGCTTTTCACGGCTATATTGCGGGTGGACCAGCGGACGATCACGAAGGCACACGCCTGGAAGACACCGTTGCCCGCATTCGCCAAGGCATGACGGCGATGATGCGGTTGGGTTCGGCTTGGTATGACGTTGCCCCTCAGATCAAGGCCGTGACAGAACTCGGCCTCGACAGCCGTAAGATGGTGCTCTGTACCGATGACAGTCACTCTGGCACGTTGGTCCACGAAGGTCATATGAACCGAGTGGTCCGTCATGCGATTGAGCAAGGCTGTAAACCCATTACGGCGATCCAGATGGCGACGATCAACACCGCGACACACTTTGGGTTAGAGCGAGACTTGGGCTCTATTGCCCCTGGTCGTCGAGCGGATTTAATCATTACCTCTGACCTGCCGAGCCTGCCTATTGAAACGGTGATTGGGCATGGCAGGGTTCTGGCCAAAGCAGGCGTTCTGAAGGCCGATGTTCCTGCGTACGGCTATCCTGACTTCGCCAAAGGCACGGTGAAACTGGGTCGAGAGATCGTCGCAACTGACTTTGACATTGCTGCCCCCGCAAGAGCAGATCAAGTGCGCGCCCGAGTTATCGGCGTGGCGGAAAACCAGGCACCGACAAAGGCCTTGGAAGCTACTCTCTCTGTGTTTGATGGTTTGGTGCAAATGGATCGGGCCGGAGACATCGCCCAGGTCGCCGTTGTTGAGCGCCACAAAGGCACTGGCGAGATCATGAACGGCTTTGTTTCTGGCTTCGGCTACAACATCGACTGTGCCGTTGCCGCGACGGTCGCGCACGATTGTCACCAGATGATCGTCGTCGGCACCAACAAAGATGACATGGCCCTGGCCGCCAATCGCCTGGGTGCCGTTGGCGGCGGTGTCGTTGTTTATGCAGGCGGTAAAGAATTGGCGCTCTGTGAGTTGGCGATCGCTGGCCTCATGTCCGACGAACGAGCGGAAATCGTTGCTGAAAAGGCCGAAGCAATCAACCAAGCGATGAAAGACTGCGGCTGTAACTTACGAAACGCTTATATCCTGCATACCTTTTTAGCCCTAGCCGTGATCCCCGAGTTGAGGATATCTGATAAAGGAATTGTAGACGTGACTAAGTTTGAGATGGTTGATCTGTTTTTTGATTTTACAGATTGATAGTAATGCGCATTTTCTTGATGCCCAGAGAAACTGGTGAACAGGTTGAACTGTTAATGAGTCATCCGTCCACGTAAGTGCTTAACAAAATCCATACGTTCATGAAGAACTGCGAGAATGATCACTGTGTCGGTGTTTTCCGCGAAGAAAATAAAGTGACGTTGACAGTGAATGTAAGGGATCGTCTTTTTTCCTATAACAATCACTCGAGGAAAGACCTGCTCACTTACCACATTGTGGCAACAATCCTGCAGTTGAGCATGGTAACTGTCGGCCTGATCTTCACCCCAGCGCTCAAAACTGAAGATCAAATGTCGAGCAAATCTTGTTCAGCCTGCTGCGCGAAACGGAAAGACTGACTCATTCAAGACCGACGCGCTTGCGAGCCCTGGTGGCTATGTCTGCAAAAGAGGTCTCAACAAACTCCCCGCGATCCGCGGCTTCGATCCGCGGCTTCAGGAAAGCAGAGAGTTTCGCCCAAGCCTCGTCTTCGCTCAGTTCCCTGGTGTCAGGTAGATCGCCGATGGTTTTATCCAAAACAAACTCCTTGATCGATTGGCCTTTTAGCGCGGCGGTAGCCTTCAGTTTTTGATGCTGTTCTGCGGTGATGTCGATTGAAAGACGGGGCATGGCGGTATCCTGTGTTGCATCGAAACTCTACAACAAATTATCAAAAACAACAAATGTTGGAGCCGAAATTATACTCCACACCTTGATCATTCGACGAAACTCCGACGTTTGAACCTATTTGAGTGATTCACTTATCGAAGAGGATACCACTTTCCATGCACCAGCCCCTTTCCCGTGCTTGTTGCGGGGGCTACTTTTCATCATGGCTGAATTGTACAGAGGAAAGTCTGAGTAAGGAGGCAGTCCCCCGCCTACCGCTTCCCTCTCAACGCCGTCGTGCCAGGCGTGGCGGACTTGACGTTAACATAGTTGGCGATCAAGATCAGGCCACCGCCGAGAACGACCCACAACGTGATCGGCTCTGCATAAACCAGTGCCGCAACAACCGCTATCAGTGGCAAGCGGAAGAAATCCATTGTGACGACCAGAGTTGCGTCTCCATAGGAGAAGGCTTTGGCCATGGAAAAGTGAGCCGTCAACCCACAAACGGAGATCATCACCAACCAGAACCAGCCCATGCCGTGTGGCAGAGAAATTTCTCCCCCCGCTACCGCCAACGAAATCGGTGTCTGGATGAGGGACATGTAGAATAAGATCGCGACCGGTCGGTCTGTGCCGGTGAGCTTTTTGGTCATGATCATGGAACCGGCAAAGCCCATGGCCGCGATCACAACGGCAATCATTCCGGGGGATATTTCAACGTACCCCGGTCTTGCCACGACCAAAATGCCGATGAACCCAACCAAAATTGCCAGAATCCTCATGCGATTGAGCCGTTCACCTAAGAAGAAAGGTGCGAAGACGGCCACCCACAACGGTGCCGTGAACTCGATGGCGAAAACTTCCGCCAAGGGAATGAGTGCCACACCATAGAGCCAACCGAACTGGCCCACAAAGTGTGAGAGGTTGCGAATAAGATGCAGCCCAGGTCGAGCTGTCTTTAGCTGCGACCAATCGCGGTTTGTCAGCAAGATCACAACCAAAATAATGGCCACGCCGATCAAGCTGCGCAAAAACATGATTTCTGATGTTGCCAATTGCCCAGCAATCTCCCGCCCTGACACGCCAATCAGAGTGAAAGAAACGAGTGCGCCGAACATCCAGAGGCTGGCTTTTAGAGTGTTGCTTTCGGAGCTAGCGCTCACGTCCTAAGACCAAGTGCCTTAGAACGGAATGTCATCATCCAAATCAGGAGGCGTAGAACCGCCGCCGAAATTACTGCTGCCGCCACTGAAGTTGCCACCGGATGAAGAGCCGAAGGGATCACCGCCGCCTTGATCATTTCCGCCGAAACCAGAAGAGGAGTCGCTGTAACCGCCTCCACCGCCTTGGCCACCATCAGCCCGGCCACCAAGCATCGTCAGCTGGCCGTTGAAAGCCTGAAGAACGACCTCTGTGCTGTATTTTTCAACACCGGCGTTGTCGGTCCATTTGCGTGTTTGCAATGAGCCCTCAACATAGATCGTAGAACCTTTACGCAGGTACTTTTCTGCGACATCAGCGAGGCGTTCGTTGAAAATCACAACGCGGTGCCATTCTGTGCGCTCACGCATTTCACCAGAACCCTTATCACGCCAGCGCTCTGAAGTGGCCAATGACAGGTTACAGACCTTTCCACCGTTTTGTAGAGAACGGATTTCCGGGTCACGACCCAAGTTTCCAACCAAAATTACTTTGTTGACGCTGCCTGCCATGACTTCCACCTGATTGAGATTCGAATAGGGGAGACGGATTAAGCCATAGACCGCCAATAAACAAGGGACAATTGGAGTCGAAACCTACTAGACTGGCAAAAAATGTTAAGAGTCCCACTTCATAAAAGACTCTTTGGCACGACTCTGCTAAGAGCGAGCCTCTGTGAGAACATAACAAGATCAAACTTACCTGAGAATCGATTGTATGGCCCCCAAAGATCAGCCTTCTGTGACTTATTACGAACCCAACAAGTTCATCTCCGTTCGCGGTGCGAAGGAGCATAATCTCAAGTCTGTTGATGTCGACATTCCACGCGACAAGCTGGTTGTGATCACCGGCATGTCCGGCAGTGGTAAGTCCTCGCTGGCTTTCGATACGATCTATGCCGAGGGACAGCGCCGCTATGTTGAATCCCTCTCTGCCTACGCCCGTCAGTTCCTGGAAATGATGCAAAAGCCGGATGTTGAATCAATTGAGGGCCTGTCCCCTGCAATCTCCATCGAACAGAAGACAACCTCCAAGAACCCGCGCTCAACGGTCGGCACAGTAACGGAAGTCTATGATTACTTGCGTTTGCTGTTTGCACGCATCGGCATTCCCTACTCGCCGGCAACCGGACTACCGATTGAAAGCCAAACCGTGAGCCAAATGGTCGACAAGACCATGGCGATGAAAGAAGGGACACGTCTCTATTTGCTCGCCCCTATTGTTCGGGGTCGCAAAGGGGAGTATCGCAAGGAACTTCTGGAGCTTCAAAAGCGCGGTTTCCAGCGTGTGAAAATTGACGGCGAGCTCTACGATATCGGCGATGCCCCTGCCCTCAACAAGAAGCTTAAGCATAACATCGAAGTTGTCGTCGACCGCCTCGTCGTGCGTGAGGGCATTGAAAGCCGCCTGGCTGACTCTCTTGAGACAGCCTTGGAGCTGGCAGATGGGCTGGTCTTTGCAGAAGACGCTACCAGCGGTGAAATCGCGACCTTTTCTGCGTTGTTCTCTTGCCCTGTCTCTGGCTTCACCATTGATGAAATCGAGCCAAGGTTGTTCTCCTTTAACAACCCCTTTGGGGCCTGCCCAACCTGTGACGGCCTTGGCACCACGATGTACTTCGACGCCAATCTTGTCGTGCCGAACGACAAATTGACTTTAAATGAAGGGGCCATCCTCCCTTGGTCCAACTCCTCCAGCAAATATTACATGCAAACCTTGAAGTCGTTGGCTGCGCACTTTGACTTCGACCTCGATACGCCTTGGAATAAATTGCCAAAGAAGATCCAGTCGATTTTGACGGATGGTTCGGGTCGTGAAGTCATTGCCATGACTTATGATGATGGCACCAGACGCTATGAGACCAAGCGCACATTTGAGGGTATTTTGCCCAATATGCAGCGGCGCTGGCGCGAAACCGACAGTGATTGGGTCCGTGAAGAACTGGCAAAATATCAAAACCGTCGGTCCTGTGATGCCTGTACGGGGTACCGTCTAAAGCCAGAAGCTCTAGCCGTGAAGATTAACGGTTGTCATGTCAGTGAAGTGACGCAGCTGTCGATTTCTGACGCGGTGAAATGGTTCGAAGATCTGCCCAATCACATTACCTCCAAACAAGAAGAGATCGCTGAGCGCATCCTCAAAGAAATCAATGAGCGCTTGGGCTTCCTAAACAACGTTGGACTGGACTACCTCACCTTATCACGGTCGTCTGCGACCCTGTCCGGTGGAGAAAGCCAGCGTATCCGCTTGGCCAGCCAGATTGGTTCTGGATTGACGGGTGTGCTATATGTGCTCGATGAGCCTTCCATTGGTCTTCACCAACGTGACAACGAGCGTTTGCTGATAACACTCAGGCGATTGCGCGACATCGGCAATACCGTGATCGTGGTAGAGCATGATGAGGACGCAATCCTTGCTGCCGACCACTTGATTGACATCGGCCCGGGCGCCGGAATCCACGGCGGTTCGATCGTCGCCGAGGGGACACCAGAGTACATTAAGGAAAATTCAAACTCCATTACGGCTGAGTATCTATCTGGTCGCAAGCAGGTGCCCATCCCTGAAACACGCCGCAAGCCGCAAAAAGGCCGGAAGATTACCGTCAAGAAAGCCTCCGCCAACAACCTCCAGAATGTTTCTGTCGACTTCCCGCTCGGTATCATGACCTGCGTCACTGGCGTGTCCGGCAGTGGTAAATCAACCCTGACGATTGAGACACTCTACAAAGCCCTCACCAAACATTTGAACGGCTCTCGCGCTCAAGCGGGCGAGCACGATAAAATCGAAGGTCTAGAGTTCATCGATAAAATCATCGATATAGATCAGTCCCCCATCGGCCGGACGCCGAGATCCAACCCCGCCACCTACACTGGTGCCTTTGGCCCGATCCGCGATTGGTTCTCTGGCTTGCCTGATGCAAAGGCACGTGGCTACAAACCTGGTCGCTTCTCCTTCAATGTGAAGGGCGGACGCTGTGAGGCCTGCTCCGGCGATGGCGTCATCAAGATCGAAATGCACTTCCTGCCCGATGTTTATGTTCAATGTGACGTCTGTAAAGGTCAACGCTATAACCGCGAAACACTGGAAGTTAAATTCCGTGGCAAGTCTATCGCTGAAGTGCTGGACATGTCGGTGGAAGAAGGCGTTGAGTTCTTCAAAGCCGTGCCATCCATTCGTTCCAAAATGGAGATGTTGCATCGTGTAGGCCTCAGCTACGTCAAGATTGGACAACCGGCCACCACCCTGTCAGGCGGCGAAGCGCAGCGCGTGAAACTGGCTAAAGAATTGTCCAAAAGACCAACCGGCAAGACCGTCTACATCCTCGATGAACCAACAACAGGTTTACACTTTGAAGACGTTCGCAAGTTGTTGGAGGTCATTCAGGCTCTTGTTGACCAGGGCAACACTGTGATCGTTATCGAGCACAATCTGGAAGTTATCAAAACCGCAGATTGGGTCATTGATTTAGGTCCAGAGGGCGGTTCCGGCGGCGGAAAAATTGTCGGCGTTGGCACACCCGAAGACCTTGCTCGAGTCGAGGAATCCTATACAGGTCAATACCTTAAGTCACACTTGGAGATTTGAAGTTATTCTCTCCCTTTAGCTTTAGCGCTACTGCAAACACGGAATTTCCAAAACGAACTACATGACGGGTTGATCAACCCTACATTAGCTCTAGCTTATGTTTCAAGCGCAAACGTTAAGCTATGCCAATATGGAAAGAGGCCCCCTATGTTTGGAACAGAAAAGAATGAACCACTCCTTTTCGTTTACGCAGTTGCAGCGCTTAGTTTCTTTACTTCGTCACACAGTGCGATTGCTCACGAAGTCTATAAACCTTACAGCGACTATTCGGACCCAATTGAAGAACATTCGAACCTTTGTGGTGAAAATGCCGGTAAAGTGGCCCGTCAAGCAAAGGCCGAGAATCAAGAAGCCACGATTTTCAATTTGCTTGCCCATGGATGGATCAAGGAATCGATCGAAGACGGTTTCGTTGTTGGCTTTGAAAAGTTCCAAAGAAATGAAACCAATACAAAACACGACCATCATAAAGCCTACCTTAAAGAATTTGAACGCAAGGATTGGATTTGGTTTGGCAATCAGAAGATAAGGAATCGCCTCCTTAAAGAAGCCTTTTCAGATCCCAAACCAGTTATAGTCACTCATATTTATGAGTATGAAAACTCAAAAGTTGGACAGCTAAATCTCTGCCCCGTCTACACCGCTTATGAGGTGCAAAAAAACCAGACGTGCAAAGACCGTCATTCTACGGTTGTTCGATCTGAAAAAACCTTTGACAATGGCATAGAGGCGTTAAGGCAAGGTCTGAAGGGTCGACTGGAGATGAGGCTTAAAGAGGGTAGTTTCACCCATATCATTTTCATGGCTATGGGTTGGCATAATGATCAAAAAGTTTCTATTTGCCGTTTTAGAACACTGATTGAAAACACAAAAGAAGCCATGAGTGCTGAGGGTCAACAGTTCAAGTGAATTAGTTCCGACTTAATCTGACATAGTAGTCCTTCCAGCTAGCTGGAAGGACTACGTTCGGCTCTTGAAGGAGCCAGCCGTTTCCGGTTTTGATGTAGGTGCAAACCAAAAACATCAAACAAAGGAAACTACG
>CAJQQZ010000063.1 GCA_905480575.1 uncultured Alphaproteobacteria bacterium | reverse complement strand
GCGGAAGAACGCCATTTGAGACAATGATAGAGGGCAAAGAAATCTGGAAGGCCAAGTTCATAAACTGAATTTGATCCGACAGACACCGCATCAAAATCCGGAAACTGTCAGATCAGGTCTGAACTTCTACACTTTAACAGTTCCAACAACAAGTCTTTCTCGCCACACCTGATCGGCGTCATTCTTGTTGTTATCTCTGCTGTCGTGTTCAGCTCAGTGGGGCTTTTCGCTAAAGGCGTCAGCTCGGAAGCATGGGCCGTGATTTTCTGGCGGGGATTTTTTGCTGTGATCTTTACAACCGGCTATATCTCTTGGCGCGGCACTCTTAATCATGACTTTCTACAGATGGGCAAACCTGGGTGGATCGTTGCAATCATTGGGGCCTCTGCCACCGCAGCATTTCTCACTTCATTCAAGCACACTGCAATCGCCAATGTCTCAGTGATTTTCGCATCCAGCCCGCTTCTCGCCATCGCCATGGCTTGGTTATGGTTTAAGGAGCGTCCAACCACCAAGAACTTGATAGCCTGTATCGTCGCTTTCTCAGGCGTCGCAATCATCGTGCAGGCCTCTTTGGGATCTCCCTCTTTGTTCGGCGATCTTCTTGCGCTCTATATGACGTTCGGCATGACGCTTTTTATTGTCATATATCGACGCTATCCTGATACTCCAGCGGCTGGTCCTAACGTTGTTTCGAGTTTGCTTCTGCTGCCTGTTTGTATGTATTTTGGTGCACCCTTCGATATACCTTGGACTGACTTCCTAATCCTTGTTGTTTTCGGCTTTGTGTTTGCCATCGCGTCTGTGACATTGACTGAAGGAGCCAGACGCATACCAGCTGGAGAAACCGCCCTAATAAGCCTGATCGAAACGCCACTCGCCCCCTTACTGGCATGGCTGGTGTTAAGCGAAGTTCCCCCTCAAGCTACTTTCATCGGCGGCACTATCATTCTTATGGCGGTAATCAGTTCTCAGGCACCCTGGAAACAAATTTCAAAGAAGAGGAAAACACAACCATGAAGACAGGCACAGAGATGACAGCGGTTAACCAAGAATTCATTCTGAGGCAGCCTATGTTTTTTGTGGCAACTGCGGCCCCAGATGGACGCGTCAATCTTTCACCGAAGGGATTAGACTCGCTTAGGATCATGGGGAACGACCGTATCGTTTGGCTCAACTTGTCCGGCAGCGGTAATGAGACAGCAGCGCATCTGCGTGAGAACCCACGCATGACCTTGATGTTTTGCGCCTTCGAAGGCAACGCCCATATCCTTCGCCTTTATGGTACGGCAACAACAACCCATCCAGGTGACAAGAACTGGGATGAGTTGGTAAGTTTGTTCCCAACAATGGCCGGATCACGTCAGATTTTCGACATGAAAGTGGACAGGACTCAAACCTCTTGCGGCAGCGGTGTCCCTTTCATGGACTTAAAGGCTCAACGCGGACCAGAGGAAATGCTGCCGTTCTATGACAAAATGGATCCAGCCGGCCTCGAAAAATATTGGTCGATCAAAAACACCAAGTCTATTGATGGCAAAGAGACTGGTATCTTTGAAAACCGTTAGGTTCTACCGTCGAATGAATTGCGTGTTTCGCCAACATCTGTAAGCTGGATGCACTAGGCATATAGAGATCGCAATAAGGATGTCAGCAATGAGATTAAAAGGTAAAACGGCCCTAGTGACGGGTTCCGGCCAAGGCATTGGGGAATCTATCGCCAAGGTTTTCGCCGCCGAAGGGGCCAATGTTGTCGTTGCAACCAGAACGCAATCGAGTGGTCAGAGCACTGTCGACGATATCAACAATGCTAGTGGCAAAGCCATCCTTGTGACAACCAATGTCCAGGACGACGCACAAATCGCCACAGCCATTGAGACCACACTCGAAACGTTTGGGCAGCTCGATATTATGGTTCATAATGCGGCATCTTTTGTTGGTGGGCCTATTGAAGAGTACGACCCGCTGCAGTTTGATGATGCCCTTAGAACCAATCTCAAAGCTGCGTTCTCTCTCGCTAAGGCTTCTATTCCGCATATGAAGAAACAGGGGACTGGACGGCTGCTTTACACGTCCTCAGTGACAGGGCCGCGCGTCGCGATGCCGGGCGCTTCGTACTACGCCGCAAGCAAGGGCGGACTTAACGCCTTCATTAAAACAGCAGGAATGGAACTCGCGCCTCTTAACATCACTGTAAACGGTGTTGAACCTGGCTTTATCAAAACACCGGCCATGGACCATTTGACCGACGAAGCAGGCCAGAAGAAAATGGCCAAGTACATTCCAGCAGGACGAATAGGTGAGCCAGAGGACATAGCCTATGCTATGCTCTACCTGGCCTCAGATGAAGCAAACTACGTCACCGGCCAAACAATAGTTGTCGATGGCGGAAGCACAATCCCCGAGACCCCATTCTTTGTTGATGAAGAGGCTGAGGGCATGAAGAGGCTTGATACAGATTAGTTGTTAGATTTCCTTAACCAGCAGCAAACAAGGGTTGCTGGGATGCCAAAGGTCAGGAAAGACCTCGAATGGTTCGAAGCCAACACCCAGATAAAATTCCCGAGTTTTGGCATAGAACACATTAGGAGAACCGTCAGACATCGTTTTAACAGTGAGAAAACGCCCGCCTGTTTCGGCCACTGCTTTCACGGCCTCTTTAACTAACAACCGGCCAACTCCCTTTCGATGATATGAAGGTAGGACACCGATGACGGCGATTTCTGTATTGATATCGTTGTGTTGCTTGAGGTGAATTAGTTCCGACTTAATCTGACATAGTAGTCCTTCCAGCTAGCTGGAAGGACTACGTTCGGCTCTTGAAGGAGCCAGCCGTTTCCGGTTTTGATGTAGGTGCAAACCAAA
>CAJQQZ010000062.1 GCA_905480575.1 uncultured Alphaproteobacteria bacterium | reverse complement strand
TTCAACATGCTTCACGACCCGCTGGCGAAGCTCAAGGGGATGTGGCTTGCCCATAATTCACTGCTCCTCATAGTTTTATGCAATGAATCACAAATCATCCAAAAAGAAAAACGAATCTAATCAACAGCAACATGCTCTAAGCCAAACATCTTACTCAAAACTCGCTTTAGTGAGGACAATTGCACTGTTTCGCAACGATAGCCGCTCGAACTCTTTGCTGACTTCACGGGTTTCGGCACGGGCTTTCAGATCGAAACCGCACCATCACTCGAACGCCCATCCCATTGAAAACAACAACCAGCTAGTTGATAGGCATTAGATCCTGAAGCCGTGCTTCCGCTTCCTCGTAACGGTTTTTGGCCTTATCGAGTTCGGTTAGAGACGTAATGTGTTTGTCCTGCAGATCTGCAAAATGATGCTGTAGATCATCTAGTATTTCCTCTCTTGCTCTAACTTCACTCAATAGTTGTTGTTTCTCATTTTCCAATGCTGCGATTTGGTGTTCAAAATCGCCGACTTGGCTTGAAAGAGACAAGAGGCTCGTACGTTCGCTTTCCCTCAACTGCGATAGTTCTGCTAACTCATTTTCAATTTCAGCGATTTTGGCGTTGGCATCCTTCCAATTCTTTTCCCGTCTTTCATGCTGAGTTTCGAGAGACTTATACTTAAGTGCCAATATCTGAAGTTCTTGAGAGACTTTTTGTTCTCTCTTTTCAGCCTGTTTTGTGGCTTTGAACGCGGCGTCCTTATCCCGAAGAGCGTCTTGGCGGTGGATTTCAGCTTGCTGTTGGAGGCGACGAGCATCAGCCACACGCTCTTCAGCGGCAGCCGTAATCTTGTCCTTCGCTTCTTCGCGCCAAGCCCAGAGTTCTGACTTCAGGACGTCAATTCTCTCTTCTTTCTGAGTGATCTTATCGTTCAAGGCATCGACTTCGGCGTTTAGTGCCGCTTGTTCTTCGACATTCTTACCATTCTTCAAATTGATGTCATCGATCTCTGATTTCAGATTTGAGACCTCCAACCGTACCAATCTTACACTATTCTCCGCCTCCGCCCTAGCCTGCTTCTCATCCAACAAGTCTTGACCGATCTCAGCTATTTTTTGGCTGGCGAGCGCCAACTCACGAACGCCACCGAGATCCTTCGATTTGAGTACATGGATTTCGCTGATCAACTCTAGAGACTTAGCCTTCTCAAGCTCAAATTCTGACTGCAGTTGAGCATATTGCAGTTCGGTGGCTTCTTTCGCATCTTTCGCTTCGTCTAACGCCTCTCTGAGAGTGATTATTTCTTGCTTTACGCTGCTGAAGTTAGAGATACCGCCAGTCCCTAGAATCCTGGTCAGATCAACGTTTGCATCGGTTAGTTTCTTTAATGTGTCGTTGTGATTGTCGACCGCAAGGCTAAGCTCACGTCTGAGTTTGTTAAAATCCCTATGCTTGGTTTCTAGCGCTATCAAAACTTCTTCAAGCTTCTGTTCTGTCGCAATACGTTTTTCGGCCTCTGCAACCGCATCCGATCTTGCGGACAACAACGTCGTTTCCAGTTCTGTTTTTTCGACTAGAAGCTCGTTCACTGTTTCGCCGCTTTTGCTTTTACGACGCTCATTTTTCTTAACTTCGCTCATAAGATCATTAAGTTCTTTAGAAACGGTAATTTCGTTCTCTTCTGAAGATTTCAGCTTTTGACGAAGTGACGCGTTCGTTGCCTGCAACTTTTCATAGGAGGCTTCAACGATGGATCGTAACTGACGGTCGTACCGAACTTGGTTCTCCGCATCTGCTAGTTTGTTATTGGCCTCATAGACCGCAATTTTTTGCTCTGTGAGCGCCGATAAGCTCTCGTCCAATCGCTCTTGTAATCCACCAAGAAGAACAGAGGCCTCCCCTAACCTGCCCTTTTCTTTGTCAGATACAATCTTCAACTCAGAAACCTGTTTGGAGAGCAAAGCGTTACGTTCTTCAAGTTCAATCAAGGTCTTACTAGACAAGGATGCCCGCAAAACGTTACCCAAGGCGCGGTCTAGCTCGTCACTGGTAGAGACCTCAGCAATCAAACCACCAGTTTTCTCGGCGAGACACTCAAGCGCCTTAGCATTTTCTTCAGCTATCGGATCATTGACTGAGACCAAGTCCAAGGTAAAACCTGAATTGAGAGTTCTCAGATCATTCGCGAGCTGACAGTATGAGCGTTCACAATCCCCAAGATTCGACAGCACAAGTGTCACCCGATCAACTCTCTCGCCCTCTTTCTCGCTCCAATTAGCCAGCGCGCCAAGAAAGGACCGAACAGATAGAAAACCAACGAATTCTTCAGCAGCTACGTTTTCTTTTGATACGGAAGTCAGGCGGATACGACAAGATGCTGGGTCAGCAGACCTCAAGGAATAAATACCCCCTCCGGTTTGCCCCACCAGAGGGCTCTTCGCGGACAAGAGAGTGTCCACGGCTTTAAAGCTGCCTTCCCCATCTTCCAGACCAAGCCGCAGCTCGGTTTCTGGATCCACCGCCCAGAAATGATTGTAGCCTTCAGCCCACGCATACGAGACAGACAGCTGAAGCAAAAAGACAAACAAGTAAGCGGCAATGAATTTTATTGTGCGTTCCATGAATTAAGATCTATCCTCCGTGGGTCGTTTAAAAAGGATTCCCTCCTCAGCGCAAGCTATCTTCGGATTCTCTTCATCAACTTGTTGGGACAGCCATCACAATTCTCGATTGCACAACGGTCGAGGCAATTGCGCCACCTCGAATTTACCGTTAAGTATCGCCACTACTTGGGGCATTGTCCCAGTGAAGGAACCGAGGCGAATGAGCTCAAAAACCGAAAAACTCAATCTAGATGCCCCGCAGGTGGGCAGAACAATACAAAGGCTTCGCCAAGCCTACAATCTGTCTTTGGGTCACCTCGCAGAGCAATCCGGCGTTTCGAAGTCTATCATTTCTCAGATCGAGCGAAATGAGGCCAACCCAACATTGGTCACAATCTGGCGTCTAAGCCAAGCGTTGGAAACTTCAATTGAAGAGATCCTTCAAGACGACACGAAAACTTCCAAGATCGAAGTCCTGTCTAGCGCAAGCACCCCGATCATCATGAGTGAAGACGGCTTGTGTGTACTCAGAGTTTTGGGCCCGATTGATACGGTTGAATGGTTGCAATGGTACGAATTCACGGCCGAGCCAGGTGGCAAACTCATCTCCAGCCCTCACGAAATCGGATCCAAAGAACACCTGACGGTTATCGAAGGCAGTTTGACAGTTGAGTGCGGGGATGAGTCCACGCAAATCAACGCCGGTGAAACCATAAGGTTTCGCGGAGACTTACCCCACACAATCACCAATTCCTCTTCCCAGACAACGAAAGCCTGGATGGTCGATGTTCTCAAGTCCTCGGTGATGGTTTAAACTTTACTGCTACTTCTTTTACTGAATCAGGCTTGAAAGTTTAAGCTTGGGTGAAAGCGCTTCGGGGTCAATTTTTAGTTCGAGCAAATAGGGTCGTCTCAAAGCTTGCGCGTGCTCAAACGCCGCCGGGAAGTCCGCCGTTCTTTCAACCAAAGCTGCATCAATCCCGAATGACTTCGCGAAAGCGACAAAGTCTGGATTATGCAAGGACGTTCCACTCACTCTTCCTGGATATGTGCGTTCCTGATGCATGCGGATAGTGCCATACATTCCATTGTTCACCACGATCACAATGATCGGTAAATCATGAGCCGCTATGGTCGCCAGTTCTTGGCTGGTCATCATTAAGCAGCCATCCCCCGCAAAACAAACAACGGTCCTGTCTGGATGCGCGAATTGCCCACCGATTGATGCCGGCAAACCGTAGCCCATAGACCCAGAAGTCGGTGCCAATTGGCTGCCGAATTTTTGGTATTGGTGATAGCGATGGACCCAAGCAGAATAATTACCGGCACCATTTGTGAGTACTGCATCTTCTGGCAAGTTATCGCGCAACCAAACCATGACTTCTTCCATTCGAAGGTCGCCAGCGGTTGCCTCTGGTTCAATATTCTCTCGGTATTCATAGTTTCCAGCTTTGGCTTGATCACACCAACTCGATCTAGCCAAACCAGAAACACCGATTAACGCATTGATGAACGACCGCGAACTGGCGTTGATTGCCATATGAGGCCGATAGACTCGCCCCAATTCATCCGAACCTGGATAAACATGGACCAGCTTTTGCTTTGGATTAGGAATGTCGAAAATGGAATAACCCGACGTTGTCATTTCACCCAAACGCACGCCAACGGCAATTATCAAATCCGAATTTTGAATGCGCTTCACCAGCTTGGCATTGACGCCGATACCGACGTCACCGACATAGTTTGGATGTTTGTTGTCGAAATGATCTTGAAAACGAAAGGCACAGGCGACTGGCATTCCTTCACTGAGCGCAAAGGCTTCCAACTGATCGTTAAGTGATTGGGACCAGCCGCTGCCGCCGACAATCATCAAGGGTTGCTCTGCCTCTCCAAGCAGTTCTTTGAACTGTTCCAAGTCCTCATTCGACAGTTTCGCTTCTACCATTGTCGCAGCCAAAGCATCCTCTACGTCAGTGCTGCTGGAAAGCATGTCTTCTGGCAATGCTAGCACTACGGGCCCAGGCCGTCCGGACATAGCGCGATGATAGGCCTGGCTGATGTATTCTGGAATCCGCTCAACTGAATCGATTTGGGCGACCCACTTAGCAAGCGGAGCGAACATCAATTCATAGTTAACTTCCTGAAAGGCCTCACGGTCTTTTTGATCGCCGGCGACTTGCCCGATAAAGAGGATCATTGGTGTGGAATCCTGAAAGGCGACATGAACCCCCGCTGCCGCATTGGTCGCGCCTGGCCCTCTGGTACAAAAACATATGCCTGGTTTTCCTGTCGCTTTTGCATAAGCCTCCGCCATCATGGCCGCGCCGCCCTCCTGTCGGCAAATGACGGTGTGGATGGCATTGTGGGCGTGCAAACCATCGAGCGCCGCCAAATAAGATTCACCCGGCACACAAAAGACCCTATCGCAGCCCTGAATCGCTAGCTGGTCTACTAAAATTTGTCCGCCGTGCCGTCGCATGATTTTGATCCCAAAATTTTAAACTTGATATTAACCCTGTTACAGAAGCAAGTTTGATAAAACAACGCTCATAAGATTTCTTTTTAATTGCTGTCCATGTTGGAACGAAACTGCATCGAATGTCGTTCATAAGAAAACAGAACCTCACAAACTGAACAATCTTTAAAACTTAATTTCGATATAGAGCTAGTATGATAGTCTCCATAAGTCACCCTGCTAAAAACCACTCCTCAAGGCCTCGGAAAACATGATCAAGAAACTGCTAATTGCCAATCGTAGTGAAATTGCCATTCGCATCGCACGTGCTGCCACAGAGTTGGACATCAAAACGGTTGCAATTTATGCCTACCAGGACCGTTTCGCCCTGCACCGTTTCAAAGCGGATGAATCGTATGAGGTTGGTCGAGGTCAAGAGCCTATTAAGGCTTACTTGGATATTGAGGATATTATCAAGGTTGCTAAAGAGGCCAAGGTTGATGCCATTCATCCTGGTTACGGTTTCCTATCAGAAAGCCCAGAGTTTGCCCAAGCTTGTTTGGACAATGATATAATATTCGTCGGCCCTTCCGTCGATATCCTGACAAGGCTTGGCGACAAAGTTCAGGCCCGTCGTTTGGCCAAACAGGCTGGCGTCCCAATGGTGCCAGCGACAGGTGCTTTGCCGGAAAATCCTGATGAGATTACGTCGCTTGCCAATGATATCGGATTTCCCATCATGGTTAAGGCCAGCTGGGGTGGCGGTGGCCGTGGTATGCGCATGGTTTTTGAGCCTGAGAAACTCTTGTCCGAAGTCGCAGCCGCTAGTCGTGAAGCAGAAGCAGCCTTCGGTAAGGGCGAAGTATTCCTTGAAAAACTCGTCCAAAAAGCGCGCCACGTTGAGGTGCAAATATTTGGCGACCAATCGGGCCAAGTCTGCCACTTACATGAAAGAGATTGTTCTGTCCAAAGACGCCACCAAAAAGTGGTTGAGATGGCACCAGCCGCCTGGATGTCTTCCGCGAAACGAGACGCTATCACTGATGCCGCGGTCCAACTCGGCAAGACAGCTGGCTACGTCAATGCTGGTACGGTGGAATTCCTATATGATGTGGACGACGACGAATTCTATTTCATCGAAGTAAATCCCAGAGTGCAAGTCGAACATACCGTTACCGAAATGATTACAGGTATCGATATCGTTAAGGCACAAATCAGGATCGCAAGCGGTGCTAAGCTTGGCACTACTGACAGTGGAATTCCTGTGCAAGCCGAAATACCTATGAATGGACACGCACTTCAATGTCGCATCACCACTGAAGATCCAGAAAATGGTTTTGTGCCAGACTATGGGCAGATCGTTGCTTACCGTGGAGCGACCGGATTTGGCATCCGCCTGGATGGCGGCACCGCCTTCTCTGGCGCGATAATCACCCCGTTCTTTGATAGTTTGCTAGAAAAGCTCACGACCTGGGCTCCCACCCGCGAAGAATCAGTCAAACGCATGGATCGAGCGCTCAGAGAGTTTCGTATCAGGGGTGTTAAAACCAACCTTCAGTTCTTAGAAAAAGTCATCAACCATCCTGCTTTTGTTAAAGACGAGCTCACAACCCGCTTTGTCGATGACACCACTGAACTGTTCCATTTCCCGAAACGCAGAGACAGAGCTTCGCGGTTGCTTAGCTTCATCGGCGATGTCGTGGTCAATGGCAACCCAGAAATGGAAGGGCGCGTTGCTCCTTCGCCTCGCCCAGAACTCGCTCGATTGCCGGAGCCAAAAGAGTTCAGTCCAGGTGTTTCAGGCGAAAAAGGATCTCGCACTCTGTTAAGGGAGATTGGATCTGATGCTTTCAGTGACTGGCTCCTCAATGAGAAAAAGCTGCTGTTAACTGACACAACATTCCGCGACGCACACCAATCACTGATGGCAACCAGAATGCGGACGATAGATCTGCAGGCCCCACTACCCGCTTACGAGAAAGGTCTAAAGAACCTATTCTCATTGGAGACCTGGGGCGGGGCGACGTTTGATTCAGCCATGCGCTTCCTGAAGGAAGATCCGTGGGATCGTTTAATTTCTATGCGCGAGAAAGCACCCTCCATCCTCATGCAAATGCTGTTGAGGGGTGCAAACGCTGTTGGATATGCAAATTATCCCGACAATGTCGTCGATCGCTTTGTTGATCTTTCCCATCAGGCTGGCGTGGATCTGTTCAGGGTTTTCGATTCCCTCAACTGGGTCCAGAACATGACACCGGCCATGGAGGCAGTTAGAAAGCATGACACAGCCCTTTGTGAGGCCACCATCTGCTACACCGGTGATCTGACTAAGGAAGACCCCGGTAAATACAATCTAGCCTACTATATCGCGATGGCTAAGGAACTGAAGCGGGCTGGCGCGCACATTCTTTGTATCAAAGACATGGCTGGCCTCTGCAAGCCAGCTGCTGCCACAGAGCTCGTTAAAGCCTTAAAGGCCGAAACGGGGCTTCCCATTCATTTTCACACCCATGACACATCAGGCGGATCTCTCGCCACACTCATTGCCGCTTGTCAGGCCGGTGTAGACGTCGTTGACGTTGCTATGGATCCAATGTCTGGTCATACCTCACAACCAAATCTCGGTACTCTCGTTGAAATGCTGAGAGGCGATGAACGTAACACTGGGCTGAACCGTCAAGCCCTGGATCAAGTGTCCAGGTTCTGGGAACAAATCAGAGATCACTACTCTGCCTTTGAAAGTTCTATGCGCGCAAGCACATCGGACGTCTACATTCATGAAATGCCCGGTGGCCAATACACTAACCTACGCCAACAAGCGCGAGCTATGGGATTAGAACAAAGGTGGCCGGAAGCCGTTCAAACTTATGCCGCCGTTAACAAGCTGTTTGGAGACATCGTCAAGGTCACGCCCTCGTCGAAAGTTGTCGGTGATATGGCTCTTTACATGCTGTCTCATAATCTCTCAGTCGAGGATTTAGAGAGTGACACGAAAGAAGTCGCTTTCCCTGATTCTGTGATTTCATTCTTCCGGGGAGATTTGGGACAACCTCACGGTGGATTCCCTGAAGCTTTACAGAAGAAGATCCTTCGCGGCGAAACCCCGCTGTCAGCAAGGCCGGGCGCTTCCTTACCGCCTGTCGACTTCGACGAAGTTAAGAAAGAAGTTGAGAAGAAGATTGGTCGGTCAATTTCGGACTACGAGCTTCTATCCTACCTGATGTACTCACAAGTCTTTGTCGACTACGCTAAACATAAAAGCGAATATTCTGACGTCTCTTTGATCCCCACTCCGGTCTTCTTCATGGGGCCAGAATCTGGGGAAGAATTCTTCATCGACCTTTCGGCTGGCAAACGCCTGATCATCCGCTTCCTTGCTGTCGGTGACGCGGATGAAAAGGGTAATAGGCAAATCTTCTTCGAGCTAAACGGCCAGCCCAGAACCGTTCTGATCAACGATCGGACCCAAGCACCACAAGAAAACTTGAGACCCAAATCAACAGGCGCTGAAGGCGAAGTCGTTGCTCCCATGCCTGGTTCCATCGTGACGATCGAAGTTGCCGTTGGTCAAAAGGTGAACAAGGGCGACGTGCTCCTCACCATTGAAGCCATGAAAATGGAGACGAGTCTGTTTGCCGAAAAAGCCGGTGAAGTAGAAGAAATCCATGTTCAAACGGGTGATCGTGTTGACGTCAAAGATCTCTTGGTTCTTCTGTCCGTCTAGTCACCATTACTTGAATAGGTCAAGTATTCGCAAATATTGTTCCGTCCAACTAGCAATATGCGAAGTAACGTTCTCCAAAATGCGAATCGGTTGCAATATTCGGAAATAGTGGCGTAAATAAAGCGAAAATAAAACCGAATTGCATTTTTTCGTTGACGGCGAATCGGCAATTATAGATACATAAAACTGTCGATTCGGTTTTGTTTTCGACGTTTTTTTTAGACTACAGATTTTTTATGCGTACATTTTTATTTTTGTCCCTTTTGGGGGGGCTTTTGTCGGTAGGCGGCCTGGCCGCCTACCAATTTTTAGCTCCTCAAACCAACGGCGATGTGGATGTTGCGAAGAGTAAGGTTGCGGCCTTGTCAACTCCGAGCAGCGACGCAGAGTTCGCCAAAGGTTTAGCGGCATTTGAAGCGAAAAATCACGAAGGCGCCTTCGAAATATGGCACCCGATAGCAAAAGACGGGCATGGGCGTGCCCAAATAAATATAGGCCAGATGTACAGAACTGGCCAAGGAGTGGAAAAAGATAAACGGCAAGCACAATATTGGCTCGGCGAAGCTGCAAACGCTGGTTTGCCTAGAGCCCAATTTGCCTTAGCCGAAACTTACGGAAAAACAGCAAACCCAGACGACAAAAATCCGGTTAAAGCCGTTGAATGGTACAAACGTGCTGTGTGCGGCGGTGCAAAATTAGTCCACGGTAGCGGCGGCATTGTGTTGTCGCGGGCGGCGTAAAAGTCGTCCACTTTATCCCTTTCGTTTTGTCGGGAGGGTTTGAGGATATACACCGTGGACATCTATTTGAAAG
>CAJQQZ010000061.1 GCA_905480575.1 uncultured Alphaproteobacteria bacterium | reverse complement strand
GCTGCTTGCGCCAAACCAGCCGATCGCGCAAAATAACGTTTAGAGAGTGGAAGCTTGGCATGCGAATCATCCTTGGAAAGATTGAATCGCAAACTTGCCAAAATTTCACGCTCTAAGCAAATTGTCGGGTAGTGTGTTCTTTCATTCTGTTTTTCTCTATTGGTTTCTGCCCCCGTAACAGCTGACACCAGTTTTTCAGGATGGCTTAACTCAACGCTAACCAAAGCCCATAAAACCAGCCGCAAAGTTGGCAAATCAATCAATGATGCCGTCCCTGAAGACGTAAAAGCGGGCGCGCGGAAAACCGGCGAGGGAATAGCCGACACTGGTCAAGCAATAGGCAGAGCAGCAGAACCCGTCTTACGCGATGCGGTCGAAGGTACAGTGAAGATAATTGAAAAGCTTCACTGGTGATTTACCGGTAAGACCAGCCAAAGAACCAGCGTTAACGTCACGACAGAAGCGAGCGTGGAAATCAGAACTGTCGACGCAGCTCTTTGCACAAAAAGGTCGTAGCGTTGCGCCGTTAGGAAAACCATTGTTCCTGAGGGAAGTGCTGCCATCACAACTGCGACAGCCAAC
This sequence comes from uncultured Alphaproteobacteria bacterium, assembly GCA_905480575.1. Classification (GTDB taxonomy): domain Bacteria; phylum Pseudomonadota; class Alphaproteobacteria; order UBA7985; family CAJQQZ01; genus CAJQQZ01. The sequence goes on along the minus strand of CAJQQZ010000061.1, from coordinate 4,153 downwards.
CAAAGCTGCGGGAGTTCAAAAACATACCCTCCCACCATCCATACACTCAAAGGCATTACCGCCAGTTTGATGATGGCAACAGTTATACTTTCAGATATATCCCCGGCCAGTTTCAACTGCACCAAACTTGCGCCTAAGGCAAACAAGGCGCAAGGGGCAGCAGCAGCCCCTAATAGTTCCAGGAGCTTTGTTACTCCAGTTGGCACACCCACTTCCGTCAGTCCCCAAAGCGTCCCAAAAACCAAAGCCATAATGATGGGATTCAAGCAAATTGTTTGAATCAAGAGTTTTGGAATTCTTCTTAAGTCCACGCCCCCTTCTCTAGCAACTTCTGCCATGACAATAACGAGTGGCAACAAGAAGATTGAATGGAAAGATATAATCATCGCTAGGGGTAAAACACCAGCTTCACCAAAGGCCGACATGATCAGTGGTATGCCCATTAAAACCGTATTGCCGAACACGCCAGCCATGCCAAAGAGCGCCTGCTGTGCAAGCGACAAGCCGAAGACCTTGAATGAAAACAAACAACTGACAATGAACAACAAATAACAAACAGCAAAATAGGAAACAGTGATCCCCCATTCGACTTGTGCCCAAGGTAACCCTTTTGCAGTCAAGGAAAACAAAAGTGCAGGCACGGCTAAAAAGTAGACGAAATCTGAAAGGCCTTTTGAGACCGTCGGCTGAAAAGCCGGATGTCGGGCCATCGCCATCCCCAGCCCAATCAACCCGAACACAGGGAAAACAATGTTGATTAGGTTTGTCATAGCCTCGTTTTCGTACAATCTGATTATTTGGAACAGTTAGGCCAGCCTCATATGAAAGGCTAGAGCAATAAAGCTGTTTGCTAAGTTGAACCAAGCAGCCTAAATTGGCAAAGCTAAACTTGCATGATTTTGGGGGCACCATGAACGATCAACCTTTGCGTAACACCACTCTTGCCTGGAAGAAAGCGGATGCTGATCATCATATCCATCCGTTTACGGACCACGCGGCGTTGGAAAATGAAGGCGGGACGAGAGTAATCACAAAAGCAGAAGGGTGCTGGGTTGAAGATTCCGAGGGCAACCGCATCCTGGATGCCATGGCTGGCCTTTGGTGTGTTGCGTTGGGATACAGTCAAGAAAGGCTCGCGAAGGTTGCTTACAACCAAATGCTTGAGCTCCCCTACTACAACACTTTTTTCAAGACGGCTCACCCGCCCTCTATCGAACTAGCGGAGAAGCTAGCAAGCATAACACCAGAAGGATTGGACTACGTATTTTACGGCTCCTCTGGTTCTGAATCCAATGACACCATAGTGCGTCTCGTCCGTCATTTCTGGCAACTAAAAGGACAACCAGAAAAATCAGTCATCATCGGAAGAGATCTTGGCTATCACGGTTCAACATTGGCTGGTGTTAGCCTGGGCGGGCAGTCTGGAATGCACGCGCAAGGGGGCCTTCCCCTTCCAGGTTTTGAGCATGTGTTGCCACCTTACTGGTATGGCAAAGGAGGCGACCAATCAGAGGCCGAATTCGGCCTAACGGCGGCGAATGCCCTTGAAGACAAGATTTTGGAAATCGGTCCGGAAAAAGTTGCTGCTTTCATCGGTGAGCCTATCATGGGAGCCGGCGGATTGCTCTATCCACCAGAAACCTACTGGCCTGAAATCAACCGCATTTGCGAGAAGTATGACATCCTGTTGGTCGCCGATGAAGTCATTACCGGCTTTGGTCGAACCGGTCATTGGTTTGCAAGCGAACGCTATGGCATTAAACCTGACCTTATGACTTTCGCTAAAGCGATCACGTCGGGCTACATACCGCTGTCCGCTGTCATGGTCGGAAAACGTGTTGCAGACACGCTCAACAATTCCGGTGATGACTTTAACCATGGTTACACTTATTCCGGGCACCCTGTGGCTTGTGCAGTTGCACTGGAAAACCTAGCAATCATGGAGGAGCTGGATCTTGTAAACAAAATCAAAACCGAAACAGGTCCTTATCTCCACGAAGAACTGAAGAAGGCCTTGGGTGACCATCCCTTAGTCGGAGAAATTCGTGGTGAAGGCATGTTAGCTGCTATTGAGCTGGTAGAAGACAAAGCGACACGCAAACACTTCGATGACGTGGGAAGCGTTGGGTCCATCTGTAGAGATCATTGTTTCAACTTTGGGCTCATCATGCGAGCCACGCGAGACATCATGCTGATTTCCCCACCTATGATCATAGAAAAAGACGAAATAGACATCCTTGTAAAGCGAGCGAAAGCCGCTATCGACGCGACAGCAAAAGAGATTGGACGAATTTAATGAAGGCACTCACATTTGGCCTATCCGCTCTATGCGCGATTTGCGTTGCAGGAATTTCCACCGCAGAAGAACTGGTCATCACGTTCGGCGGTGACGTTAACTTCAATCGAACTCACCAGTCACCCTCGCCAAACAAAGTGAGCAAAAACGGTCGCAGCTGGACTTGGCCTGAACTGACAGCAAAAATCGCCCCCCTGGTTGATGGCGATATTAACTTTGCGAATATCGAAACGGTCATCGCCGACAAACGTTTGCCGACCGCAACCAAACGGTTTGTCTTTTCGACACACTCAAACGCAATCAATCACATGATTGATGATTTGAATTTCAATCTCTTTTCTCTGGCAAACAACCACGCCTTCGACCACGCCTGGGCAGGCTACAGATCGACGCTTGATTTCGTCGATGCGACAGAGAAAGCGGGCAAGGATGCTGTATTCCACGGTGTTGGTCTCCGTGCCGATAACATCAAACCTGCTTTGTTTGAGAAGAAGGGTAAAACCTTTGCCTTCTCCGCGATTGGCATTTTGACTGATCCCTACCCCGCCAGCGACACACGTCCTGGGATGTTGAGTTTTCGAAAGCAGTCAGATTTTCAAGCAGTCATTGATGGATTGAAGAACACGGAAGCTGATTTTAAGATCTTATCAATCCACGCGGGTACTGAGCGAATGTCCGGCCTCAATGGCGGACAACGTGAACGTTGGCGCAAAGCCGCTGAAGAAGCAGGAATTGATCTGATACTTGGGCATCATCCACACGTCGCGCGACCCGTTGACCTTCATAAGAACAGCTTGATCTTCTACAGCCTAGGAAACTACCTGATGATCGGCGCTGCCGACATGGACAAGCTGCCGACCGGTCTCGACTACGGCATGTTCGGTCGGGTTTTCCTCAGCTGGGATGATGAGAATCCCAAACCCCAAATTACAGCCGTTGAAGTCGTTCCTCTTAGAGAAACTGAAGCACAAGCAAGACCGATGACGGTAAAAGAATCATTCCCGAGGATCGATTACTTAAACCGATTGAATGCCCACCAGTTAGGCAATGTGAACCTGATTTTCGATGTGACGGAAAAAGGGGCTGGAAGAGCCTGTCTAGGAAAAACCTATGGTCCAAGAGCGAAAGACCTCTGCGAAGTCCAAACGGCGTATAATTGGCCCAACGCCCCAAAAGCAACGCTATTGACCTTCGCTCCTCGCAAACCAGCCGTAACAAAACCACAAAAAGCGAAAAAGAAGCCTAATGCTTGGGCTAATTTTAATCGGAAGAAAAAAAAGAGCAGGGTCAAGAAAACTGCCGATCGCGGACGGTAAGAGTAACTCGCCAATAAGAATAACTGCGTTGTAAACGAAACGTTACTGAGCGTGGTTTTGTTTACGACGACTTTGGTTGTTAACTGTCTGAACACAACAAAGCAGGCCGTTGATGACCGAAAACCCCGTTCGAATTACGCTTTATCGTTGGGCTGGCGCTTGGGGACCTTTCAAGGTTTCTATCCCTTGTGGCGAATGTTCTCTGACCGTTGACGTCATTGAAGACACTTTACAGCACGAGCTTGCCGGCATCCCCGTTAAGCTAGAGATCCGAGAATGGTTGAGTGAGTGGTGGCGTCCGCTCCGTTTTGGTGGGTGGCACGCCCCCATCGTTGTTGTTGAAAACAGAGTGGTTAGTCAGGGGCGCGCATTGAACAGAGGCGTTCTGACCGAGGCCGTGATTAAAGCGTTTCTGTTTTAGTTGGAATCGTTTTCTTGTTTCCTTGTGCCTCAAAGTATGATTCTTTCTGTTTGGGAGGATCTATCATGCCAGCACCATTGCCATCTGCGCTTCGGGCGCGTTTTCAGCAATACATTGAAG
>CAJQQZ010000060.1 GCA_905480575.1 uncultured Alphaproteobacteria bacterium | reverse complement strand
GAAACAAGGAGATATAAATGGAATCGATCCTCATGAACTTCCCGAGCCTAGCTGGCTACTATCCGGCTTTTGTCGCAATTGGTGTGCTGTGTCTCGCTGTCATGATTCAAAGCTTTCTGGTGGGCATCCTAGCCTTAGCACCTGGCCACGAAATAGCGGGGCATCCGCTGAAGGGTACTTACCAAGATAAGTCTTTTCGTATCATGCGTACCTATGCCAACTCGACCGAAAACCTGCCAATGTTGTTAGGTGCGTTTTTGCTGGCTATTCTCGCTGGCGTTAGCGCGACACTGGTCAACTGGTTGGTCTGCCTGCATCTTCTGTTCAGATTGATCCACTGGCTCGCCTACTATGCTGCAATTGGCAAGCGTGATGGTGGCCCGAGAACCATTGCTTACGTGGGTGGTTTGCTAACCAACATCGTTTTAGTTGTCATAGCCCTGTGGGCGTTAATGGCTTAATCAATTGAGGCCTAAAAGTCTTGAGGGATAGAGACGAATTTCCCGCACTTCGATCGACTAGGCATTAGCCAATGAAATGATTCCCCCCTGTGAGACAGGCTCTCATAGGGGGTAGGCGGGAATCCTGCCTTACCCCTGGAAAAACCTAGCCTCTGACAACATTGTCGTGTGCTTTATCGTAACGACCACGTGTGTCGACCAACAGCTTAGAAGCGCTTTGAAGAAGCTCATAATCAAAACAATCGTGATCAGTTACCAAGAGCGTACAATCAAAATTCAGCAGAATTTCACGCGTGATTTCAGTGCTGTTTTGATTGAAGTAATCCGCCGTAATTTTGGTGAATGACGGAACATAGGGATCGCAGTAAGTTAACTCGGCCCCCAATTCGCCAAGACTCTCTATCAACGGAATAGAGGGAGATTCTCGCATGTCATCAATGTTCTTTTTGTAGGCTAGTCCGAGCACCAAGATCTTAGAACCCTTCACCGACTTTTGGTGTTGATTCAGTGCCCAGGTAACTTTGGAAACAACATAGTCTGGCATTGAGCGATTTATTTCGCCCGCCAACTCAATAAAGCGGACGTCGTGATCAAACTCTTTTGCCTTCCAAGAAAGGTAGAAGGGATCAACAGGGATGCAGTGTCCCCCCAAGCCAGGGCCGGGGTAGTAAGCCGTAAACCCAAAAGGTTTTGTAGCAGCGGCTTTAATAACCTCAAAGATGTCTATGTCCATCTTGTCGGCCAGTATCTTTAGCTCGTTCACAAGACCGATGTTGACCGCACGGTGGATGTTCTCCAGCAGTTTCACAAACTCTGCCGTCGGTGTTGAGGACACGGGGACGATCTCATCAACGATTTGCTCATACAAAGCAATACCAATATCGTGACAGGCTGCAGTGTGGCCGCCGCAAACTTTTGGAATTGTTTGGGTCTTGTATTTTGAGTTCCCAGGATCTTCTCGCTCTGGAGAATAAACTAGAAAGAAATCCTTACCGACGGTCAGGCCACTTTGCTCTAACCTTGGAAGAAGTTCTTCTTCAGTTGTGCCTGGATAGGTGGTGCTTTCGAGAGAGATGACCTGCCCAGGTCTGATGTACTGCGCTAAGGTCTCCGCCGTATCGGTGACATAACTTAGATCAGGATCCCGGTGTTTTGTTAGTGGCGTGGGCACACAAACAATCAAAGCGTCTGCTTCGCTAATTCGACTAAAATCACCTGTTGCTTCAAAACCTGATTCAAGCATTTGTGAAAACGCGCTGTCAGGAATATGACGAATATAGGACTCGCCTTTTTTCAATAGATCGATCTTTTTGGTATCAACGTCGAAACCTATCGTTTTGAACCCGACTTCAAGAAAACGCCTTGCAAGGGGAATGCCCACATACCCAAGGCCGATGAGCCCGATTGTGGACTCCCTCTTGTGCAGTTTCGATAGTAACTTTTCTTTCATTCCAATTCGACCCTAGCTTAGACTGATGAAGTAATTTCAAGAGCCTCACCGATTGATGCCCCAAAATTTACTTTTCTGATTTCAAGACCATCGTGTGGTCGAATAATTCATTGAGCGGTGTTGTGTAAGGCAATTACTAAACCATGACTAACTTTGACAAGTGAATTCATGCGGTTTTTCCCTTTTCTCGACACTTTCTATCACTAACTTCAATCAGTTCATCTGACAACAGTGTGAAATCATGCCGCTGTAGCTCCAGGTAGGAGGTTAACTCCACAACGAAAATTCACAATGTCGTTTGGCGCCGTTGGCTTGGTGGGTTTATGTGAACGAAGCTTACTTTTTTGAAGCGTTTGCTTCCCTCTCAGCTTCTTACTATTACCATTGTCCCGGATTCTTTCTTTGATATGGGAAATTCGCAAATTTGGTTGACGCATTGCATAATCCTTGCAGACGTAGGTAAGGCTTCCACCAAACTCTTCTTTCTTATTGCGGTTCTTGAGCTCGAAGTTCCTTCAACATCGTGATGGCTCCCTCCATCCCTTCAAGATAGGTAGCGATAGTTTCAGCCTTAATTTGAGGCCATTTACTTCTTGGCTCAAGAATATCGCCGTATTCTTTGGCGCCACTTATTGCCTTACGTGTCGCTTCGATCCCGTGTGGCACGAGCCAACCAGGATGGTAGGCCTCATCGTTGCCAGCAACGAAATTGATCGCTGTTTTGCCAACCAATTGAACACGCTCTGGATCTTCAAATGCCCATTTGTTTATTTTTTCTCCATACCTGTTCGAGAGCACTTTCACACCGGCCCCTGTTGTCTTATCTAGCGTTCGATTAGCATCATACCTGGCCCGTAACTGGGCGACGTAATACCAAGTTGCCCCTTCTTCGTGATAGCCGCTGTTGAATAATCCAAAACCCAAATAGAACAAAACGAATGGCGAATAGTCGTTTGGATTATCGCGCACCAGCATGTAGGAAGCGACATCACCATTGTGCAACTTCTGAACTAACTTCTCGTCCCGATCCATTTGAGTTTGGAGAACTTTAGGCAGCGGTGGTCCCTTGAGTTCAATGTTTTTAACCTGGCCAACGTGCCATCGGCAAAGCAAACGGCAGCCACGAACTGAATAAAAACAAAAAAAGCGGATAGCTTGTAATTAGTCATAATAATATTTCTCTTGTTGCCAAACTACTATTAGTAGAAGTTATTTTGCTACAAAACTCAAGATAAAGTTCCATTTTTGTTCTATTTCGATTGCTGTTGCTTTCTAGTTGCGAGCCAAACGCCCAAACCCGCCACAACAATTCCTCCCCAAGCAACGGGCGGCATAATCTCGCCGAGCAGTAGCCAGGCAATAAAAGCAGTAAGTGGCGGTACAAGAAACAACATGGCCGAGACTTTTGAGACTTCGCCAACACGAATCATTGCCAACAACAAACCAACGGCGATCACAGAGTTGCCAATCACGAGATAGGCAAAGGCAGCAACGAAAGTCCATGTCCAAGCTATTGGTTCAATGCCTTGATAAAAGAGTAATGGCAGCAAACCCAAAAGACCAGCTGTGTAACCAATCAGATTTGCAGTCACTGGATGGTGGGACAAGCCAAACCGCTTTTCCCACAAGGTCGCAAGGGTGATGCCTAAGAGAGCAATGACGCAGTAAACAAACCCCAGCACCGGCGGCGGACCGATCTCCAAGCGTGAGAGGATCACTGCGATGGCACCCATCAATGCTACGATCAAGCCTGCCCACTGTTTCCAGCTAATTTTCTCACCGCTCCATCGGGGTGCAATCAGAGCGACCAGGATCGGTTGTAGAGCCATAATCACGGCGGCTGTTCCGGCGGCGACCCCGTTTACAAAGGCGAGGTAGGCTATGCCGAAGTACACGGTTTGAACCAGAAAGCCCACAAAGGCGAGATGGCCCCAATCCGCTTTGGTTTTAGGTAATGGCGGCCGCAAAACTGCAAAAAGAACCGTCATGATTGCGACCACCGCCGCAAAGCGCATAGAGAGCAAAACCATAGGGGAGGCAAACTGCAACCCGATCTTCGCCACGACATAACCCCCAGCCCAAAGAACCAGGAATATGAATGGGGCTAATACAAGCCAAAGAGGGTGTTTGGAAGGCATCAACACCAATCGGATAAAGTCAAAAAGGGTGGGAGGACGTGAAATCCACCCGACTATAAGAAGAACTCAATGTGGTGGCAATGAGGTAAACCGGTTGAAGCCATCATCGAAACCATCGAGCAGAGGAATGAGAACAAAGGTTTACAAACTTGTCATATTTTCATTTCAAGATAGGGTGGGGATGAGGACTTACTTGGGAAGAGGAGTTAGCATGAAAAAATCATCGACATCAGCGATGATTCTTGCCGCAATCGGCTTATTCTATACGGCCGCTACAGCGCAAGCTGAGATCAGCAACTGCCAAGTTCTAAAGACCGCACCAGTTACTATTTCGAGCGAAGGAATCTACTGCCTTAAATCTGACATCGGCACACTCATCCCTACAGGTGCAGCGGTCACGATAAAGGCAGACAATGTTACATTGGACTTGAACGGATTTAGCGTGCTTGGCGACGTTACCAATCCTGGAAATAGAACGTTTGGCATCGTCGCTGAAAACCAAAGAAACATAACAATTCGCAACGGTCGTGTTTCGGGTTTTTTCACCGGTGTTGCACTGACCGGTCAAAACGTTAATGGCACTTCAACAAGTTCAGGGCATCTGATAGAGAACATCAAATCTGACCGCCACAAGTTCACAGGGATTACACTCAGCGGTGACAACTCGGTAGTTCGAAATAATCGAGTGTTAGAGATAGCCGCAAGTCAAAACACAGTTGTCAAGGATGCTAAAGCAATCCTAATTTACAATTCAAAAAATGCGGTGGTGACGGGTAATATTGTCAGCGATGTGAAAGCCGTTGGTGTAGCCGCTGGCATTCGATTAGACTCTGTTGAATATTCAGACATCAGCCGCAACACAATTCAATATTTGACCCTAGCCCAAAGCATCATAGGGATCTCCTTTCAGACCAGTTCGTGGTTGGCTATCCACGACAATTCAGTACTTAACATTACCGGTATAGGAACTGCCGGTATTGGCGAACCGACCGGTGGCAGCGCCTTTATCGGTTGTATCGACAACATCATCGCGGGATTTATCAAACCAACATCAGGGTGTAATTTTGTGTCAGGTAACAAATCCTTTTGACGCTTAGGAGCAGTTAGCTGTTCCAGTAATTTACGGTTTCAATCTCGATCGAACTGGTGAAGTTGGGTATGATTTAGCCCCCATTGTTCAAAACAAGCGAGGCAAGTCTGAGACGCGGTAATTGCCTGGGAGAAGCGTTGTGTGAAGGAACCGTGAAAACAACCAAAGTTACTTCGCGCTTTGAGACTTTCGGTCCAACAGCGAATAGATCAAGGTCGTGATGCGACTGAAACTGTCCCAGTCGTCCTCTGTCATTTGGGGCAGCTCTTCCTTCAAGGCTTGAGGCAGCTTGCTTGCTTCCAACCTGTGCGCAATCTCACTTAACAACAGCTTCTTGCCGCTAAGTTTCAACCCTGTCTCATCATTAACGGTACCAACTTCTATCCCGGCGACAGCAGCCTTGTTATCAGGCGTTTCGGAGCCATAGTCTAGAAAAGCCTGCCGCAGTTCGTCAGACCCTGTTCCATCGTCATCGCACCCTCGGGCTAGGTTCGATAGCGTTGTTAGTAACGCTTTCTCGGTGGATAGGAGGTCATTCATTTTGTTGTCTCAACAATAAAGTCACGTTTCCAACCTCTGTTGGTGGAATCTGCGAGCTTGGCGACGCCGGGAGTAACGCCGTTGGCAACTGCTGGATCAATACCCAACGAAACCAAAATGCCTGTAAGAACTCCGAGTGGGTTTTCGGAAAGTTGATCGTAGGTTACACGTAGAGGAGTAATTTTTTCCTGTCTAAACCAATCTTCCCATTCGTTGTCTTGCGCAGTCAGCTCATCACGGGCAAGTTCAATCGCTTGGCTATCGTAGACTGGCTCTTCGGGCGGAGACAGACGCTCTAACTCACTGCCGTCGGCGGCCCTGTGCCAAAGACCAGTTTGCGTGGCTTTCACATAAGAGATCGCCTGATCCACCTTATCTAATCGAGAAAGGTGGATGAAAAGCGTTTTGCCAAATGCCGCTTCAAACCGCAGCCGGTCGCAACGATGTCCAGGGAAAAGCAGACCTGCTTTTTCAACGAAGAACGCAAAACTGTGGCGTTGTAAGCGCAGACCAAAAATACTGGTTCCTGCTGTTCCTTGTTCTCGGGCTATTTTGAAGACTTGGCGCAATGTCTCCGTTTCCACAGTCGGGCGCTGCGAAACTAAACCTAGGTCTATCCACCAGTCATCAAGAGAAGCGGTGTGAAAATAGGACTCTGGATTGCCCGCCACACCAGTCGACGCCAAGAGATTGCATAACAGAGTGCTCCCACTTCTTGGCGATGTACAAATAACGTAGGATCGATAATTTGCCATCTTCGTAGTTTGCGATCTGACGCCTTCTAAAGTCAAGTTGGCTCATGAATACAGCCCTCCTCAGATCGCCGATCAGTGGACATGGCAATCAAACGACTTAGTTTAATGTTAGGCGTGAACTGGCCGACTTCGTTGGATCGTTAGCCCTGCTCACTGCTAAAAGGACTGATCACAGCGTAGGGAGTACAAAAGTGAATGTAGAACAAATTCTTAAAACAAAGGGTGGCCAAGTTGTGTCTGCCGTGCCGGGAGACAGTTTGGAGAAGATCGCTGCAACGCTTGATCAACACCGAATTGGTGTTGTCGTCATCTTGGATGAAACCCAAAGTTTGGCTGGTATCCTTTCTGAACGCGATCTCGTAAGAGCTTTCGCCAAAGCAGGCGCTAAAACAGGGGAGTTGCCGGCGAGTGAGTTTATGACAACGAAGCTTTTCACCTGCGCGCCCAGTGATTCTGTCAATCAGATCATGAACGTTATGACCGAAAATCGTATCCGCCACTTGCCGGTCATCCACGACGGCGAGTTACGTGGTTTGATCTCTATCGGGGACGTCGTCAAACAAAGGATTGCTGAGATAGAATTTGAAGCCGAAGAGATGAAACGTTTCATCGCCGGTTAGGGCGGTTCAGGTCTGTCGTCAGCCAGCGACTTCCTTGATTCAATCCAACGCGATACCCATACGCCACAACAGCTGGTCGAAGCGGTCTTGGCCATAAAAAGGCTCGCCTTTGTAAACCATCAACGGCACGCCCCAGTGACCCGCGCTCACCATAGCCTCATGGTTGGACTGCAACTCTGCGCTGACACTTGGTCATGGTTCAAGCCCATCTCAGCAAAGGCATCATAAAGAAAGGGTGACTGGTCCCAACCAGATTGCGATCCATCCCAGAAGCGGTTCACAACTGCCCGCAAGAAATCCATGCCCTTGCCCGCGCGGGTGGCGCCGACGAAGAGGCGGTACAAACGTTCAACTCTGGGCTGTTCTTTGGATGCGACCCAGCAATTCGGCTCAAACTGGATAGGTGAAGGGTCCGGGTAAACATGGGGCAAGCCCAGAAAATCAGCGGTGCGTTTTGTGTCTCGATCAAAGTAAGAAAATTCTATCGGCTGGCGATCGGCGGTCATCTCTGGCGCGCGCAACACCAGCCCAAGAACAGGGCGAATGTTAACCCGTACGTCCTGCTTTGAGAGCTTCAACAACCGCTCGTTCAGAAAGTAGCAGTAGTCACTTTGCAGCGAGTAATAGATGTCGATGGATTGAGGTTCAGTCATCATTTGCCTTTACCGGAAACTGTTGGATTTAGGAAGAATCACGATGATGGCATCTTGGCACAGCTTGTATTCATTCTATTGAATGTTAAAGTGAGGACGCCTAAACTGTCACCAACACTCATTTGTAGAAGTTCAGACCTGATCTGACAGTTTCCGGATTTTGATGCGGTGTCTGTCGGATCAAATTCAGTTTATGAACTTGGCCTTCCAGATTTCTTTGCCCTCTATCATTGTCTCAAATGGCGTTCTTCCGCAACAT
>CAJQQZ010000059.1 GCA_905480575.1 uncultured Alphaproteobacteria bacterium | reverse complement strand
CACGCTGCTTGCGCCAAACCAGCCGATCGCGCAAAATAACGTTTAGAGAGTGGAAGCTTGGCATGCGAATCATCCTTGGAAAGATTGAATCGCAAACTTGCCAAAATTTCACGCTCTAAGCAAATTGTCGGGTAGTGTGATCAGCGCCAACACAAAGCCAGCACGCAGCCAATCTGGCCGCCACTCAAAGAGCGCCAGCCCCCAACGTCGATACCAAGGCAGAATGCCTTGGGTGACAGAGGTAGGGTCCAAAACTGGCTCGAAATTTCTCATGACCTGATTTGTGTTCGGCAGAAACCAAACAATGCCCAGGAGCAAGGCCAAGGCCTCAACATGAGCGGATTTTGGAATGCGACTAATGTCTGCCTCCGCAAAAACCTCTGACCCGACATAGGGTATGGCATCAATCGTTAGCACCAGGTAGGCCGGGTCAAGCATGGCCGTCAACACAACCCAGGCCTGGGGGAAGCTTTCCGCGCGGAAGAAAACCCAGGCGATTGAAACAGCAACGAAGGTCAGCAACGCAGCGCCACAACGGGCGATCACACCGCCCTCTTGTCGCCACCCGAGCCTAGACTTTACCCACCGCCAGGCATGATTGATCACAAGGTAGAGCCCATGCAACCCACCCCAAACAACAAAAGTCCAAGCGGCACCATGCCAAAGCCCGCCCAGTACCATCGTGATCACCAGATTGGCGTAACGACGAACCCGCACAACCCGTCCTCCGCCCAACGGGATGTAGAGGTAATCGCGCAAGAACCTGGATAGCGTGATGTGCCAACGCCGCCAGAAATCTATGATCGACGTTGCCTGATAGGGTGAAAAGAAGTTCAAGTGCAAGATGATGCCAAAGACGCGGGCGATACCGACCGCCATGTCAGAATAGCCCGAGAAATCAAAATAGATCTGCAAACTGTACGCGACAGTACCAAACCAGGCCTCTTGCATGGTTGGCGTTGCACCCGCGGCAACCGCGTTAAACAGACTGTCGGAATAGATCGCTACCTTGTCGGCTCCGGCGGTTTTCTTAACCAAGCCCATCGCGAAGAAGGTAACACCAACGGCCAAGTTCGTGGCGATCCGCCCCTTTACTGCACCAAGCGCCGCGAACTGAGGCATCATCTCCTTGTGATGAACAATCGGTCCGGCAATCAGTTGCGGGAAGAAAGTAACAAAGACCATGTAGTCGAGCAACGAGCCAGCCTTGGCTTCTCCTTTGGAGGCATCGACGAGATAGGCAATTTGCTGGAAGGTGAAGAACGAGATCGCTAAGGGTAAGGCGATTGCCGACACTGTCCAAGTACTGCCCAACAACGTGTTTCCGGTGTCGACCAACAAGCCGAAATACTTGAAGTATCCGATGGTCAACAGGTTTGCAGCGACCCCCAAGGCCAACAAACCGGTTCGGCTTTGCTCTTGGTGATGTCTGCGTTCCAGCATTTGGCCAATGGAGAAGTTAACACCAATAGAAGTCAGCAATAGGAAGAGGTAATCGAACCGCCACCAAGCATAAAAGAACAGCGATGCCGCAACTAGTAAGGCCTTCTGCGCCTGCGGCCTGCCGTTCAGCAAGGTCAGAAAAACCAAAGCGACCGCTATCCAAAAGGCTATGAATTCAAAAGAGTTAAAGAGCACCCGCGCCCACCTTCTCTACAAACAACAGGCATCACCCTGCCCCACACTGGTGCAAGCTTCTAAAGACAAAGGCGGATAACTTCAAGGCGGCCAAGAACACCGACCACTTCCGCGCCTATTCCTAGAGAGAGCGGTAGCGAACGAAGTATCTGTTGGAACCAGGGTTCCGCCCTCCCTCTGCGCCAGCGTTTCACAAACAAACAGACCCTTCGGCACTTTGTGCCTCTAGGGATAGGTGATTTGGATTCGATGGTGCTCATTCTGTATGAGGCCTCAGTCAAGCCGAGGACGTCTGAGCAAGCACAGCGCATAAGAACTGTCTCAGATACCTTCGACCTTCATCTGCAAAAGACACCCACTCCCACACCCATTCCTAGAGAGAGCGGTAGCGAACGAAGGATCTGTTGGAACCAGGGCTCCGCCCTCCCTCTACGCCAGCGTTTCACAAACAAACAGACCCTTCGGCACTTTGTGCCTCTAGGGATAGGTGATTTGGATTCGATGGTGCTCATTCTGTATGAGGCCTTAGTCAAGCCGAGGACGTCTGAGCAAGCACAGCGCATAAGAACCATCACGGCGCATAAGAACCGTCTCAGATACCTTCGACCTGCATCTGCAAAAGACACCCACTCCCACACCCATTCCTAGAGAGAGCGGTAGCGAACGAAGGATCTGTTGGAACCCGTGTTCGGTTCTCCCTCTACGCCAGCGTTTCACAAACAAACAGACCCTTCGGCATTTTGTGCCTCTAGGGATAAGTGATTTGGATTGAGTAGGTGCATGCGAAGCTTGAAGGGAAAACTGAGCACAACTAGCATCAGTCTCCTACCCTTTAGCAGGCTCCGTGAACCAAGCTGGACCGTTCTCCGTCATGTAAACGTGATCTTCCAGGCGAACGCCAAACTCACCGTAGCGGCAAACCATGGGCTCGATAGAGAAACACATGCCAGGGGCCAGTGGCAGATCGTTGTCTTTCACGATGTAGGGACCTTCGTGAACGTCCATGCCGATGCCATGGCCAGCGCGGTGTGGTGTGCCGGGTAACTTGTAGCCTGGGCCGTATCCCGCAGCCTCTAACACCCTACGCGCCGCCGCATCCGGCGCGGAACAAGGTGCCCCCAACTGACAGGCATCAAAAGCTGCTTGCTGCATTGCGGCTTCCAACTTCCAAACTTCTTTTTGTAGCGCCGTTGGCTCGCCGAAAACCCAAGTACGGGTGATATCTGAATGGTAACTGTGCAGGGTGGAGCCTGTGTCGATCAGAACCATGTCGCCCTCTTGCAACTGCTGAGGATAAGAGACGCCATGCGGGTAGGCCGTCGGTTCGCCAAATAGCACGATCTTAAAAGTCGATGCGCCATCCATGCCAATCTTGATGTGGGCCGCGTCTAGGAAAGCCTGAACCTCTCTTGTATCGATACCTGTTTTCATGATCCGGGCGGCTGCGTGCTGAACCTCTAGAGTCATGCTCATCGCTTGCTTCATCAGCGCGATCTCAGCGGGCGATTTGAACAAACGGCAAGCTGAGATGAGCGGTGCGGCGTTCACGATTTCCAAGTCGCTGTCACCGACTTTGTTGAGATCATCCACCCGGAAAAAAGGCGTCAACTCATCAACGGCAAGCCGCGATCTGCGCCCGGGTGCCAAAGACTTCAAGCGATCCACGATAAGAACAGTTGGACTCTCCTCCTCCTCCCACACCAAAAAATCACCATCGAGCGAGACTGCGCCGCGTATCTTCGGTTCTTCAAATGCCGGACAGATGTAGGTCAGCGCGCCTTCACTGGTAATGAGCACGCCATGCAGCCGTTCACTTTGATAGATGCGCAAACCCGTAAAATAATCCATCGACGTGGTGGCATCCAGATAGAGGGCATCAACCTCCCACTCCGCCAACAGCTCCGCCACTTTGGCGACACGACGACGACGTTCGTCATCAGTGATCGCTGGTACCACATCCCGCTGAGACGTGATGGCCGCCAACTCTTGCTCTATGCTCGAACCGCCTGTGATGATCATCTTGCTCTCCTGCTCCTTAAGCGTGAAACTTCCGCCATAATACAAACGACGACAGGATCATCAACCAAAGATTGACGCCCCACCAAAAGGGATCGAAGCTGCCTTGAATGATCCAAAAGGATATCGCCATCAATCCAGCGCAGAACATCAATGACAAAGAAGCCGTCGCCAACAGCTGTTGCCTGACCAGATCCTTCACACCAAACCGCGCCACCAATCCGAGCACAGCAAAGAGAACATCAAGCGGAAAGAAGGACCAGTTCCACGCCACAATCAGCGGATTTTGATAGTTGGAATACATGTATTCCGGTGGCACATAAACCCAGTTCAGCACCACCGCAGTAGCAAAGGCCCAATAGACCAGCATGCCAACTTCGGTGATTGTCAAAAGCCATCTGGTCATTGCCCTGCCCCTAAGGTTGCCGCTGCTTAATCGCGGAAATTAACGTATTGGAGCGGGAACTCGATATCCATTTCCTTGATGAAGTTGATCGCGGCCTGCA
This sequence comes from uncultured Alphaproteobacteria bacterium, assembly GCA_905480575.1. Lineage (GTDB taxonomy): Bacteria > Pseudomonadota > Alphaproteobacteria > UBA7985 > CAJQQZ01 > CAJQQZ01. The sequence goes on along the minus strand of CAJQQZ010000059.1, from coordinate 25,919 downwards.
GATCATCACGTTTCTTGCCAGAAACTCTGAGCTCATCTCCCTGGATCGCAACTTGAATCTTCATCTTGGAGCCTTTGATCGCTTTGGTTATTTTCTGGGCCAGTTCGCGGTCGATCCCCTGTTGGATGGTGATGACCTGGCGCACAGAATTGCCACTCGCGGCCTCGACTTTGCCGAATTCGAGCGCAGCCGCATCGACACCATGACGGGTCATGTAGCCTTTGATCAACTCGTGCATCTGCTTCAGCTTCATATCGTCGTCGGCTAGAACCGTCAGGCTCTCGTCATTGCGCTCTAACGTGCAATTGGCCCCTTTGAAATCATAGCGCGTACTGACTTCTTTCATCACACCGCGAACGGCATTGTCGACGTTGGGAAGTTCTGTTTTTGAAACGACATCAAAAGATGGCATGGCTGATTTCCTCTCGCAAAATTAGTCGCCCCTGTTTGCGATAAGGCCACAAAACTGTCAACCAGCAATAGCCGGCGATCGCGGTCGGTGCCGTGAACTAGGAAGGTGTTTGTTGGTGGGTCGAGCGGCCTAGTTCATATGCCTAAAATTCACAGGCTCCCCCAATCAGAAGAGCATCCGGGGTCTATCAATGATCGCGCTTTTCTTTTTTTGTCGACCCCAACCCCCTATTCCTAGAGGCACGAAGTGCCGAAGGGTCTGTTCTTGATGAAACGCTGGCGTAGAGGGAGAACCCAGCACAGGTTCCAACAGATCCTTCGTTCGCTCCCGCTCTCTCCAGGAATAGGCGTGGGAGTGGGTGGCCTTTTAGAGCGTGGCAAGGTTGCGTTGAAAAAAGGAAAGCCCCTATCCTACCCAACCCAATTCGGCTTCTCACCTAATTGACCGTAAACCCAGGATAGGAATGATGTTGCGCAGGCTGTGGCAAAGAACGTAATCACGCCTAGGATGAAAACCTGTGCGAACATGAGCAAAAACGGGGAACTACCAAAAACAAGTGCTACTAAAACGCTGATGATTAGATAAGCAACGGCGGAGCCTGTGAGAACAATGAGATAGAAAACCAAATGGCTCAGCAGCAATTGCCATTGCACAGCGGACGTCGCGCGCCAGGAATTGATCAAACCGAATGAGAGATGTCCAATGGCAGCCGCTGGCAAACAAAGAGTGAGGCGGGCATACAAATAGACCACCATCATGACCATGAACATCAATCCTAATGCAATGAACAAGGGTGATCCAAAAGAAGCAAACAACGGCAAGACAAGAACGCCAAAACCAAAGAAAAAGGGCACGATAATTAAAACGACGAGGACAAAGCGGAACAAATAGATCATTTCTAACCGCCCGAGGAAAAATCCAATGCCGGTTCTGGGGCTGTCATGGCCGAGAAGAGTGCTGCGATGCCAAGAGCAAGCGAAGACGATAGAAGCAATTCCATTTGCCACGTTATGAAACAAGAGAGCATAGAAAAACTCTGGATCGGCCATCAACTCCATGGGGTTAACAATCAGATCCGCCTTATGACTGTAAGAAATAGTGAAAACCAATCCGACCACGACTGACACCAAAAAGGGGATAAAGGCTGCGCGAATGAGATCTGGGATACTCTCAAAGACAAAACCAAAGGCGCCGCGCAAAACGACGCCTATTTCAAGTTTGGTGACAGGGGTAGTCATAGATGGGTCGGTCTTTCTGTCTTCTTAATTCGTGTTCTGGTTTCTAGGCCAACATTTAGGCTTAGTTCAAGGACGCATGAAGGGAGCTGTTAGAACGTTTCATTTCAGAAGTCATGAACTCCATGGCTTGCTCGTGTGAATCGTTCTCAATGGCATTCTTTCTAGCCGCGCCGGATTTCGGGATCAAGGCAGAGACATAGATGCCTTCACATTCCTGGAAGCCAAGGAAGGCGTAAACATAGTCATCGTCATCCTTGCTGAATTCAGGCTTCTCATAGATCTTCAGTTCACAATCTTTGTTGCCAATCTTGCCCTGATAGACGTCGTTTTGCAGCGCCAATCGGGTGAAGTTCATTTCAACAAAGTCGTCGCCAATGATTGCTTCTAAACTGATTTGTTCTTGGTCTGCAGACAAAGTGACCAGATCAAAACAAGTGATCACATTGAACGGCACAGAGCAAAGCTTGATCAATTCCGCTGGCAGATCATTCATCAAAGAGACCAGACCTAAACGGCTGGTCCCTGTTGACCCATCCTGATTGTCGACGGTGTCGTCACCATCGTTGAGATCATCTCTGCCATCGTCGTCATTGTTCCTGGTGAAGGATGGACCATTCAACAGAGTTCTTGTCTGCTGACCCGTCAACCAGCCGGTCTCCTTGTCGCCTTGTGAATACTGGAAAGACCGAATGGCGGCTCTCGTCCGACGCCCCATAGATCCATCAACAGAACCGGCATCAAAACCCCAATCGTTAAGAGCGGCTTGAATAGCGCGTACTTCAGAGCTAGAAGGACCTGACTTTGTTACAGTCGAATTCTTCTTCCACGTCTTCTTCTTCACCTTCTTCTTGGCTTTCTTCGACGCTTTGTTTTGCTTGTCGAGCTCATTGATGATGAGCGCGCCTGCACCGATGGCAAGGCCGATGCCGAGCGCCTTGTTCAAGCTATTGCCAGCCTGGGCTTCTTGGACCGCTGTACCGGAAAGCGTCAGCGAGGCCAAGGCCAAGAGGCCAATGGCAAAAGTCGGTATTCTAAATCTCTTTAACAACATGGGGGTAATCCTCCTCTATATCTTCTCACAAAAAGCTTACCCCCAGACCCAGGGAGATAAAAGTGATATTTGTCTCAAAACTTCAGTTCTTCACTGAGAACTCATGGAAAACTGGGCGCTGAACATCAATCATAAATCGTTCATCGCGATATCATCGCCATTTACGGATATTGCCCACTTTCCCTCTTCCGTCGCCTCCGGATCATCGATGGCGTTGGGTCGGGCGTATTTCATCTCGATTGTATGGGGTTTCTTGCTGCGCTAACTGGGCTTCTCTTTGCTTTCTAAGCTGTGTCTCGCGCCAGATGATGAACAGGCCAGCACCGAGAATAAGCAGAATACCTGTCCAGGCAACAGCGTCCGGCCATTCTCCAAAAATGACCACGCCCCACATGATAGCCATCGCCAAGGCCAGGTACTCAAAGGGGGCGATCAAGGCCGCTTCACCCAAGCGATAAGCCTGACTGATCAAGTACCCACCGGCAGCGCTGAAGAAACCCAAGGCGACCATGATGCCCCAGTCTCTCGCACTCGGCCAAATCCAGGGTCGAAAGAGGAAGGCCAACGACGGGTCTTCACTACCCGCGAACTTGCCGTCGCCCAGGCCAAGCCCCACGACAGAGCACACCACGATGAAAGTCAGTTGGATATAGAAAGCCATGGTCGAGGCCTTGTCCTTCACGCCAATCTTGCGGGTCAAGGTGTGCAAGCCTGCATAACAAACCGCCGCCGTCAGCGGCAACAACGCTGCCAATTGGAAGGAACTCGTCCCTGGACGCAGCATGATAATGGCACCAATCAAGCCGACAATCACCGCGATCCAACGTCTGAAACTCACCGACTCGCCCAGGAAGAACACAGAGAAGGCTGTGATCAACAGCGGGGCGACGTAAAAGATCGCACTGACCTCTCCCAAAGGCATAGCCGCGATCCCTAAAAAGAACGTCATGTTGGCGGTCACCACCAACAAACCGCGTAGAAGATGAAGCTTTATGAATGCTGTTTTCAGATTACCAAACCCACCCTCCAACGGGATCAAAATTGCACAGGTGGCGATCAACGCGACAACGGAGCGAACCAAGACAACCTGATGCAGGGGGTAATCACCGCTGAGGAATTTGATACCGGAATCATTCAGCGTAAAGGCCACCGCCGCCGCTAAAGCACAGAAGATAGCGATGAAAGCCGGAGATTTGTTCGTAATGAATGCCATCGCCTGGTTCCTGAGCAACACTGTGAAGCATTCAGCCTTAGTGTAAGTCAGGGCAAGCGTCCAGGGGGATGATGGTTTAGGAAGATGCTGGCCCAGACTTGTCCAGGCAATCGCCACATCACGTCATCCTTGGCTTGACCACGGATCTCATGAAAAAGAATCTCATATGGAATGCGCACCAGTGAACCCCGATCACCTATCCCTAGAGGCACGGTAACCCCAGATCATCTATCCCTAGAGGCAGGATGTGCCGAAGGGTCTGTTTGTTTTGAAACGTTGGCGTCGAGGGAGAACCCAGCACTGGTTCCGACAGATCCTTCGTTCGCTCTCTCTAGGAATAGGTGTGGGAATGGGGGCATCCATTCTACATCACATCATCCTTGGCTTGACCAAGGATCTCCCAAAGACTGAGTACAGGAAGTGAGAACCCTTAGATGCCTTTCAGCCTCCGGTGAAGTGAGTGAGGGTGTTAGACGTCCAGAATAGAAGCAGAAACTGCTAAGCCGCTTGTCCGCGCCCCAAACCAAAAAGCTTCTTCAGTATCCAAATAGGTATGGCGATAATCCACCAAATCAGCTGAATAGCGTGCCAAATGTAACTGACCACCATCTGGATCGTGCCGAAGAGCAACAAATAAGGCACGACATAAGCAATGGCGCGAACGATTTTCATCACCCAGGACTGAGGCATAGGCCAGACCCGACGCCAGAATCGCCAGCCCGCAATCGAGCTAATCAATCCCAAAAACAGGTTCGCAATCGCAATGATAGGAATCCAGGAGTTCACACCCGGAATAAGGCGGCTGTTGAGTTCGCGCGTTCTATCCTCATCATTAGTATAGACGTAGACCGCTTTGACACCTTGGACGACACTGCGCATCAGCAAATAGTCAGCGATGTCTGCCGTCAGGCTGGTTGTTGTTTCAGCAACTCTGTGTGCCCCCTCCAGCGAATTGACCAAGACCGGTTTGGTCGCCGTGGCGCTGATCTGCACACGGCCTCTCACGTCTTGTGCTGCCTCGATCACCATCTCCTGCCCCTTTGGAGTGATGGCCGCGAAGACGTCCGCATTGGTCTTGGCCGAGGCCAGCTTTCCGCTCATTTTGGAAAGACTACCGACCTTGGCTTGTTTCGCACCGCTGTCCAAAATGGTCAGATCAACGTTGGCGTCACTGGCGGCTTTGCGTAATCGATCCAAGGAGACGCGCCCAGTTTTGGTCAGCCCGGTTTTATAAAGCAAATAACCGTCCTCAACCTTTCCGGACAGAATTGCCGATTGACCACGAATGATTGAGAATGAGGTTTCAATTGTATCCGGCGACATGCCGCCGACCACCGGCACACCATCTTGGCGGAAAGCTACCTGAGGCAAGTCCGTCATCTTGGCGTCATTCGACAAAGCAATATGGCGAGCATTGGCAAGATTTGGCAAGCGATTGAGATGGGTTGCGGCTTCATCGAACAGTTTGCTATCTTTGGCCACCACCTTAACGCCGGGCGCAAACTCTACCGCCAGTTTATCGCCCTTCAGAACCTGAACCGGCAATTTCGTACTATTCTTACCAAAGACGAAAAGCTGCCCCTGTTTGGCAATACGCAGCACATCAGGATGACCGCTGGTCAGCACGTCAACATCGGCAAAAACCTCAATCGGCTTGCCTTTGGGGATTTTGAATTCGTGCGCCATCTTTAGGAAAGGTGCTTGGTCAGGGCTGGCTTTGATAGCGGCAGCCAACTCGTCTTTCACGCGGGCTCGGTCTGCACTAGCCTTCTTAAGGTCAGGAAAGTTCTCCATCAGCTTATCGACCTCGTCGAAAACCTCAGGTCGAGGTGCCTTTACGGTAGGAGTATCCTTGGCAACCTTACTGAGCGGTGTCGCATCCATGGCTTGACCCAGCTCATCAACAAAGCGAAACCCACCGCCGGGTGCCGCCTCCATCAGGACCGCCGCTGTGCCGACGGTTTTCAGCTTGCTCATCGCACCGACAGAAACGACGGCCTTACCGGCACCCGCCACCTTGCCCGCCGAACCGGCTTTGCCAGCTTTGGAGGCAACCTTAGACAGGGAAGAGAACAGCCCTGCTTCTGCTGGTGGACTGAATGGGACTTGGCAGAATGTGAGGGCCAGAATGAGGGCTATAATCACACGTGTTTTCATGATTCGGCTTTTAGCAGCATGAAAAAACAAAGGCTACCTTTGGTTGTGAGAAACTGATTATGTATTATTACATATATTTTATGAAGCTCATCATCAAATCATTCCCAATCTCCCAAGTTCCAGTTGCTACTATCTATATTTTATAATATATAAATGCAATGACACCTGATCTTCCCTCTCTGATTTCGCAACTGACTGAGGCTAGACAAGCCAGAGGCTTCACGCAATCGGCTCTGGCCGCACGGGTTGGCATTCCTCAGAGCCATTTGTCAAAGATCGAAGCTGGCAAAAATGACATTCGTCTATCAACCTTGCTAGAGCTGACCAGAGCATTGGATTTGCGAGTGGACCTTGTTGGAAAAAAAACCGAACGGCCCACCCATTCAGTGACCGATGTAACGGGACCAGTCGAGGTTCCAACATCCCCATCCTCGGATCAAGCCCGAGCCTACCGCCGCGAACAAGACTGGCTAAGCATCGATTGAGTGGGAATGCTCCCTCTCCTTTAGCGCTGTGTTTCCTTCTCAAACAGACCCTTCGCGTCGCTCTAGGGATAGGGGATAGAGAAGCATGCACCCTCTGGCCAGAAATCTCCCCTTCGTTACACCTATTCCTAGAGTGAGCAACGCGAGCGAAGGATCTGTTGGATGCCGGGCTCCCTCTCCTCAAGCGCTGGGTTTCCCCCTCAAACAGACCCTTCGCTTCGCGCAAGGGATAGGTGGCTTGGAGCAAAAAAGAAAGTGGATGTGATCTTGGTACCTACGCTAGCCCCGCTCGAACAGGCGCTCTGCCATTACGCCGGTGCGTTGTTCGATTGCTTCACAGGCATCCAGGATCATGTCTTCACGGAAACGAGGTGCTACGATCTGGACGGCGATTGGTAAGCCGTCATTGTAGGCTGCTGGGATGTTGCCCGCTGGTAGCCCCATGAAGTTCATCGAATAAGAATAGATGCCGGTACCAAGGGACTCGCGGGCACCTTCCAACTCGTCTAGATTCCAAACCGGGGTTTGCATGGGCAAGAACGGCGTCAGGACCAAAGGATAATCCTGCATGAACAGCTGCCACTGGCGGATGTAGTAAGACCGCTTCGCCATGCCAAGCAACAGGTCTTTGCCCTCATAGGGTTGGAAGTAATCAAAGTAGGCCTCGAAAATCTGTTTGATCGTATCACTGCCGTATTTCTGGATATCATCCCACATCAAAGCCTTGGCCTCTCCAAAGAGGCACTTGGCACCGACATCGGCGGTCTCGTTCAACAGTGGTGGCTCAACCTCAACCACCTTATAGCCAGCATCGACAAGGCAATCACGGGCGTGATCCAGCGCAACGGAGATCGCAGGGTCCAGATCAAAATCGAATGTGTTCTTGGTGTATGCCACCTTGATTTTGCCTTCGGGCATTGGACCATCAAAAGGCATCGGCACTTGCCAGACATCCTGAGCATCATAGGCAATCACCGACTTCATGCCCAAACGCACATCCCGCACTTCGCGGGCAATGACACCTTGCACCGACATGAGCTGAGCCAGCAATCCGCGCTCCGCCTGTTGTGACGGGTTCCATGCCGGTGTCCGGCCCAAACCAGGTTTGACAGTCGCGGCACCCGTAGCGGCGGCGGGATAGCGCAGCGAACCGCCGATGTCATTGCCGTGCGCCAACGATCCCATGCCCGCCATGACAGCCGACGAGGCTCCACCCGATGAACCACCCGACGTCGCCCAGTCGTTCCAGGGGCTGTACGTACGGCCATGCAGCTCGTTAGAAGTGGTAGCACGGAAAGAGAACTCCGGCGTGTTGGTGCGCCCTATGACAATTGCACCGGCTTTGGTCAGATTGGTCACAATCGGCGCATCACCTGGCGCTATCATATCTTTCAGCGCCGTCACGCCATTGGTCGAAGCATAGCCCTTCTGGTCAACGTTGACTTTGATGGTCACGGGCACACCGTGCAACGGTCCGATGGGACCAGAGGCCGCCATGGTCGCATCATGCGTTTTGGCCTGCGCCAGTGCGCTCTCCGACAAATCATCCACAACCGCGTTGAGTTTCGCGTTGGTCGCTTTCATGCGCTCGATCGAAGCCGTCACAACCTCAACTGAGGTCACCTCTTTAGCCGCTATAGCCGCCGCTTGTTCACTGGCACTCAACTGCCAAAGGGGTTTTGTGGTCATGATGTGGTGCCTTTGTTTGTGATGTGTTGGATGCAAGAACTTAGAACGCTTGCGGAGATTTCCAGTCTGCCATCAAAAAACCGCTAAGTCATCAGGCTAGCTGCCAATTTTTCTTAACCCAATGGTATGAAATCTCCATGAAAAGAAATGCCCCCGGAAGCCTTGAGGCGCCGAGGGCTGTTTGATCGTCTGATTGGCAATGCCTAGAGAAGGTTGAATACAACCACTGCCTTTAGGCGTTTGCGCCAGATCTGGAAGGGTTGCTGTTGCCCATCATCCGAGCGAGACCAGCAGTCGATGAGTCCTGTCCCAAACCGGAAGCTGACGCTCCTGACTTGGGTCTTTTACGCCAGCTCTTAGTCTTCTTGGAAGCTGCTGGCTGGGCGGTTTTTTCTGCAACAACCGCTTTATCGCCCGTACCTTGAGCCTGCCTCTGAGCAGGTTTTTGGCCCGGTCTTTGTGTCCGTTTCTCGCCCGGCTTTGAGCTAGCTCTTTGACCTTGACGTTGGCCTGGTTTTTGACCACTCGGCTTTTGACTCTGTCTTTGTCCCTGTCTCTGGCCTTGCTTTTGAACCGGCTTCTTCACCGCGCGGATGGTGTCTGACTGAGAACCCGGAAGCTGGTTCCCGATCAGTTTCTCGATGTCCTTCAACAAGGTGATTTCTGTGGCGTCACACAAAGAAACCGCCGTGCCGTTCTTGCCCGCTCTGGCTGTTCGGCCAATGCGGTGAACATAAGATTCCGGCACATTCGGCAGCTCGAAATTCACAACGTGAGAAACGTCATCAATGTCGATGCCTCTGGCTGCGATATCGGTGGCGACCAGAACGTGGCACTCACCGGTTTTGAAAGCAGCCAGTGTGCGTTCACGTTGCGACTGGCTTTTGTTGCCGTGGATCGCCATCGCCTGGATACCTGCCTGGGTCAGATGCTTAGCAACTTGATCGGCTCCACGTTTTGTGCGCGTGAAGACAATCGTATGCGTGATGTCTTCGCCCTGCAGGATCTTGGTCAGGGCCGCTTTTTTACCAACAGCCTCCACATGTATGACGCTCTGTTGAATACGCTCAATCGGGCGGGAAACAACAGCCGCAGCGATCTCAACCGGGTTGGTTAGAATGTTCAGAGCCAATTCACGGATCGGCTTTGCCATCGTCGCAGACATCAACACAGTCTGGCGTGATTTAGGCAGCTTGGCGATGATGCGTTTTACGGCTGGCAAGAAGCCCAGATCGAACATCTGATCGGCTTCATCAATGACGATTGTTTCCACCGCGCTCAGGTCAATGGCACCAGACGACATGTGATCCAGCAATCGGCCAGGTGTCGCAACAACCAAATCAGAGCCGTTTCTGAGCCTCTTGATTTGGGGGCTAGGCTTTACACCACCAACGATAACGGTGACGGAAATGTTCATGAACTTGCCGTAGGTTAGCGCTGATTCAGCGATCTGGCTCGCCAGTTCCCGCGTTGGGCTGAGGATCAGGTTGGTGCAGCCTCTGGGCTTCAGCGACGGCTTGTTTCTGCTCAAACGGTCCAGAAGCGGCAGCAGGAATGCGCCGGTTTTACCAGTGCCAGTTTGTGCAATACCAATGATATCGCGCTTCTCTAACAAAGTAGGAATGACTTGCGCTTGGATTTTAGTGGGCTCAGAGTGTCCCTGAGCTGTTAGGGCTTTCAGGATAGGATCGGCTAGGCCGAATTCGTTAAATGTATTCAACTGTTTTCATTAACGGTCATGACACAGGTCAGCAAAGACCAGTGAAGCCGTTCTTTCATTATTTGGGAGCTTATGTAGACTGGCCGCCGTTGTTTATGCGCCATTTTTGGCAATTCAAGGCAGGGATCTAAAATCAATGTCTGGAATGTTGTGTCGCTGAAATAAGATTTCTACAAGCGAACAAGTGGCTCATACAGCAAAGCCGGGGTGGGGGCAAGGGTTGTCGTTCACCAAGCACCCATCCCATTCAGGATATTCTGCCATGCCAGTGGTTTTGTTATACGATTGTTAGGAATTTCATTCAGTAGGAAGGTCTCGGCCATGTCGCTCCAAGAGTCACGTTCAAACTATGGCAAAGAAATTTGGCAGAAGGATAAAGACCACTTTGTTCATCCTTGGTCGAACTGGCATCATTACCGCGAAGAAGGTGCGGCGATGGCGGTTGAGGGCTCTGAGGGCGCTTATGTCATTGATATTGATGGCAACAAGTACCTGGACGGTATCGGTGGCCTGTGGTGCGTGAACATCGGCTATGGCCGTGAAGAAATGGTTGAGGCGATTGCTGACCAGGTGCGTAAATTGCCGTATTTCAGCCCCTTTACAGACACCACCAATACCCCAGGTGCAGAGCTGGCCGCGAAGATTGCTGAGCTGGCCCCAGGTGATTTGAACCACGTGTTCTTCACAACGGGCGGCTCGACCGCGATTGATTCCGCTTACCGTTTGGTCCAGGCTTATTTTGGTGCCCAGGGTCTGAAAGAAAAGCGCCACGTCATTGGCCGTCACGAGGCCTACCACGGTTCGACCTACATCGCGCAATCCATCGGTTGTAAGGAGATGGACCGCAACGAAGATCTCTTCGATTTCAAGACCGACACGATCCACCATATCTCAACTCCAGACATGTACCGTTGTCCTGAAGGCCTGTCTGAGGCCCAATACTGTCACCAGCTGGTTCAGGAATTCGCCGACAAAGTCGCCGAAATCGGTGCCGACAAAGTTGCAGCATTCTTTGCAGAGCCGATCATGGGTGCCGGTGGTGTTCGTGTTGCGCCTGAGGGATACCACAAGCGCATCTGGGATGTTTGCCAAGAGAACCACATCCTTTTTGTAGCCGATGAGGTTGTTACAGCTTTCGGTCGCCTCGGGCATTGGTTTGTTTCCAAAGAAGTCTTCGATGTCCAGCCTGACATCATCACTTGTGCCAAGGGCCTGACCTCTGGTTACATTCCGCTGGGTGCCATGGTGTTCTCTAGCAAAATCTACGACGCAGTTGCGAAGGATGACCAGTATTTCACCAACGGTTTCACCTACTCCGGCCACCCGGTGGCTTGCGCGGCGGGCCTCAAGTCCATTGAGATCATGGAGCGGGAAGACATCCCCGGTCACGTTCGCAAAGTCGGCGCTTACTTCCGCGAGCAGCTCGGCAGCCTGAGCGACTTGGCCGTCGTTGGTGACGTTCGTGGCAGTCACTTTATGTGCTGTATCGAATTCGTCGCGAACAAAGAAACTAAGGAGCTGTTTGAAGGCGACGTTGATATCGGTACCCGTGTTGCACGCGAAGCCGAGAACCACGGCCTGATCGTGCGCCCAGTGGCGCACCTCAACGTGCTGTCCCCTTGTTTGACGCTCAGCACCGAACAGTGTGATTTTGTCGTCTCAACTCTGCGCGCCTCGATTGAGAAGGTACAGGCCGATTTGAAAGAAGAAGGCCACCTTTAGAAGCGTGGTTTGGGGGCGCTTCGCCCCCTCACCACTCCGCTCCCGCTTCCCGTCGAAGGACGGTCCCCACTTGTCTCCAGGCGCGCCTTTCGCAGATTAAGTGCTCAGCGTCAAAAGACGCGCATTCCCTCGCAAGTAACTAGACCAGGTCTACCGTGGCCCTCGCAACAGGTGCGGGGAAGGAAAGTGCGAGTGGGGGGAAGAAGAACAGACATGCAAGCACGGAAGGTTTGATAACAAGGCCAGGCCTTCACCCTAACCTAGCCCACCGGTCCCTCACTAATCCCTGAAACCTGGCATGTGCTTATCCAACCAGCGCACTTGGGGGTTCCAATCTTCGGCACCTGGAGGTTCGTTGACGGGCACGCCGCCGTCGTTGAACAGGCCCTGGACAATCTCGTCGGACAGCAACAGGGGCTTCTGCCCTGAGGCCAGGACATCGACTTGAATTTTGCAGGAAATTTCGAGGTAATAGAGGTAGTAGAAGCATTCCCCAATCGAGCGGCCTACGGTGAGCAGGCCGTGGTTTTCCATGATCATGCAGAACTTATCGCCGATATCACGAGCCAGCGCGGCGCACTCGTCGGCTGCATTGGTCACGTCCTGATATGCGTGCTGTACCACGGTGGGCAGGATCATGCCGGAGTGTTGGGAGAGCGGCAGCAAGCCACAATCCATACAGGAGACCGCCGCGCCAGCGCGGGAATGGGTGTGGGCGGAATAGTTGATATCCGGCCTCGCACCCAACACAGCGGCATGGATCAGCGAGCCAGCACGGTTGACCTGCCAATCGCCGGAAACCTGGTCGCCGTTCATGTTGACCTTGGACAGGGAAGAGGCCGTCACCTCCTCCATCAGGAATTCATCGGGTTTAAGGAAGAACAGATCGGGTTCGCCTGGCACCCTGGCCGCCGCATGGGTCTGGTTCAAATCCGTCCAGCCAAACTTGGCATAGAGACGGTAAAGCGCTGCGAGGTTCTCCCGCGTTTGCTGCTCAGCTGACTTAGCGGTGTCGATGGAGGTGACATTGGTCGCCATGGGCTTGTTTCCTAGAAAGGGAATTCCTGAAATCAAACTTCATCATTGATAAGCTGGGTTGTCAACACAAGACAGCCTAATCGTAGGAACCACATCCATGTCTGACAGATATGACTACAACTCGGTCTCCCAGGTCTCCCAACAATTCAGCCCATCCAGAAAATGACAGTCGATGAGTCTCTAAAAGCAGTGCTTCTGCCTTCTTGTTTCAGAGAAAATTGAAGGAAACCGTCACGTTTCCACCGTAATTGAGGACCATTATCCAGCCAGCTCAGACGCTGAAGGAGGAGACAGCCATGATCATCACACCCCAAACATCTCGATATGTTTTCACGACTTTGGTCATCGCACTTTGCGTGTTGGCAGTAACACTCACCGCCAGCAACGCAGAAGCACGCAGCCGGATCTATTCCAAGGACTACATGGTCACCTGCCGCGATAACGGCAATTGCGAGGCCATATCGTTCAAGTCAGTAACGGGGCCAAAAGGCACCTCCTACCACCATGTCGAGTTCTTCCGTCCTGCAGAAACCACGGGCAATGTTTGGCAACTCTCGCTGGCTCTGATCGTCGATCCCGTCATGCCGGGAACGCCTGTGAAGGTGACCACCGACAAGCAAAGCTGGGACCTGTGGGAAGGCACCCACTACACCAATAACCACGGCACTCTGACTCTCCTGCCTCCCGTAGGCACCAAAATCCTGAAGGCCATGCGTAAAGGCGATCTGTTCAGGGTCTCCTACCAAGCCAACCATGGTCAGCAGATGAACTACCGTCACTCGACCAGAGGATTGAAGAAAGCGCTGACCTGGATCAACCGCCAGAAGAAGGTCAAGGACCGGAACTACAAAGTGATCGCGCCTGGGATTTAGGTGTTGGAAGGGCCTGTGAAACGCCTGCTCACTTGACCTGGATCAAAGCAGCGCGTCATTCGGTTTGTTAGGTTCCTCTTAGTAACTGCAACCGAGGATGTCTTATGTCACACGTGCCCCATGAACTAGCCGAAGAATTCCCAGAAAGTGTCGATAAAATTCACGACCTGAAGATCAATGATGCCCACTTCGCCAGGCTTTTTGATGACTACCATGAAATCAACCGCGAAGTTCACCGTATTGAGACCGGCATCGAGGGAGCCTCTGACGCTCGCCATGAGGAGCTGCGTAAAAAGCGAATGATCCTAAAGGACGAGCTTTACGCTATGATTTCTAAGAAATAGTGCTGGCGTTTTTATAACGACTTCTACTTGAGCGACGACATTACCATGTGGGTGGTGAATGCGGAGATATTCTCGTCAGCGTGAAACAATCGGTCGGCAAGCTGAGTATATTCTTCCATATCAGCAAAGTTCATAGTCAAAATACTGCCCACTTCGCCAGAGACCATATAGCATTGCGAAATGGCGTTTTCTTTTTCCAGCTGCTTGAAAAACTGCTCTCGATGGCGCGGGCCATGTTTTTCAAACTTGACCGTAACGATCACGGTCAGTTTTAGGTCGAGGCAATCGGGATCTACGACGGCGACGATGCCTTGTATCGTGCCAATATCCTTCAATCGCGCAACACGCCTTAGGCAAGCTGACGGCGACAGCCCGATCTTGTCAGCCAATACTTTGTTCGCCAAGTCAGCATTCTTGCGCAAGGTTTCTAATATTTTGTGATCAATGGAATCGATTTCCTTCATGTGCGTGAAAATTGCACATGCTAATATTCTACGCAATAATTAGGCTCAAGATGCGCAAGTTTGCGGCTACATTTCGTACGGTCATGGCTATCCTCTTCAGCCATGCAGGAGAAATCAGCCATGTTTAACCCAGCCGCCGCAACGTTCATCGATCAGGAAACCGGAGAAACTCACCCTTTGAGCTCACCGCTCTGGCGCGCACCGAATGGTAACCCTCTATTGATCAGCAACTTGCCAGGAATATCCCGCTCTCAGATTGACGGCTCTAAACGATCGATTTGGCGCTATGCTCAATCGTTGCCGGTAGAGATCGCCCGGCCTATATCCCTGGGGGAAGGCTGCACACCCTTAATCGAGACTGAGATCGACGGGCTGAAATGCCACTTCAAACTTGAATGGTTTGCGCCTACGGGGTCGTTCAAGGATCGCGGTGTTTCGGTTCTGATCTCCTTCCTAATGCAACAAGGCATCACAGAGATCTGCGAAGACAGCTCGGGCAACGCGGGTGCATCAGTGGCGGCTTACGGCGCAGCAGCTGGCATAACCACCACGATCCTGGTTCCAGAATACACTCAACCCGCAAAGATCATCCAGGCGCGCGCCTACGGAGCCACCGTCGAACTGGTACCCGGCACAAGAGCCGACACTGCAAACGCGGCGATAGAACATGCCAAAACAACCTTCTACGCCAGCCACAATTGGCATCCCATGTTCCTGCAGGGCACAAAGTCCATCGGCTATGAAATCTGGGAAGACTTTGGATTTTATGTGCCGGACAACATCGTAATCCCGGCATCGGAAGGCAGTAACGTGATGGGGTGCCACCTTGCCTTTAGCGAACTGATGCGCGTTGGCGAGATCGCCCGAATGCCCAGAATATTCGTCAGCCAACCAGAAAACTGTGCGCCTCTCCATCATCTTATCCAAGGCAACAAACTGCCTGCATTCGCGCCAACCATTGCCGAAGGTACAGCCGTTCAATCGCCAATCCGGCTTCGTCATTTGGTCAAAGTGATTGCTGAAACCGGCGGTGGCACTGTCACAGTCTCAGAAGATGAAATCCTGGCCGCAACAAAGCGCCTCGCCCGCGCAGGTTTGCTGGCTGAGCCCTCCAGCGCTCATGCGTGGATGGGTGCGAAAAAGCTGGTGGATAATGGCAGTATCGCAGCGAGCGACAAAACAGTGGTGATCTTAACCGGAACCGGCCTCAAGGCACAGTCTGTTTTTGGAGGTTAAAGTTTGTAGATCAGAAATATTCCACGGTACCGGATACACAAAACAGGTTGAGGGCATCCAGAAGTCACGCCCCAGACCTTTTTGCTCAAGATTTATTCGACCAGTTGAAAGTTTTGCTTCCTCGGACGTAGCGAAAAACATCATTTACATCAAAAATCACGCTTATTGAAACGACGATGGCGACGTAGATCATCCAGTAGCCCTGTATTGGTGGTTGTTCAAAAGAGGTGATCCGCGAAATGAGCCAGGGCAACATAACCAACCACGGAAGATGGCAAATGCCAATGCCCCTTGAAAAAGGTGTGCGTTTGTGAATTTGTCCAGCAACCGCCAGCGTGAAAAAGACCGTCAGTAGTATGACCAACCCTTCGACAGTTCTTATGAAAATCAAACCACCCAACACCTGAGGAATGTTGAGCAAGCCACCCCAGAGGTAAATCATCAAACCCTTGGTTTTGATGTCGCTGACCATTTTCAAAGCATCAGTTAGAAAAAAAATTTTGGCCTCCGGTTAAAAATTTCGGCTAGGAAAAATGAGGTGACAAGTGCCAACATCTATCCTACTGCTCAAGGCGATCTATTAGAACTTCTGGTCGATGCGAGTGTTTACGTCCAACGCTCATATTTCGCCACAAGTGCAACCGCCATTTCTAGAAAAACCGAGCGATTTAGACAATCCTTAACCAACAGCGGCAACACAGATAATCTCGATATCATAGCCAACACCGCCGAGACGAGCCTCTCCACAGGCACGTGCAGGCGTGCACCCTTCCGGTATCCACGCATCCCAAACAGCATTCATCTCGCCATAATCATCGATGTCCGCCAGCCAGATGGTTGTGTTCAAAATTCTGGCTTTATCAGACCCAGCTTCTACCAACAAACGGTCGATTTTCTGCAAACTTTCACGGGTTTGATTCGCAATGCTTTCTCCGGCAGTACCACATTGCCCCGCCAGCCAAACAAGCCCGCTGTAAACGACGGCCTGGCTCATCCGTCGACCAACTTCAATACGTTTGATTTCTGTCATTCTATTTCCCCCCACACACCCATCATAACTTCTACTCCCTCCTCTAGGATCGAGAGCAGATTGTGCTCATCCGGGGCATGTTGGGAGCAGCCGGGGTAGGAATGTGGTATCCAGACAGTGGGGATTTGGAGGATATCGGTGAAGATCTCGTTGGGCAGAGAGCCGCCGAGATTGGGTAGGATCGCAGGATCTTTGCCCGTGGTGGCTTTGATCGATTTGACAGCCATCTGCACCCAGTCGCTGGACGGGTCGCTGCGCGTTGCGTGGAAGATTTCGCCTTCATAACCGACGATCTCCACGTCGTTGAAACCGCCCTGATCCAGGTGTTCACGCAGAGCCGGCAGGATGCGGGTGCCATCGGTGCCAACAACAAAGCGCAGTTGGCAGTGGGCCGCGGCGCGTCCTGGAATCGCGTTGACCGGTGCGCTGGGTGTGCCTGATTCCATGGCCAACACCGCGAAGGAGTTCCAGCCGAAGACCTGTTCCTCCGGTGTCATGTCGGCTTCGCCCCAGTCTTGATCGATTTCGATGCCCGACATCTCAGTCGGCAACTTGCAAGACTTGAGCAGTTCGCGGATTTCGGGCGTGAAGGAGCTTGGTCGCCAGTCCGCAATCAACAGCTCGCCCTTAGAGCCAGCGATCGAGGCCAAGGCGTGCGACAGGCGTATGGTAGGATCTTTCAAGAGGCCACCCCAATTGCCGGAGTGATGGACCCCCTCTCTCAAATCCACGACCAGATCGAAGTTCAGCGCTCCTCTGGCACCGAGGAATACCGTCGGGCGCGCGGCCTCTAACCGCGGTCCATCCGAGGCGATCAGGACGTCGGCTTGTAAGCGTTCTTTGTTTTGAGCACAGAATTCCGCCAAGCCCGGCGAGCCGCGTTCCTCCGCCATTTCAATCAACAGTGTGACGTTGAAACCGAGTTTACCTTTGGCGTTCAGAACCTTGCGCAGCGCGAAGATGTTCACCAGGTGCTGGCCCTTGTTATCCGCCGCACCGCGCCCATACCAGCGGTCGCCCTCTTCCGTTAAAGCCCAGGGTGACAGGCCCGCCCGCCAGCGCTCATCCATGCCCAGCACCACGTCGCCATGACCGTACACCAGGACAGTGGAGAGGTCTGCGCCCTCGACACGCATAGCGACCAGGATCGGCGGCTCACCCTCTCGCGGATTGGCAAAGACCTGACTATCGAAAGCCATACCATCAAGAAGAGTCTCCTGAAGCCAGCCCAGATAGGCTGACAGCGCCTGTGGTCGGTCGCCGCTTTGGCTTTCCGTTGGTTGGACCACGGCGGCGGCCAGCAGTTCTTTGAAGTCTTTATTGAAACTCTTGGTCATGCGCTTCCCTGAGGCACTTAAGATGTAGACCCAAAGATCCCCGATCAGGTTAGGGATGACAAGAGGAGATGTTGAAACAATGTGAAAAGGTACTGAGAAAATCAGCTGCAGTGGCCGAATCTGTTAGCAACATCCGCACCCTTCCCCGCACTTGTTGCGGGGTCCACGGTTGGGCTGGGTTTGATGCCGCCAAGGTTCACTCGCTGTCTAGCCAACGTGTTTCATCAACAAGCATCTTGCCCAGAGAACAAGTAGACCCCGTCCTGCGACTGCGACGGGGGAGGAGATAGATTGAAGCGCTATTGTTGGGAGGTCATTGGTAAAACCAAACATGACGAAAAAGGAAGCCCCCTTCACCAAGTCATAGATGACAATGACAAAGGCTTATGTCAAAACCAGCGAAACATCGCCACCGACAATCAACAAAGGAACCACGCCATGAGTAACAACGAGAGACCCGGTGTCCACTGGACCTTCTGGCTCGTCGCCATTTTCACCCTGCTTTGGAATCTCATGGGCTGTATGAACTTCTTCATGCAGATGAATGCCAATATGTTGGCTTCTATGCCGGAAAGCCACCGTGCCATTGCTGAGGCTCGTCCGCTTTGGGCGACGGCAGCCTTTGGACTTTCAGTCTTTGGTGGGGTACTCGGCGCGCTCTTCCTGCTTCGTAAGTCCTCCCTCGCTACCCTCTGTTTTTTGGCGTCAGCCGTTGGTGTCTTGGTAACCATGGGCCATGCGGCGGCCTCCATCGGATCGACCGTCAACTTCGGCCCCTTCGAGCTGATCCTCGGGGTGTTAGCCCCAACCGTTCTAGCGGTCTTCTTGGTTTGGTATTCAAAACGTTGCGAGCGTCTGGGCTGGATCAAATAATGGCCACAATCATCAAAGCAGGTCGCACCGCCGAGCAAATCGCAGAGGCAGACGCCAAAGTACGGACCACTGTCGAAGCAACCCTGGCCGACATCGAAGCGCGCGGTGATGCGGCGGTTCGGGAACTGTCTGAGAAATTCGATGGCTACGCCCCAGACAAGTTCCACCTTTCAGAGCCAGAAATCGAAGCTGCGATGAGCAAAGTCTCAAAGCGCGATTTGGAAGACATTCGCTTTGCGCAAGCTCAGGTCAAGAACTTCGCCGAGCACCAAAAAGCGGCCCTGAAAGACATAGAAGTCGAGACCATGCCAGGTGTCGTGCTGGGCCACAAAAATGTGCCGGTCAATTCTGTGGCTTGTTATGTGCCAGGCGGTAAGTACCCTATGGTCGCCTCTGCTCATATGTCAGTGGTAACGGCCAAGGTCGCAGGCGTGAAACGTGTGATCGCCTCTGCTCCGCCCTACAAAGGTGCACCACACCCCGCCATTGTTGCCGCCATGCACTTGGCCGGGGCTGATGAGATCCTTTGCCTTGGTGGCATGCAGGCGGTCGGTGCTATGGCGCTTGGCACCGAGACAATCAATCCTACCGACATGCTGGTCGGCCCCGGCAACATGTTCGTCGCCGAGGCCAAACGCCAGTTGTATGGCCGTGTTGGGATCGACCTTTTCGCTGGCCCGACCGAAACACTGGTAATAGCAGACGAGAGCGTTGATGCGGAACTTTGCGCCGTCGACTTGCTGGGCCAGGCCGAGCATGGGCCGACCTCCCCAGCGGCACTCATCACCAACTCAGAGAAGCTGGCACGAGAAACACTGGCCGAGGTGGAGCGTCAGTTGAAAGTTCTGCCAACGGCTGAGATCGCTTCCGTGTCCTGGGCGGACTACGGTCAAATTATTCTATGCAGAGATGAAGCTGAGATGGTCGCTGTCGCCGACGAACTAGCCTACGAGCATGTCCAAGTCATGACCCGCGATCCGGACTACTTCCTCGACAACATGACCAACTACGGCGCGCTGTTCCTCGGGCCCCGCACCAACGTCTCTTACGGCGACAAAGTCATCGGCACCAACCACACGCTGCCAACCAAAAAAGCCGCCCGCTACACCGGTGGACTGTGGGTCGGTAAGTTCATGAAAACCTGCACTTACCAGCGTGTCTTGACCGACGAGGCCTCTGCCAAAGTTGGCGAGGTCTGCTCACGCCTTTGTATGTTGGAAGGTTTCGCCGGTCACGCAGAGCAAGCCAACATCCGCGTGCGCCGCTACGGTGGTCGCAACATTGAGCCTTACACCGCGGCGGACTAGACAGCCAAAGTAGTGCCAACTAACAGGCTGGAGACACTGTTGAAACATCTGATTTTAGCAAAAATCTATCCTTAAGGTGATCAAGAGCAAGTCCTGCCCAATTTTGTTGAGAGTGATTTTCGTGATAAGATCCTATTAGAAAAGGATCTGACAAAATGAGGAGCAACGGCGAGATGAGCGGTTCAAAACAACATCTGCTTTTTACTTTGGCTTTTACTGCGGCGACTTTTGGACTAACGGCCTCAGCACTCTCTCAAAATACTGCGTCGATTGCCAGTCTGTTAGGGCCTGCTTGCTTCTGTCTATCCAATCCGGAGAAAGACATTTTGCTAACGGATTGTACAGAGGCTTCAGAAGAAGGAAGTGACTTCAAAAAAGCCTTGTGCCGCAATCCCAAAACTGGGGAGAGAACCAAAAAGCCAATTGCGATTAAGGAGCCTTGGATGCTCATTAAGGATGGAGAAGAACGCTGCTCGTCATGCGACCGAGTAGCGACTTCTTTCACGAAAGATTTTGGTATCCTAAGTAGCCCCACAGAAAAAATAATCTACAAAGCCCCTGATGACGATCTGTATAATCTTAAAGACATTCAGATCCCAACTGACAATCAGCTTCAGTTGAAGATCGAGCAGTAGCCAGCGGTCATGACCAAGAAACCTAGCCCCTCATCTGCTCCGTCCTCTTCACCGGCGCGCACGGATTGGATCAAAATCATCGGTGAGGCCGGGCTGATCCTAGCTTTGGTCACCGCCTGGCTCTACTTGGCTGGATGGCGTTTCGCCTACAACTATTTCGATGCTTTTGGCGTGGGTATCAGTGCCGTTGAAATCAAGCGTGAGTTTATTCTCACTTATGGTTTTTGGGTTTTGCGTGAGTTCACATGGTGGGTTCTATCGACCGCCCTGGTGTTGTTGGGCCTGATCTGGCTCTGGCGGTGGAGCAATAAGGGGCGTGACCCAATGATTATCGCCGCGATAACCATCGTGGCTATTGTCACCTTCTTTTTCTTCGGACACTGGATGGGTGGTTTAGCCGGCAAGCAAAGGTTTGATGGTTTGAGAGCAAAAGGCTTTCCGGGATTTAACTCTGTTCGGGTCTGGGTCACTGCTAAGGATGTCGAGGACCTGGGTAGCCTTACCCCGTTGCTAAAATCCCTGGCCAGCCCAAACGCTTGCTTCAAAAAGCTCTATGCCGACAGCAAGCACCTCTATGTCTTCGATCCGGTCGCTGATGAACCAAACCTCCCCATTACGGTGACCAAGATTCCACTGTCTGCCGTGCGAATGACCCGGATCCAAGAGAGCAGTAACAACTGCGGGCTGTAGAAGTCGGCTGGCTTCATAGGCCCGAGTTCCCCGTAATATCGAGCCCAATCAGCCGTTGAGCAAACCACCCTTGCTTTGTACGGACAAAAGCCGTACAATTCCAAAAAAAAACGGAGAGCCCTATGCTTGGCTTCAGCGACGTTACAGAAAGTTTCGAGGAAAAAAGAACGGTTCGCAAAGAACAGAGAGTGAAACCCTCAGTCAGTTCGGCCATTGGCCGTGCAGCGGCTGCAATCGGGATGGATGAAAGCAGCTTCATCATTTCCGCCGCCTATGAGAAAGCTAAGGAGATCGAACGCGCTCAGTTTGCAACTTTGATTGATCCAGAGTTGTTTGATGCTTTCGCTGCGGCGGTCGCGAGCCCTGGACAGAAAATCCCCGGATTGGCCCAAAAAGCCAAAGCGTCCGAGGGTTTGTTAGAGGATGGCTAAGCCGAGTTCTTCCGCAAAGTTCCTGATCCAGAAATTCGATCCGATCACACATGACCGTAAAAAGTTTAGCTGCGGTTATGGTCCAATCGATAACTTCTTCAAACAATCGATCTCCAAGCTCACAAAAGACAATTTGATAGCTGTTTGGGTTGCTGTTGAACGGGGCCAGGCTACCCGCCCATTTGGCTTTTACAGTCTAAACGCCCATTCAGTTGTTTCAAACGAACTTCCGCAATTAATGGGGCGCAGCCGCCAGCCATCATTACCGGCGGTCTACCTCGGCGCGATTGCAGTCGATCAAACGGCACAAAGTAAGGGCCTGGGAACCGCTTTGCTGATTGACGCAATTAAGCGGTCCGTTACGATCTCACAACAAGCTGGCTGTGCCGCCATTATCCTGGATGTACTGGACACCGGAGACCAAGAGAACTTCACTAAGCGAACGAGCTTTTATGAGAATCTCGGGTTTCAATTCATCGATAAAACAAGCCACAATAAACGTATGTTTCTTTCAATCAAAAACGCCGAGGCTAGTTTGGAATGACGATGCAGATATCGGGTTTGGGATCGGTCAATCAGCTGGGGGAAATCAAAGCCAAGTTCAGGCCTCGCAGAACCCTGTTGGTGAGCGGTCGTGGTTCGTTCGCTGCATCAGGGGCCGAAGCGGCAGTCGTACAGCATTTCACAGCCGATGAGCTCGTGCGGTTTTGTGACTTTGCTATCAATCCGAAAATCGAAGATGCCTTGAAGGGTGTTTCATTTGCGCGCTCTAATGCCGTCGACCTGATCCTCGCCGTTGGTGGTGGCAGCGTGCTGGACATGGCCAAGCTGATCAAAGCTTTTATCAGCAAACCCGACCGAGCCAACGATATCGCTGAGGGCAAACACAAAGCCCTCGATCCAGGTATACCTCTGGTCGCCACCCCAACAACCGCTGGTTCGGGCAGTGAAGCAACGCACTTCGCTGTCGTCTACAAAGGAACGAGCAAATACTCGCTGGCCTCCCCTATCATCTTGCCGGATGCCACGATCCTGGATGGTAACCTGATCCAATCGAACTCCTCTTTCCAAAAAGCCGTTAACGGTCTTGATGCTCTGGCGCAAGGGATTGAAAGTGCTTGGGCCGTGGGAGCGACTGAAGAAAGCCGTGCCTTTGCTTTTGAGGCCGTAAAGCTGTGCTGGACGGCTTTGCCGAAGATCGTTGACAGCAGTCGAGCCGAAGATCACCAGACCATGATTGAGGCGGCTCACCTGGCCGGCAAAGCGATCAACATCTCTAAGACCACCGCGGCTCATGCTTTCTCTTACGCCTTCACGTCCCATCACGCCGTGCCACATGGTCAAGCTGTCTGGCTGACGTTGCCAGCCATTTTTCAGCGTCACGCAGATGCAAAATTACCAGCACTGTCTCCTGTCATTGAGAAACTCACAGAGCTGCTTTCGATCAAGAACCTGTCTTCTTGTCAATCTGAGCTTGAGGCTTTCGTGGCAAGCTTGGGCGTTGAGACTGACATGTCAACTTTGGGGGCTGACACGCATGAGAAACGACGCTTCCTCTCAACCCAGGTGAACCTGGAGCGACTGAGCAACAATCCAGTTAATCTGACCGAGCGGGATATTGCCGAGATCTTCAAGTTGGCTTAAGTTCGCTGTCATGGACATCACTCTCGCTCACTCCTCAGACCTGCCCACTGTGCGTGCCTGCGCAGAGGCCGCCTATGAGATCTACGTTGAGCGCATCGGGCAGAAGCCTATGCCCATGATCCAAGATTTTGCTGAACCCATATCGCAAGAGCAGTTGTGGTTGGCAAAGACTGGACCGTTGGAAGCACCGCACACCGGAGAACAACAATTCATGCGTGGCTTCGCGTTGTTCTACCCCCGCGCTGATCACATTCACCTAGAGAATGTCGCGGTCTTCCCCAGCGCGCAGGGGTTGAAGATCGGTTCAAGCCTCATCGCCTTTGTCGAACGGCAGGCCCGCAACCAAGGTTTGAAAGCAATCGAACTCTACACCAACATCCACATGACCGAGAACCACACCTACTACCCTCATCTGGGGTATGAAGAGATTGGACGCGGTTCAGAAAACGGCTTTGAACGGATCTATTATCGCAAAGAGCTGTGACCCTAGAAGCCATGAAAAAAGCTGACCTCTACTGTGGTTACTGTTTTAGCCCGCTTGGCGAGAGTCAGAAGACCTGCTCTTCCTGCAATTCGAGCACCGAAGACGTTTTCGAAATGGGCCTCACCGAGTACCTGGAGCAGGCCAGGTCAAACTGTCGAAACTGTCACCAATCAATCCTCAAACTGGCGATCCTTTGCCGTTACTGCCAGCATCCCGTTGAACAATCCCCGAAAGTGACATCAAAGAAGACCACATTCCTAGGTAAATTGCGCAAAGGTTTGGGGCTCTAGCCAATTCTAAGCGACGCCTTCTTATTGGCTCACCCGTTGCATATAGCTTCTGTGCGCCCAGCTGCTTGTGCCATCCCACAGCAGAACTTCACGCCATTTGCCTTTGGAGCCCAGGACTTCGACTTCCGTGCCATTATACATGCGCTGAATGATGGCATAGTTAGAACTCGGCCCAGTCCTTAGATTCAAATAGCCATCATATCGGGAGTAGACGACCAACAGCGTGCCAGGACTGTCCCAAGAGCCACTGCCAGAAGAAGAAGGGCTGCGTAGATAGTTTTTGTGAGCCCAACCCCTGGTTCCATCCCACAGTTCCACCTTACGCCACGACCCGCTTCTGCCGATCACATCGACTTTGGTGCCGTTGTACATCCGTTGGATGATCGCATACCGCGTGCTGGGCCCGGTCCGCAAATTCAAATAACCATCAGATGGCGAATGAACCACCCGTGTCTGCGCATTCGCAGCAGTCACAGATGTGAACGTGAGTAACAAAACTAAGACAAAACGGTATGCTGTTTTCATGACTGACATCTAAACGCTAACTCTCCTCACTTAGTATAAATTGTAGATTGTTTTCTCGTTCCGGCAAGTGCTGGGCACCAATAGTGGAAAGAGTGGGGTTAACTCGCTTGCTCGCCAATGCTCAACGGCAAACCGAGCTGGCGATACAGTGAAGACAAAACCCCGACTTCAACCAACACAAAGAACCAAAAGACTGATTCACTTGCAAGGAAGCTTAACCAGCGGAATAGGCCCAGCCCGGGATCCACAAATTCTTCTGACAAAACAATAGAAATAGAATTCATCGTCGCCAGCACAAAGATCAACACTAGAACTGTACCCAGGTGTTGGCTCATGAGTTCGACCGAAGCGCTTAGCCTTAGTCGAACACCAAGTGCGATTGCAAGAAAGACCAAGCCAAAAAACGAAACAACCATATAAAAAATGACGGACGGTATGAACATCCCCCAAAAGCCATAAAGGTTTGTGTTTGTCGATTCGATGCCATCAAAACTGCCCATGTAGAAGAACATGAAAACAAAGAGAAAAGGAAGTGAGAACAAAACCAACAGTACCATTGTCCAGAAGTATCGTTTCACTGCCCAACCTTTGGGCCAGATGAGAAGCGAAGACGGCACTTCCCCCTTCAAGAAAAACCGATGCCAGGCTATTGCGACTATCGCGATCCCAATGAAGCTAAGCACAGTTATTGCTGTGGCGAGAACAATGAAAACAGGTGACCATTGACTAAAAATACCCGGCTTTACTCCATCGGGATCGGACATCCCTAGGGCTGCATAATCCCAATAGATCCAACACAAATGAGACATCAAATAAACTGGAAACCAGAAGGCAGACACTCTGAACAGCGCCAACGGATTGCGCACTATCATTCCAAACGATTCAGCAAGAGCCATTATTTGAATTAGTTCCGACTTAATCTGACATAGTAGTCCTTCCAGCTAGCTGGAAGGACTACGTTCGGCTCTTGAAGGAGCCAGCCGTTTCCGGTTTTGATGTAGGTGCAAACCAAAAACATCAAACAAAGGAAAC
>CAJQQZ010000058.1 GCA_905480575.1 uncultured Alphaproteobacteria bacterium | reverse complement strand
ATGCGCCAAGCTGGGAATTAATTTCTGGGACTATCTTGGAGACCGACTATCACATCCCGGCGCACCCAATATCCCACACTTACCAAACCTCATCCGACAAAAAGAAACTGCTTGATACCCCGGACTTTTGCCGATGTTACAATACCTTCTTCGCCACCAAAGTATCATAGAAGCAAATTTGCACTACATTTTGTACTACAATCGAAGAGGTCATGGCTTGATAAAGGAATGCTCGTGCGCTGCATTTAAGTGTAACGGGCCTCTGTCTGGTGTTCCCCGATATTACAAGAGTCGTTTGATGAACTTGAAAGACAACCAATAGGGCAAAAGTCTCAGGAGTTTCAAAATGAATGTAAATTTCTTTGGGAAGTGAATTTCGAATGACTTGCCTTTCAGGCCGTCTAAAATTGCGACGGCGGCTTGTTTTGGTTCAATAACCATAGGCATAGTGAAGTCGTTTTTGTCGGTCATGGGCGTCTTAACGAACCCTGGGCTGATAAGCCTGACATCGATGAAAGACGGCACTTCCAATTTTAAGCTTTCGGCAATGGATTGGGTTGCTGCTTTAGTGGCACTATAGGGTTGTCCTTTAGGCAGGCCAATGTAGCCCGCCACCGAACCACACAAAGCGATTTGCCCTTTTCCCTGTTCCTCAAGGAATGGAAAAATAAGCTTAATGAATGCCACCATTCCAAATAGATTTGTGTTGATTATTTTCTGAACAGTATCCAGGTCAGAGCTTTTCAGCCACATGGGTTCATAAGCAGCAGCCAAAAAGACGATCCGATCAACAGGGCTTTTGAAGGCGGAAATTGAGGCCACCGCAATTGACTCTTCTTTCGTAATGTCCAGCGGCGATATTTCGTGGCTGCCTTTCAGCTCACTCTGCAGGGCTTCAAGCTTGTCAACCGACCTGGCAGATAGCACAAGGTTTGCTCCTCTCGAGTCCAGCTCCTGTGCAAGAGCAGCGCCAATGCCTGAGCTGGCTCCAACTATCCACACTCTTTCATTTTGATAGCTCGCCACTATTGTATTGGCACCTTCTTCATAAATACGGTCAACTCGGCGACCGTAATACCAAATTTCTTCATGTATGCGCGATTGATCAGGACACCGTCATTCATCTTCCACATCCAATCGTCAAAATTTAGTTGGTAGACACTATCTCCAACAGGCAAATCCAGAACATATTTCATATTGAGCGCTGATCCGGAAAATTTACCGTTTGCAGTCCCGATAACGTCAGAAGCTTCACCGAGAAAGGTCGCCTCCCCTGTCTTTCGCAGTGTCCAGGTACGGTGCTGTTTGTCACCTGAATAAAAATCAAAGACTTCATCCAGTGTACCCACACCGTCTTCCCAAGTGCCAACCATATCGGCGTCGAAGCGAGCGGTGACACGGCCACGCCAATCTTGAACGATACCCCAGGCCTGAATCGGTCCCGTGAAGTATTCTTCAACATCAATGCCAGGACCTGTTGATTGATACAAATCCAGAGAGTTAGAGCGGAACAAACCAAACATAAGAGCAAATCCTAAACTGAAGACGATAAGGGAGGAGAGGAAGAACCAGCGCATGTTGTATCCTTCACGTTGGGGGAAGCCTG
This sequence comes from uncultured Alphaproteobacteria bacterium, assembly GCA_905480575.1. Lineage (GTDB taxonomy): Bacteria > Pseudomonadota > Alphaproteobacteria > UBA7985 > CAJQQZ01 > CAJQQZ01. Next base: position 6,145 of record CAJQQZ010000058.1, on the reverse strand, counting down.
AAGTCTGAAAACCAGAATCAAGGCCAGAACTTTGAGCATGCAGGGCAATACGGCATAAAGAAAACTAACAAACAGCAAAGTCTCGCTGCTGTTAACCGCGCCAGGTACAAATGCTGCCAAATCCAGCAGGGAAAAAGTCAGAAGCGTCGCTAAAGCCAAAGCCATCTTTCCCAGAAAACTTACCAAGGAATAGTATTGTGCGAAATTGCCTTGCTTCTTTTGGCAGCCGCCCAGAATAGCAACCAAGCTGGGTGGCATTACCATGTCGGCGCCAAAAGCAGCACCAGATCCTAAGCAAATAATGACGAAAGAAACCAAGGCTCCTTCAGCGAGAAAGAAAGCCCAGACAAAAACAACAATCGCCATAATCATGGACCAACTCCAGACCTTTAGAGCACCAAATCGAACGGCCAGCGTTCTCCAAATCGGAACAGAAACTGCACCTGAAGCGAAGTAAAGTAAGATCAGATAGGAAAACCATTCCTCAAGGTTCAGAACGTCACGTACAAAGAAAAGGACAAGAACAGCAGGAATGGCAGACGCCAACATGGAGAAGCCATAAACTACGTAAAAGGCACGCAGAGAAGGTGACAATTGAATCAGGGTTTCTCTGAACCTTACAATTTTGGCGCTCGCTGTTTGGCGTCGTGGTGGAAGCTGACGATGCCAACTCCAAAACAAGAATGCGCAAAGGCTGACCACTATAACGAAGGTCCAGGCAAAGGACTGAAAATCAGAAGTGTCGAAGTCCACTTGCTGCATTTGAGCAAACAAAAACAACGACAATACGAGCCCCATCATGGAGGTTGTTTCACGAGCACTGTTCACTCGGATTTTGTCTTTGCCAGTTTCTGCCCAAGTTGCGCCCAAAGCGTTCAGGTTGATCGTGAGAAAACTGTAGGCCGATGTAATAACAAAGGTCAGCACGGCAAACATCATGAGAGGCTGACTATAACCTTTGATGAACAGCAGGAGAAAGCTTCCAGCCAGCACGAGCAGGGCACCAAGCATTAACGGAGAGACTAGATTTGGCCAACGGTCAGAAACCCAACCAAAAAATGGATCTTGGAAAGCATCAATCAACCGGTTGAAGAAAATGATAGTGCCGAGGGTCGCCAGCGATAAACCGTAGCTGGAAGCATAAAAGTCGGGTGCGAAAATGTAGATCGGCATGGCGACAAAGCCCAACGGGAAAGCTAGGGCTATGTAACCAATCAGTGCTTTTTTGTTAATTTCGGCCAATGATCAACCGCCTAATAGCTTACGACGAAAAGATTGATCATTGGCCTTTGGTGCCAACCAGATTGAGAAGAATCTATTCGAGAACTCCTGATCCTTAACCGTACCCAGAAACTGGCTGTTAAGATAAAAGTGAGCACCCTGACCTGGCGCATGTATGCCAGTGATGGAGGTTCCCTTTTTCACAGATGGGAAGATACGTTCCATTTCCCGGTACCAGGCCGCCAACTTGACTTCGTTTCTGAAACCCTGTTTGCGCATTTCATCCACCGATTGTTTAGCGAGATCTCTATCACTGAAATCACGAAGGTAAGTAAGCTGTAAAGCGAATGGCGCGCCTTTTTGGAGCTGCCCGTTCGGTGCATAGAGCTTGGCGTCAAAGACTGACCAAAGCAGATATTTATATCGAGCCTCTCCCACCAATTTAGCATTGGGGACCATAGAGCCGTTTGCAAATGCTGCAACGGCAAATACCATCAACGCTAAGAAAGCGACCAAGGTTAGAATGAGAGGCGAGAACTGTAGTTTTGTCGATGCCATTAACCTTTTCTTTATCACGCTACAATATCCTTTTTCTTACTCGGTAAGTTATTGGTAATCCGAATTGCCAATTGTTTAGGCTTGGAAACGAACGCCGCTCCTTTGACGAACAGTTTCAGCGCTTGCCAATGAATGAGTAGAAGAGCAGCGATAGTCGAGAGGCTGTATTTTGAAAGCGATTCTGCCGCCTTGACTGACTTCAAGGGTTTCAATTTTCCAGACAAAGAGGTGATAAGCTGCTTATTTTTTGACTCATCAAAAAGATCGATGCAAATTGCGAGCTTGTCGTGGGTGAAATCAAAGCGAAAGCGATAATTCCCACTTCTTTCCAGAAAAGGTGAAACATGAAAAACCTTGTCTGCGGTGAGGATCTGATTGCTGGCTATCGGCCTTTGCTCTTCATCCTGGCAGAGATAGAAATGGGTTTCGCCGAAAGTGTTGTTAACCTCATAGAGAACTGCACGTACCTTGCCATCATCATCCAGAAAAAGCCAAAAACTGACCGGCTTAAAAGCGTAACCAAAAACTCTTGGCATTGCGACCAGAACCACTTCAGCGATCTCCGGTGAAAGACCTAATTCACTTTGCCTTTGCTGAGCCCATGAGCGTAGGCAACGTCCATCTTTTGGGCCATGATCCTTTTGCCTGAAGCTTAACAGAGCCCAACGATCAATTGCAAAGCCCATGCTCGGTTTGATCCGGTCCAACTGGTTCAAAGGCAAAGCCAAAAATGAAATGGGATAGGAAAAGGCGTTTACCTGAGGAAACAACCTCTTGTGCATCACAGAAGCATTGACGAGTTTTGGAGCTATTGCCATGGAATCTTTACTCCCAATTTCTCACCGAGCTGGCAAGCACTCCTTAGTCCGTCTTCGTGGAAGCCATAGAACTGATAGGCTCCACAAAACCAAAGGCGATCCGTTCCTTGCATTTCAGATATCCTTGATTGGGCGTCCATGGCTGCACTGTCGAACATGGGGTGCTGGAACGTATGAACGTCATGAGTGAGAGCGGGGTCTGGTTCGCAGCCGGGGTTCAGCGTTGCAATTATGGGTTCGTCAGTCTCCAACGGCTGAAGATTGTTCATCCAATAGCTGAGAGAAACAACGGAGCTCTTATCTTCTTCCTGGTCCGATCTGTAGACCCAACTGGCCCAGGCTCCGCGGCGCTGAGGCATGAAAGAAGCGTCACTGTGTAAGTAGACTGTATTCGGCAAATAGGAAAATTGACTGAGAACGGTCTGCTCAGTTGTTGTTGGGTTATTGATGAGTCCAAGGGTTGTGTCAGCATGGCTCGCGAAAACGACATGATCAAAGAGCTCGCGGCCTCCATTCCTATCAACAACCAGGACGTTCTCTGCATTGCGAACAACCTCTTTGACAGCTGTTGAAAGCCTTACTTTATCTATGAACGGAGCAGAGATCTTCTTGACATACTCTCGGCTACCACCTTTGACAGTGTACCACTGGGGTTGATTGGCGACAGTCAGCAGACCATGGTTTTCGAAGAAGCGAATGAAACTGGCAGCTGGGAATTCGAGCATCTGTTCCACCGGCGTACTCCAGATCGCTCCTCCCATTGCCAACAAAAAGTAACGCCGGAACCACTCGCTCATACCTAGTTCATCAAGGCACTGACCCAGCGAAAGTTCTCCTTTTCCGTTCAAATAGCGCGGTGCCAAAAAGTTAAACCGAACAATGTCGATGAGCATGCGTATAAATTGCATTCGGGTGAAGTTTCGTCGTTGGGCGAAAAAGGAGAATATATTGTCCGTGCTATATTCAAGCCAGCCGTTGTTGACCGAAGCCCCAAAAGACATCTCACTTTTAGCTGTATCGACCCCAAAGTGTTCAAACATCCCAGTGAGTAGCGGGTAGGTTCTATGATTAAAAACGATAAAACCTGTGTCGACGGCGATTTTCCCGTCACGGGTTGCAACATCAATCGTTCGAGAGTGACCTCCGAGATAGTCATTGGCCTCATAGACGCGAATGTCATGCTGCTCATTTAAAAGAGAAGCGATCCCTAAACCGGAGATACCGGAGCCAACGATTGCTATTTTGGAGTTCGGTTTGATCGACATTTCAGTACTCAAATTTCGAATGTAGGCCCTTACTAGCCTGTTCAAACTTTCACTCTCGTTACAGAAAGATTAATTCTTTGTAATGTTGTTCGCCTTTGCACTTTCAAAACCAAGCCGCACAGCCAATCCATGGTCTCTGTTCTCTATTGAAATCGTTCCCTGATGGTAAGCCATGATCGCTTTTACTAAGCTTAGACCCAAGCCATTGCCCGGCAATGTCCGGCTTTGGTCAGCACGATAAAATCGGTCAAAAACCTTTTCTAGCTCCAGTTCGGACAGCCCTGGTCCTTGGTCAGAAATGATCACCGAAACCCCCTTGGCATTTTTTTGGATTTGGATCATCACTTCGCCCCCTGCAGGAGAAAACTTTATTGCGTTATCGAAAAGGTTGGCGAAGACTTGAAAAATTAGGTCTCGGTCACCTTCTACTAAAGAAGGTTTCTGTGCTTTCAGATTCAGCCTGACCTCTTTTTCCTCAGCAAAAGGCTCATAAAGTTCAAATACATCACCCAGCATTTCGACCAGATCCAGCTGTGAAAACTCACGTCGCCTATGCCCCATTTCTAAGCGGGAAATTCGCAGCAACGAGTTGAAAGTCGACAACAGCTGATCGGCTTCTTCGACAAGCGTATTTACCTGTTCTTCCTTGAGGTTTTTTTGACTCAGATTCTCCAGACCGACTCTTAATCGCGTCAAGGGCGTGCGAAGGTCATGTGCGATATTATCACCGACGCTTTGAATGCCCTTCATCAAACTTTCGATCCGATCCAGAAAGAGGTTTAAGGTCTGGGCCAGATTACTCAGGTCATCCCAACTTTGAGCAATCGAAATCCGTTGCGATAGATCACCCGTCCTGACAATTGCCTCGGCAGCTGAAGCAATGATGTTGATCCGGCTAACGACGAAAATGGAAACAAAGAAACTGGCCAGAATAACCACCAGCATAAATCCAATGATCAAAATACTGGCCCAACGGAAGGAACTGTAAGCTGCCAACAAAGGCACTATGTTCTTACCGACAAGCAACCTACGTCCATCTGCAAAGGTTTCGATTTTCGCAGCAACTGAGATGTTGTCCTCAGTTTTGAAGCTGATAAGCCCTTCGGTCATGATCTCAACAAGGGCTGGCGTGGTTTCAAGGTTGCCGAGAAGAAAAGCACCATCTTCACCCTCTAAGCGATAGAGAGGGAAATCAGAACCTTGAGATCTCACTTCGATGAAAACGCTCATGTCTTCGGAACCGTTGATGTCTCGAATTTGCTTGAGGTAGCTAAGCTCAGCATCGATAGAGGCACTCGCTTCTCTGACCAGATTATCTCTGTTGATCGAGAACAGATACCAGCCTAAAATCAGAGCTGCGGTTCCAAGGAGCAACGTAAAAAACATCGCCAACTTGAAACTGGAGCTTTGATAATAGGCCCGCCTAGCTGCTTTGAATGATGTATCCGGCGCCACGTATTGTCTCGATAATCGTTTTTGGTGAAACTTCTCCCAGCTTCTTTCTTAACCGGCTGATGTGGACGTCAATGACATTGGTCTGAGGATCGAAGTGATAGTCCCATACACCTTCCAACAACATCGTTCTAGTCACCACTTTGTCTTTGTGGCGCAGCAGGAACTCCAACAAACGAAATTCACGTGATTGCAAATCTATTGTCCGACCATCAAGGCTTGCCTTTCTTGATAGCAAGTCCAATTGCAACGAACCTGCCGACAATAGGGTTGATTCTTCCGCTCTGTTGTTTTCCCCTCTCTTGGCCAAAACTTCAACGCGCGCAATCAGCTCGGCAAAAGCAAAAGGTTTGACGAGGTAGTCATCTCCACCCGCACGCAATCCAGAGACACGGTCATCGACCTCGGCCATAGCAGAAAGAATAAGTACCGGTGTTGTGTTCCCGCTGCCATGCAAGGTTTTTATAATTGTTAAACCATCTAGCCCTGGCAGCATTCGGTCAACGATCAAAACGTCATAAGTCTCCGTCGTCGCTAAAAACAGTCCTTCCTTACCATTAGCAGCGATGTCGACTGTATGACTTGACTGACGAAGACCATTGCTAATAAAGCCTGAAACCTTGGCATCATCTTCAATTACTAAAATACGCACTTGCGCGAGGTTCCTTCTGCATAGAAGTGGCAATTCGTTGTTCTAAATGTCATAGGCTAATCTGTAGAAGTTCAGACCTGATCTGACAGTTTCCGGATTTTGATGCGGTGTCTGTCGGATCAAATTCAGTTTATGAACTTGGCCTTCCAGATTTCTTTGCCCTCTATCATTGTCTCAAA
>CAJQQZ010000057.1 GCA_905480575.1 uncultured Alphaproteobacteria bacterium | reverse complement strand
TGTTGCGGAAGAACGCCATTTGAGACAATGATAGAGGGCAAAGAAATCTGGAAGGCCAAGTTCATAAACTGAATTTGATCCGACAGACACCGCATCAAAATCCGGAAACTGTCAGATCAGGTCTGAACTTCTACAACTCAGGGCATAGGTAGTGTTAATCGCCGTGCCGCCGGTACCAATGATTGTACCTGAATTAAGGATTGTTGTTGTACGCTTGTTGCCAGACGTCGCGCTTACGCCTGTTTCTCCGGTAATTGTGCCATTTGTTATGTTGATCGTGGTGTCGCCGAATTCCGATCTAGCCCCCAGACCGACTCCTTCACTCTCGTTAGCAACCAAATCGCTGCTAGTTGTCACGGTTGTACCCCAGTTACTCTTAGCGAAGAGCCCACGAAAATCCCCAGAAGTTTCTCCGCCCTCGGAAATCACATCTACGGTTCCTTCGCTGAAAATAGACGCGCCCATTGAGTACATTCCGGTAGCTGCTATGGATCCTGTGTTGTTAAAGCTAGTAGATGTTTCTGACCAAGCTCTAATGCCATATCCGTAATCACCATTTGTTGTAATGGTCCCGTCATTAACGACATCGACAGACCCTGTGAAAGAACGAGCTACAATGCCGCTGGTGTCGACGTACATATATCCGTTGTCGGGAGTGTTTATGAAAGTGCTTTCAGTTCCATTTGTCGTTAATGAACTGCTATTTTCGATAAACACATCCTGTTCGGCAATGGCGGCAATGGCAATGCCCGTAAGTCCCGTGGAAACAATGTCTCCGCTGTTTGTCAAACTGATGGATTCTTCTTCTGACAAACTCTTTATACCGAATACTTCGTCATCAATATCGTGGACGGTCAGGTCACCGCTGTTTGTGAGCACGACCTGGCCCGTACCGCCGGCCCTTACATCTATACCGTCTGAACCAGCCGTTATATTTCCGCTGTTTTCGAGTGATACATTCCCATCAATTGTTCCTAACCCGATAGCGTCATGAGTCGTGGTAATGTCGCCGCTATTGACAGCACTAACCCCAGTGGTTCCGACAACGATAATGCCAAGTGAGAACTCGGAGTTCCCGACAATGTCACCTGAATTGTTTAAGGTTACTGCTGCACCAGTGGAGTAGGGCGAATAGGTTGAATCCGCTATGGCAAATATTCCAGCAGAAAGATTGTTGAGAAATATATCTCCAGAATTTGATATTTCCAAATTGCTGTTGGTGGTTGCTCGAATTCCGTAGCTTCTTGCTCCTCCAACATTTATCGCTCCACTATTGTTAACAGTGGAAGATTCAGTTTCCGACATGCCATGGTAGAGATACTCATGGTTGATACCAAAGGAATCATTTCCTTTAACGAAAAGATCACCACTGTTGTTCATTAAATGGAAGTTGGAGGATTCTATCGCACTTGATTCATCTCCTTCAACTGTGATTTTCCCTGTGTTAACAGCGCTACCGTTGGCGTCGCCGTACTCGTACCCGTACCCTAAGAAATACAATCCATTTGACATGTCACCCTGGGTGTGGATGGTGCCGTTGTTAATGAGTGTGGAGTCTTCATCGTACGATCCTGAGTAAAGGCCAAAACCGTGAGAGTACATTCCATTTGTTGAAATGTCGCCATTGTTGAGAGCAGTTGTGCCGCCATTGCTTATGACGAGGAAGCCTTCAGAGTAGGATCCCTGTGTTTGAATATTTGCATTGTTTGTAACACTGTTAATGTCTCCATTTAGGACAACGCCCGGCTCGCCATAAGTACCCAGTGGCTCAATCGTGCTGCCCTCACTGAAGATAACGTCAATGTTGTCGCCCCACAAATAAATGGTTGAGTGAAAATCACCACTGCACGTCACAGTATCACCTGGAGCAGGAAAAGCGGGATCACACGTCCCTGTTGCCTCAGCATTCTGCGAGGCGAGGAAGCCGAAAAGGGCTACGCTGCCTAACAAAGCGGCAACACGGTTGGTCTTTTGAAACAGGGGAGAGAAATGGGGACGAGGGGAAATACCTCGAGCGTCAGCGCTTAAAATCATAATACAACTCAAATAAAGTCGATAAAATTGCCCAAAAAAACGGGCTAAAATAAAATTAAACTATCTATGATTGCTTTCCCTTAAGTTGTCAATGCTCGAGTCGCGTCCGAGTCGAAATACTTTCAGGTTTATTCGCTTCAGTTGCTTTTCGCCGCGATAAAGCTTAGCTGGTTTTAGGAACGGATAAACAAGCGAAATCAAACTATGACACCTCAATATAAAACCTCGGATCTATTCAACGACATGCAATCTTGGCGACATGATTTTCATCGCCATCCAGAACTCGGATTTGAGGAACACAGGACGTCGGCCAAGGTTGCCGAGTTGTTAACGGGATTTGGCGTCGAGGTTCATGCTGGTGTTGGAGGCACGGGCGTTGTTGGTGTTTTGCGGAAGGGAGCGTCCAACAAATCATTGGCTCTGCGCGCCGATATGGACGCCTTGCCAATCGAAGAAGCCACCAATCTGCCCCATCGTTCTCAAACATCGGGTAAAATGCATGCGTGCGGACATGATGGCCATACCGCCACTCTCCTTGGTGCCGCGGCTTATTTGGCTCAGTCCAGCGACTTTGATGGCACTGTCTATTTTTTCTTTCAGCCAGCAGAGGAGCACGGGCGTGGCGCGCTTGCTATGATGGATGATGGATTGTTCGAGCGCTTTCCAACGGACGCTGTTTACGGTATGCACAATATGCCTTCGATCCCGCAAGGGAATTTCGCGACACGCACAGGCCCGATGATGGCTTGTGAAGATAATTTTGAGATTGTCATAGAGGGTAAAGGCACCCACGCGGCTATGCCGCATATGGGCATTGATCCTATTGTCCTTGGCTCAGAGTTGGTTTTGTCACTACAATCCATTGTCTCTCGTACAGTCAATCCAATCGAGAAAGCGGTCGTGTCGGTGACAGAGTTCATCACTGATGGATCGCGTAACATCCTGCCTAGTCAGGTGACTATTCGAGGTGATGTCCGAGCTTTCGACCAAGCGATCCAAGATCAGATAAAAGAAGCTATGAACGCCCGTGTAGCCGGTGTATGCGCGACGCAGGGTGCCACTTACACATTCTCATACAGCCACGAATTTGTCGCCACTGTAAACACAGCGGAAGAGACGGAAAGAGCCGCAGACATCGCAGAAGGCATTGTCGGCGAAGCTCGGGTTAATCGCGAAGGCGGCATCGTCATGGGCTCAGAGGATTTTGGCCATATGCTGAGGCACAAACCTGGCTGCTTCTTTTTCCTTGGGAATGACAAACCAGGCGAACAAACAATTGGCCTGCACAGTCCTCAGTTTGATTTTAACGATGAGCTGCTGACCGTTGGGGCCGACTTCTGGGTTTCGCTTGTGGAAAGCGAGCTCAAGTGAAGAAGGCCGACCGGCTCCTCGAAGTTTTACAATTGCTACGCCGATTGCCGAAACCGGTCAAAGCGCAGCGGATTGCGGAAGAGTTAGAGGTCTCCCTTAGAACCGTTTACCGTGACATTGAGGCCTTGCGAGGATTGAGGGTATCAATCGAGGGTGAGGCAGGGGTTGGCTACATCTTGTTGGACGATGGCTTGTTGCCACCTCTTATGTTTACAGCCGATGAAGTGGAGGCCATTTCATTGGGTTTGAGACGGGTGATGACATTGGGGGACGATACACTCACTTTGGCTTCTGAGAATGCCATATCCAAAATCAGAGCGGTGCTGCCGCAGATTTTGCAAGTTCGGGTCGATCACGGAGTTTCTCATTCTCATTCTTTTAGCTATCGAGAGAAGATCGAGATTGAAATCGGTGAGCTTCGCCGGGCGGCACATGAAGAACGAAAGATCGATATCGTTTACCGCGATGCGGATGGAGATGAAACCAGACGGCGTCTTTGGCCGTTGGGGATCGTCTATCTGGAACAGAAAGATCTATTGATTGCTTGGTGTGAACTGAGGGGAGATTTTCGGTCATTCCGGTTAGACCGAATGGTTTCTCTGGAGGTCATAAGTGGCAGCTTTCGTCCTAATCGCGTGCCCTATCTCAATCGCTATTTCGAAAGACAGCAACAAGAGCTATCCGGACACTAGTCGCCAAACCGAAACTGTTTCAGCTCGGTTTTTGACCGAAAACTCTCCTACTCGAACAGTTATAAAATCATCGCCTAGGGCTTCTTTCGTGGCATCACTGATTAGAATCATTGAACCACCTTTCCCATCGTCTAATTCGCCACACAGTGATTCAATTCTCGAACAAACGTTCACGGTGTCTCCGATGACGGTGTAGTTCATTCGCGCTTTGGCACCTATATTGCCGACGATTAAAGGGCCAGAGTGGATGCCAATTTTAATTCTCAAGTCGGAGGTGCTTTGTAGTTCTTTGTCGATGAGTAAAGCTGCACGGCAGGCTCTGACAGCGTGGTCTTTCTGTTTCTCAGGTGCTCCCCAGAAGGCCATGACTGAATCGCCGATATATTTGTCCAATGTTCCACCAGTTTTTTCGATACCCTGATTTATGGCTTCGAAGTGCTTGTTCAGGAGAGCAGCAACTTCCTCTGGGGCCATTGCTTCTGACATTGTAGTAAAACCGATTATGTCCGTGAACATGACCGTTAAGTCTTCTTTACGCGACGCCGCAAGCGATTTACCGTCACCAAAAACTAGGCTTTGAACGAGCCTCGCAGGTACATAAGTGCGGAACCAATAAAGCGCTTCGAGCATTCGATTAAAGGCAGTGGCCTGATCATCCAATTCTTTGATTCTAGATCTGGGCAAAGGCGTGACATTGTCCAGTTCAAGCTTGCCAATCTGAGATGCCGCCGCTGAAACTTGTTTGATTGGCGTGGCCATGCTGCGGGCTAAAATGATGGCAGCAATGATTGAGGTGACGAACAAAAGTCCCCCCATAATCAAAGAAATGAGCATTCGTTTCAATTGTTCGTTGATTTGGTCAGCACGAGAATAAACACCAATCGTCATTGGCCGATGGCTGAAGCCGCGAAGTTGTTTTGAAAAAAGAAAATAGGCACCATCTGCGCTTTTGTATCGCCGGATAACAAACCCGTCTTTTTCGAACTCGCGCCCTGACTGGCTTGAAAGTAGTTGGCTAAGTAAAGGCGTGGTCAATTCGTCTACATGAAGCAAGGCATCGTGGGCACTCACACTTGCTCGCACTTGTGGTAAGTTTAAATCTGGGTGTGCCAGAACATGATTCTCATCATAAGCTAAAAAGGCGGTCATTCCATGTTGACCACCAAGTTCGGTGACTAGTTCAGTTAAAGCCGTAACGGAAACACCAGTGGCTGAACTTCCAATTTGGTGGCTTTCGTGATGGAGTAAAGTGTAGGCAACTAAGTAAGTTTCTCCATCCTCGTAAAAGGGGCTGTCCCAGTAAATCTGATCAAAACCTTTGAGCGAACTAAGAAGCGCTTTCAGTTCAAAATTTTTGCTGTCGTCAGTATGTTCAATGAGAACTTCATGGTCGCTATGAAAAGCTTCTGTTTTTTGGAGTTTCATGTCCCAAAAGTCGATGCCATAGATCTGGGTTGGAGCGGCTAAGGCTCCTCTTAGCATGGCTTCGACTTCTTTTTGGGATTGATGATCTAAACTTCCGTCGTGGGCTAGGTGTTGCAAATGGATCAGTACGTCATTAGCTGGCTCTAGATGAGCACGGACACCTTGTTCAACGGAGTTAACAACGAGCTTGGCTGTTCTCTCGAAAAGCTGCATCGTGTTTTGGTAGTTTGAATAGGCATTGACTAAAAGAACAGCACCAACAGCCAAGGCTACCAAACCACTGATAGCAAGAGTGAGCAGAACGGTAATGCGAATGGGGACCCTGGGCAAATTGTTCATTGCTTCAATCTAGCGATCTAATCCATGCGATCAACCGTTCAGATTGTTCTTCGCAAAATGAATGTTCGACCATGCAGTTTGGTGAATAGGCTTTCAGATTGAGAGTCGTGCATTCAGTGTTTGTGCCTTAAGGGCGACAATCTCTCTAAGGCTGATTTTTTGCCAAAAATGCCATTTTTGGGAGCTGTTTTCGGAACTGACTTAATTTAGAATACACTTATGGAAAAACATATAATCATCTAAGGGAGGAAATATTTCTATGGCAGTTTCTGATTGGATCGACTTGTTCGTCACTAATAATTCACGAACAATTCACAACGAGTTCATCGGCGGTGTAACCGGAGAAACCTTGTTTGGGACCAATGCCAACGACGCAATTTACGGCGATGCTGGTGATGATCTAATCAAAGCGCGTAAAGGCGACGATGTTGTGGACGGTGGTGCCGGTAATGACGACATCCGTGGCGGTCAGGGTGAAGACGCTTTGTTCGGCGGAGATGGGAATGATTCATTAAGAGGCGGCCGTGGCGAAGACCACATGGAAGGCGGCGATGGTAACGACTTTATGCGTGGCGGTCATGACGGCGATGAAATGTATGGCGGTGACGGCGACGACAATATGGGCGGGGGCACTGGTGATGACGAACTCAACGGTGGCGACGGCAATGACCGAATGAGTGGCGGTTCCGGCGAAGATGAAATGAACGGCGGAGACGGCAATGACCGAATGAGCGGCGGTTCCGGCGAAGATGAAATGAACGGCGGAGACGGCAATGATCGTATGAGCGGTGGGTCAGGTGATGATGAGTTGAATGGCGGTGATGGCGACGACCGTATGGGCGGTGGTTCCGGCGATGACGAGATGAGTGGTGGTGCTGGTAACGACCGTATGAATGGTGGTTCTGGCAACGACGAAATGAATGGCGGCGATGGCGATGATCGCATGAGCGGCGGTTCCGGCAATGATGAGCTGAATGGCGGTGCTGGTAATGATCGCCTTAAAGGCGGTGACGGTGATGACGCGCTCAATGGCGGCGACGGCAATGATAGGTTGGTCGACGGTAAAGGTGATGACGTGCTCAACGGTGGTGATGGCAACGACAAGCTCTTTGCCCGTTGGGGAAGCGATGCATTAGACGGTGGCGATGGTGACGATCTAATCAAGACAAGGTCAGATGCGGGCGAACCGGAAGCGGCTCAAGATCCTAACTTCGTTCGAGTATACGATGACGATCTCTATTTGAATGCTGATGATGTTCTGACTGGCGGTGGCGGCGCTGACAAGTTCTTTTTCCGTTTGGATATTAATGCGAAAGTTGAAATCGCTGCTCAACATACTAATGAGAACGGCGTGATCGATTGGATGGGCGTTGCTGGAGAAAATGGCGATGTGCATGATCATTGGGTTGATTCCATTGGCAACGACACGATTACTGACTTCTCGCTTGCAGAAGGCGATGCAATTGTCATCAAAGGGCACACAGTAGAAGCTGAAGTTTTCCAGTTTGATGAAGATGGTGATGGAGAGATGGATTATTCAGTAATCAACCTCTACTCTGATCAAGGAGGTGCGGGTGCGCATCAGGGTGATCAGCTGGGCACCATCACAGTTTACGGAGACTTAATCACTGAGGCTGATATCACCGTTGATCGTGGCGTAGCCTTTGGCGCTTACCGCACGATTGATGATCTGGTCGACGCTGTAAGCTAACAGTTCTAAAATTTTCTAGTTTAAAAAGCCGGTTGTTCATTCAACCGGCTTTTTTTGCGCCTCACACTGCCACGACTAGCAAGCAATTTGAGATCGACTCTGTTTTTACCGCTAGATTCCTTTTTCTAACCGCTTCCGAAACTACTAAATGTAATGACAAGGCGGAAAAATTAGGCAGGTGCGGAAAACGACAATCCCTTGTAGCGTCAGGCTAGATAGCGACCTGTTTGCCCGAAAACCAATTGAAGAAAGTTCGACTAATTGGATGATCGCGGTACTCCATCGATATCAACATTGACAGGCTGGTTCGTTACTTGGCACCTCTGGTATAAGACGTCCCCTTAAGGCCAATGGGTCTAGTAACAACCAGCCTTTTTTGCCCTTTGCTGAACCAGTGCCAGAACTGTATCTATGTTCGGCGTGGGTGTTCCAACCAGCTGTCCCATCTCCTGAACCGCAGTTACGAGCGCATCGATCTCCATCGGTCGACCTAGCTCGAGATCTTGAAGCATAGATGTTTTATGAGCGCCAACCGCTTTTGCACCGTCGATCCGCTTGTCGACGTCGATGGCAAAGCGAACCCCTAGCTTTTCGCCAATTTCCTGTGCCTCAAGCATCATAGACCTGCATAGAGCGCGAATAGTTGGTTCGGTCGCCATTTCCTCAAGTGTCATCCCAGTTAAAGCAGACACAGGGTTGAAACAAAGGTTACCCCAGAGTTTGACCCAAATTTCATCGCGGATTTTTGGGCGCACAGGGGCTTTAAGGCCTCCGGCGATCATGGCTTTAGAGATTGCAGTAGCTCGATCAGTTTTCTCGCCACTAGGTTCACCAAGGGTAAAGCGATTTCCATCAATATGGCGGATTAATCCTGGCTCTTCAATTTCACAGGCTGGATAGACAACACAACCGATCGCTCTTTCTGGCCCCAAGAGTGACCATTGCTTGCCACCGGGGTCCACGGTTTCCAGTTGCTTGTTTTGATAGTCGCCAGCTAGATCATGGAAGTACCACCAGGGAACACCGTTCATAGCAGTGACGATAGCTGTTTTTGACCCTATAAGTGGAGAGAGTTTTTCGACAATTGGTGGCACCGAATGTGCTTTCAACGCGATAATGACATAATCCTGCTCGCCAAGATCAGAAGCATTGTCTGATGCTTGGACAGAGTAGGATTTTTCCTGTCCACCAATTTGGATGCGAAGGCCCTTATCTTTGATCGCCGCCAGGTGAGGGCCCCTGGCCACGATCGAGACATCTGCGCCACCTTCAACCAAAGCCGTCGCCATATAGCCGCCAATGGCACCAGCACCAAAAACGCAGACTTTCATCAGGCGATCCCTAACTTTTCTGCGAGCCCAATGCGTTGTAGTTTGCCGGTAGCACCCTTTGGTATTTCGTCCATGAACAGAATGGTTGCAGGAACTTTGAAGCCAGCAAGGCGTTCCGAGGCGAAGTCCTTGATTTCGCGATCCGTTGCTTCCATGCCTTCTTTCAGGACGATGACGGCCGCGACGTCTTCGCCGAGCATTTTGTGTGGCTTTGCGAAGGTTACGACCTGTTGCACGGCAGGATGGTCCATCAAAGTGTCGTCGACTTCGAGGGGGGAGATCTTTTCGCCGCCTCGGTTAATGATTTCCTTCAAGCGTCCGGTGATCTTCAGGAAGCCGTCTTCGTCTAGGAAACCCTGATCGCCTGTTCTGAACCAGTCATTTGTGAAATTCTCTTCGTTTGCTTTTGGATTGTTCTCATATCCCAGCGTTACGTTGGGACCTGATATAACAACTTCACCTAAACCACCCTGTTCAACAAGATTGCCATCACTGTCCATGATCGAAACCTTGGGTCCTGCTGCTGCTCCAACAAAACCAGATTTGCGTAACCCTGGCGGCAACTGGTTTGATGCCATCTGATGAGCGGCTTCGGTCATGCCGTAGGATTCGATCACAGGACAGCCGAAAGTAGCCTCCAACTCTTCCATGACCGCTGGTGGCAAGGAAGCAGAAGATGAACGGATGAAACGCAATTTTGTGCTTTCAACCACCTCCTTATTTCTAGATGCGCGAGCGAGTAACGTCTGATGCATGGTTGGAACTGCAGTGTACCAAGTAGGCTCAGAGTCTTTGAGCCACTCGAAAACCTTCAAAGCATTGAAACCAGGTGCACAGTAGATCGAAGCACCAGCACCCAAGCTGGAAAGCACAGCAGCGATCAACCCATGGATATGGAACAGCGGCATCATTGACATGCATTTGTCAGTTGGCGAAAGGCTCAATGTTTCGCGGATATGCTTAGCGGATGCCGCGACGTTTGTTTGTGTCAAAGGAACGATCTTCGGACGTGAAGTCGTGCCGGAAGTATGAAGAACTAACGCGATATCATCTTTGGTGGCGGGAGTGGGCGGCAATGACGCCATCTCAACACCCTTCAAGTCAAATTCGCCAGCCGCAGCACCGTCAGCAACGGTTAGCTCCACAACTTGCAGGCCAAGTTTCGCCGCCACTTCTCTTGAGGGACTGTCGACACCTTCACGGACGATGAGTAGTTTTGCATTGAGGTCACTCAAGTAAAACTCGTACTCGTCAGCTTTGTAATTTGGATTGAGGGGAGCCGTTGTTGCCCATGCACCAACAGAAACAAATGCGGAAGCCATTTCAGGACCGTTGGGCAGAACGATAGCAACGCGATCATTACGTCCAACATTTAGACTAGAAAGCAGTTTACCGCTCTTAAAAATCTGTGCACTTATAGCCCCGAAAGTTAGGTCAGTGCGCCCTGGCGCCGAAAGAGCCACGGCATTGTCGTCAGAGTTTTCCAAAAGTTCTAAAATAGTCTGGGCGTCCATGCCATATCCTGAAAAATACATTTCTTTGGTTGTGGTTAATGGGAAGCTCTGTCTATTCTGTCAACGCTTATTCCAATCTGTAGAACGGACCAACATGCTGGGTTTCGGTTTTCTGTTTCGCTGGTTACCCTTTCGTCGGGTATTCTTCTGGGTTTTCTTGGCCATGGGTTTCACGGCCTGGGCACAGTGCTCGGGCTATGATCTTGGGCTGAATGACACTGGAACAAAGAAGGGAACTCCTGCATCCTCAAAAACAGTTAATCAGGAAGAGACCTGATGACACTCTGGTTAATGTTCCTAGTCTTTGCACCGTTCAGTGCGGGATACTTCCTGTCTTACGTTTTCAGAAACGTAAATGCAGTTCTCAGCCAACCATTGGCGGCTGAACTGTCATTGACGGCCAGTGATCTAGGCCTTTTGACGTCAGTTTACTTCTTGGCTTTTGCCATTTTTCAATTGCCGCTGGGAGTCATGCTGGATCGCTTTGGGCCGAGGAAAGTCCAATCAGCTTTGATCTTGGCTGCTGGGGTAGGAGCGCTGGTTTTCTATTTCTCTCAATCCATTGCTGGATTAACTATCGGCCGAGCGTTGATCGGTCTTGGAACATCAGGAGCATTAATGGCTGGTTTCAAGGCGATTGCTACTTGGTTTCCGAAAGAACAAATTCCTCGGTTGAACGGATTGATGTTCGCGGTAGGGGGACTAGGTGCGATGGCTGCCGCTGGGCCCATCGAAGTTCTGTTGCAATCCATGGTCTGGCGAGATGTGTTTTGGTGGTTGGCTGTGATTACGACTGGGGTTTCTCTGTTGATCTTTGTGATCGTGCCTAAAAGAAACGATCTGGATCACAGGCCACCGTCGTCGCTAGCTTCACAATACGCCGTCATCACAGAAGTATGGAAAGACCCGGTTTTCGTACGCCTTATACCTTTGTTGATTATTTGCAGTGGCTCTTCCATGGCTGTCTTGGGTCTCTGGGCCGCGCCGTATTTGCGGGATGTCGCAAACCAAAGCACTTCTACGGTTGCTCAAGTTCTGACCCTCATGGCGTTTGCACAAGCTTTTGGATCTGCGGTCTCTGGCTACATAGTTGCGGCTGCACGGAAGCGGGGTTTTGAATTGGAGCAAGTTCTGGGTTTGTCCGCTTTCCTCGCCCTTGTCGTTCTTGCAGTGATAGCCCTGGGTGGAGCCGCTGGATTACCTTGGATATGGCCATTGTTTGGCCTCTTTGCTACAGGCACCCAAATGACCTACGCTCGGTTGGCTGAACGCTTTGGCCCAGAGAAAGCTGGTCGGGCTAATGGCGTTGCTAACATAGCTCTATTCGGGGTCGGCTCGTTCGGCATTCAGTTTCTGCTGGGTGTTGCGCTGGATTTTTGGGATCAACCAACAAACAGCAATGCGGTTTACTCGGCCGAAGCTTACAGTTTCGCATTCGGAGTACTCACCGCGCTCTTCGCGCTAGCTTGGGTGTGGTTTTTCTTTAAAGGTGGGATGAAGCGCGCGCTTGGCGATTAACAATCGTCACAAAGCTGAACAACAAGTTTACCCGTCGATTTTCGGGCGGCTATGTCCATCAGAGCTTGTGGCGCTTCTTCCAGAGAATAGAGCTTGGAAATATGGGGCTCGAATTTGCCTTCCACGCGCCATTGCATCAATTGCTTAAGCGAGGCTGCCATGAGACTAGGGTTTTTCTCAGGATAAGCGCCCCAGAACACACCAACCGCAGAAATGTTCTTAACCAAAAGAATATTGGCTGGGATTTGTGGGATGTCACCCGATGCAAAGCCAATCACGGCGATACGGCCTTCCCAATTGATGGCTCGCATCGCGTTCTTGAGCGCTGCGCCACCGACGGGATCATAGATGACATCTGCGCCGCCGAGGGCGAGAACGGCTTCTCGGATATCTTCTTTTTCATAGTTGATAAGGTGGTGCGCGCCGGCTTCGCGCGCCACTTCTAACTTAGCATCGGTGGAGGCCGCAGCAATGACATTGGCGCCCATTTCCCTACCGATCTGAACCGCCGTTAGTCCTACGCCGCCACTCGCACCGAGTACGAGCAGGTTTTCACCTGGTTGTAGCTTCGCTCTGTGCCAAAGGCCGAGATGAGAAGTGCCATAGGCAACGGGAAAAGCGGCTGCCTCCGTGCAACTCAATCCTTTTGGGATCGGTATAGCGCCCTTAGCATCGACGACCACTTCTTCAGCCATGCCACCGTGGCTAGCGACAGAGCCGACTTTGTCGTCAACTTTAAGGTGGGTAACACCTTCACCAACAGCAGAAATCTGGCCTGCTAGTTCCAAGCCCGGCGAAAATGGCGGTTCAGGCTTCACCTGGTAAAGTCCCTGAATCACCAATGTATCGGCAAAATTGACACCACAAGCATGTACTCTGACACGGATTTGCCCCGGTCCGGGCGTCGGTGTTGCGACGTCCTGGACGGATAGTTTCTCAGGGCCACCATATTCTGTGCAGATAAGCGCTTTCATAAAAAACTATTAAGCAGAGAAATTTTTTGCTGCAAGGCTGAATCAGAGTCTTGCGTTGATTTTTCTCAACTTCAATTTCCAATCTGACATTGCCAATACAGGCGGGCCTCTTTAAGTTCATTGTAGAATGAATTTATGAGAGAGCCAAATGCCATGGACATGAACTTATCCGCCGAAGAACTTGCCTTTCAGCAAGAAGTAAGATCCTTCTGCGAAGCGACCATCACGCCCGAACTAAAGTCTAAGTCCTACAATGGGAAGCGCCATACCAAGGAAGATGTTCTGGGTTGGCAGCGGGCGTTGGCATCAAAAGGTTGGCTGACACCTAGTTGGCCGGTCGAACATGGCGGTTGTGATTGGACGCCCTTTCAGCATTTGATCTTCGAAGAAGAAGCTTATGGTGCGGGTGCGCCGCGTCTGGTTGTTTTCGGCATTTCTATGATAGGCCCTGTCCTTATCCAGTTCGCAAGTGATGAAATGAAGAAGGAACACTTACCAGGCATTCAAAACTCGACTGTTTGGTGGTGCCAAGGCTTTTCTGAGCCAGGCGCTGGTTCCGATTTGGCGTCACTTAAGACCAAGGCCGTTAGAGAAGGCGATCATTACATCGTCAATGGTCAGAAAACCTGGACGACCATGGCCCAACATGCCGACTGGATTTTTTGTCTCGTTAAGACGGACCCAGACTGTAAGCCTCAGGCTGGCATCACAATGTTGTTGATCGACATGAAGTCGCCGGGCGTTGAAGTTCGCCCGATCCAGACAATGGACGGGGGCCATGAAGTCAACGAGGTTTTCTTAGACAATGTGAAGGTTCCTGTGGAGAACTTGGTCGGAGAAGAAAACAAAGGTTGGACCTATGCCAAGTTCCTTCTTGGTAATGAACGTAAAGGGATTGCCGAAGTAGGTTTGTCCAAGCGTCGCCTAGAGCATTTGAAATCACTTGCCAAAATCGAGCAAGCCGGTGGCAGACCGATGACGGAAGATCCAGACTTTGCACGCAGGATTGCTGAAGTCGAAATCAATCTTCTGACATTGGAAATGATGAACCTACGTCTGCTGAATGCGATGACCTCAGGTTCGCCACCATTGGAAGAGGCCGCCATGCTCAAAATTAAGGGCACAGAAATTCAACAGGGACTGACAGAATTGACTATGGCTGTGCTAGGTCCGTATTCCGCTCCATTCCAACCTGCAGGTTTGATCGAAGGGTGGAACGAAGAGCTGGCGGGGCCAGAGTATGCCGCTGGCGCAGCACCCGCTTACTTCAATATGCGCAAATCTTCGATTTATGGCGGTTCCAACGAAGTACAACGCCAAATCATCGCAAAAACAGTTCTCAGCGCTTAAGGAAACGGAAATGGATTTAAATTTTACTGAAGAACAAAATCTTCTCCGTGAGTCTTTGTCCCGCTATCTAGCTGACAATTATTCCTTTGAGCACCGTAAAGGTTATCTGGAAGCAGGATCATCCCTCGTTGCACAGTCATTGGACGAAATGGGACTTAACGCACTTACACTCAGCGAGGATGATGGCGGATTTGGCGGCAATTCGGTTGATACTGCGATTGTCATGGAGGAGCTTGGCCGTGCATTGGTGACGGAACCCTATCTTGGGTCAACTGTGATTGGCACCGCATTGCTCGCTGGCAAGCCAGGAGATGTTGTCGGTAATGGCAAAA
Organism: uncultured Alphaproteobacteria bacterium; assembly: GCA_905480575.1. Classification (GTDB taxonomy): domain Bacteria; phylum Pseudomonadota; class Alphaproteobacteria; order UBA7985; family CAJQQZ01; genus CAJQQZ01. Next base: position 43,429 of record CAJQQZ010000057.1, on the reverse strand, counting down.
GCGTAGCCGCTGCACTCACGGAAATGGGCGGTCGCTATGATCTAAACCACGTAGCAACCAAAGCTTCGAAAAACGGCGATGGTTACAAGATTGATGGATCAAAGGTTATGGTCCTCAATGCAACTGATGCCGATACGGTACTTGTTACGGCCCGATTGAATGGTGATCTTCGCGACCAAGCAGGGATTGGCCTTTTTGCAGTTACTAAGGACGCAGAAGGGATGTCAACGAAGGGCTACGTCACTCAAGACGGAATGCAGGCAGGCGATGTCGATTTTGACGGCGTTGAGGCGGCGCTTCTTGTCGAAGATGCTTGGCCTACGATCGATAAGGCTTTTGATCAAGTAAACTCAGCCATCTGCGCAGAAGCTGTCGGCGCGATGGAAGCGGTCACAAAACTGACAAAAGAGTACCTTCAAACAAGGCAACAGTTTGGACGGCCGCTGGCAACGTTCCAAGCACTCCAATTCCGTTTGGTCGATATGATGGTCGCGGTAACGGAAGCAAGAGCAATCTCTCTCAAAGCATCGATGCTTGCAGACAGTAATGATGTTGTTGAAAGAAACCGTACGGTTTCAGCAGCCAAAGTGAAAGTTTGCGAAGCGGCACGTCTTGTGGGGCAGGACGCGATCCAGTTGCATGGTGGCATTGGTATGACCAACGAGTATGCAGCCGGTCACTATTTCAAACGTTTGACGATGATTTGCCAATCGTTTGGTGACAGAGATTGGCACTTGAAGCGTTTCATCGGGTAAGTGTTTAAAAAACAGAAGGTTCTGGTTCTAGGTGCATATGGCTTGATCGGGGCCTCTGTTTGCCGTCATTTGTCTAGTGTTGGCTTTGACGTTGTTGGTGCAGGGCGAAATGGCAAGACCGCTCGTTCTGTGCTTCCTGATCTGGAATGGAAGATCGTAGATCTGAGTAAGCTCGTGGCCTCTTCAGATTGGCACGATCTGTTGACTGACGTAAGCATCGTCGTGAACTGCGCCGGAGCTTTGCAGGACAGTGGTAAAGATGACCTGATGGCTATTCACGGCCGAATGGTGACTGCATTAGTGGAAGCAATAGCAGCTAAACCTCAAGTCAAGTTGATACAGATCTCCGCAGTTGGTGCTACACCAGAGGCCTCCACTTATTTCATGAAAACCAAAGCCTTGGGTGACGAGGCGATAAGAAAAAGCGAGATTGATTGGTGGATCATCAAACCAGGTTTGGTGATATCAGCTAACAGTTATGGCGGCACGGCGTTGCTAAGAATGGCGGCTGCCACTCCATTGATCCAACCGGTCGCGTTTCAAACTGCGAAAGTTCAGTCTGTCAGCGTTGATGATTTAGCCTCGGTGATTGGAAAACTTGCATTAGGTCAGCTTGGCGGTCCTCGTGAGTTCGATCTGGTTGAATTTGAAGAGCACGAGATCAAAGGTCTAGTCTTGTCTGTCCGAAAATGGCTGGGGTTCAGTCCACCGTTAATGATGCTGCCAATTCCTACGATTGTAGCAAAAGGTATGGGAAAAGCTGCAGACATGTTGGGGTGGCTCGGTTGGCGCTCTCCTTTAAGATCCACGGCAGTAAAAGTCTTGTCTGAAGATGTGGTTGGGACACACAGAACAGACCTCGAAATCACAAGCCTAGAGGAAAGTCTGGCGGCAACCCCTGTTCGTGTTCAGGATCGCTGGTATGCTCGCATGGCCTTTCTGTTTCCTTTCGCCCTGGCAACGCTATTTTTCTATTGGCTATTGTCAGGTTTGATCGGCTTCCTAAGTATGGAGGAGGCGGCGAAACACCTTACCACAATTGGCTGGTCAAGTAAGACAGCGACAGCTGCGGTTTGCTTTTGGTCAGTTGTTGACGTTGTTTTGGCAGGAATGTTGATGGTCAGGAGAGCCGCAAAGTTGGCCTGTGGCGCAATGGTTGTTGTTGCTTTGGTTTATCTGCTGTCTGGTTTGATCTTTGCACCTCACTTGTTGATTGATCCGTTAGGGCCTCTATTGAAGATTCTTCCAGGTTTATTCCTGCCGCTCTTCGTGCGGGTTATGTTGGACGATAGGTGATGGAATACGAGCTGATCCTTCGCTGGTTTCATGTTCTGGGAGCCTGTGTCTTGATTGGAACTGGGGCTGGTATCGCCTTCTTTATGTTGATGGCTCATCGCACGAGAGAAGCAGTCGTTATTGCTCAAGTCGCCCAAATGGTTGTTGTGGCAGATTTTTGTTTACCGCGGCAGCCGTTGTTTTGCAGCCAATCACAGGCATTCTGCTTGCCCTTGAAACTGGCTGGTCGCTGGCCGAGGGTTGGATAGTAGTGTCGATCGGGCTGTATTTTTTCATCGGCATTTGTTGGTTGCCAGTTGTCTGGATACAGGTGCAACTTCGTAACGAGGCGCAGGTGTCAGCAGAATACGAGGCACCCTTGTCACAACGGTATTCAAGGCTCTTTTCCCTATGGTTTATACTGGGTATCCCTGCATTTGTTTCCATCCTGGCAATTGTTTGGTTGATGATTGCCCGCCCAAGTTTCTGGTGAGTTGATGAAAACTGATATGAAAATAGCTATCGTTGGGGCTGGTCCAACCGGGCTGGCTGCGGCGTTATTCTTGGCGGAGGCTGGTTTTAATCCGACCATTTTTGAGCGGTTTGATGCACCAAAAGCCATCGGTTCTGGGTTGATGATCCAACCAACAGGTCTTTCTTGTTTAGCAGATCTAGGGCTTTCTGAAGCAGCAATCGAGCACAGCGCGAGGATAGAAGGGATTTATGGCGACACACCCAAAGGCAAAGTCATCTTTGACATTCCTTATGACGTGTTGGGGGGAACGTCCTTTGCTTTGGGGATGCACAGAGGTGTTCTTTTCGATGTTCTCTTTGAAAAACTGAGTTCGCTCAATCTTGCCGTTGAAACCTCTCATAGGATCGTTGATTGTTTGCAATCTGACCAAGAAGCCTGGCTTCTAAGAGAGGACGCGACTGAGATCGGTCCCTTTGATCTTGTCATCGATGCCTCTGGTACCGGTTAGGTTCTGCGCCAAATGCATGGCGATTTCAAAAGAGATAAGACCTACGAATTTGGTGCTCTTTGGGGTGTTTGCGAGACTGACGCGCTAGACATTGAGCAATCGGCTTTGATCCAACGGTATGTGGACGCGAAGATCATGATCGGACTATTACCTTTAGGATCGGCTTTCTCTGCCACGGGCGGAAAACAAACTGCGTTCTTCTGGAGTTTGAAACTAGAGGAATACGACGATTGGCTCAATTCACCGTTTGAAAACTGGCAACAGCAAGTGGCGTCCATTTGGCCGAAAGCTAAGCCATATGTCGATCAATTCTCGAACCATGGCCAGCTTACGCTTGCTAGTTATCACGACACAGCTTTGAAAACTTATAGCAAAGGCCGGTTGGTTTTCATTGGAGATGCCGCCCACGCAACATCACCGCAATTGGGGCAGGGAGCAAACATGGGACTGATGGACGCTCGTCGGTTGGCAAAATCCTTAACCCGCCTTGATGAGCTGCTTGATGCCCTAAAAGACTACGAGAACAACCGTAAGAAGCAAGTTAGATTCTACCAAATGATGAGCCACTATCTGACCCCTTTCTTTCAATCAGATAGCAAAGTTTTATCGACCATTAGAGATCTTACTTTTCATCCAATGTCCAAGCTACCCTTCATGAGCGAGCTCATGATGCAAACTTTGGCTGGAGTTAAAACAGGCCCGTTTTCCTCGCTTAAGAAAATTTGAAGTCAGCAAAGGTTTTTCGAAGCTCTGTCTTTTGAATTTTCCCAGTTGCTGTATGTGGGATTTCGCTGACGTAGGCGACGTCATCCGGCATCCACCATTTGGCAATCTTACCTTCCATGAAGCTCAGGATTGACTCTTTGCTTGGTGGATTATCTTGGTCGTGGGGGAGGATAATCAGGAGAGGTCGTTCGTCCCATTTGTGGTGCGGGCGGCCGATCACTGCGGCTTCTGCGACATCAGGATGACCGACGGCTAAGTTCTCAAGGTCAATAGAGCTAATCCATTCTCCGCCGGACTTGATGACGTCCTTTGATCTGTCAGTGATACGCAGATAACCATCCTTGTCGATAGAAGCAACGTCGCCAGTCTGGAACCATCCGTCTTTGTCGAAAGCTTCTGACGTAGCATCCGGATTGTTGTAGTAGCCAGAAGTAATGAAATAACCTTTGACGTAAAGATCACCAGTGGTCTCTCCGTCTTCCGGAAGCCGGTTACCTTGATCGTCAACAATCTTCAGATCGCAGCCCCAAAAAGCATGTCCTTGGCTGCGCTTGAGAGCGAGGATCTCTTCTTGTGGTTTGTCAGCATGGCCACGCTTGATGTTGCCGATGGTGCCAACTGGGCTCATTTCGGTCATACCCCACGCATGATTGACTGTTACGCCATAGTCTTTCTCAAACGAATCAATCATGGCCCCGGGCGCTGCCGCACCGCCGATTAGAACACGTTGCAAATGGTTGAAGCCGATGCCTTGTTCTTTGACATAGTTGAGAAGGCCGAGCCAGACGGTAGGAACGCCAGCGCTCATCGTCACTTTCTCTTCCTCGAGCAGAGCATAGAGACGTGCGCCGTCAAGATGAGCGCCTGGGAAAACCATTTTTGAACCGGCTGTTGGGGTTATGTAGGGAGTGCCCCAGGCATTGGCGTGAAACATGGGAACCACTGGGAGGAAATTGTCATGTGGCATAATTGCCATGTTAGAGGCCGCTGCGACAGTCAAAGTGTGAAGAACGGTCGAACGGTGCGAAAAAAGAACGCCCTTCGGATTGCCCGTCGTTCCCGAAGTATAACATAGGCTGGAGGCTGTTCTTTCATCAAACTCTGGCCAATCGAAGCCTTCGCTCTCGGCTGAAATGAACTCTTCGTAAGAGATCAAACCGTCCACACTGGTCTCTGGCATTTTGTCCGCAGGGGCCAGGACAACAACTCTTTCAATTGATTTCCATTGTGTGCCCAGTTGTTCAACCAGAGGAATGAACTGTGGATCGATGAACAGCAAGCGATCCTCAGCATGGTTGAAAATGTAAGACAGTTGATCAGCAAAGAGCCGGGGATTGACCGTATGGAGAACAGCACCGATCCCAGATACACCGAAATAGAGTTCAAAATGGCGGTAGTCGTTCCACGCAAGTGTAGCAATTCGATCGCCAAGTTTGACACCGTAGCGTTGCAAAGCATTGGCAAGTTTGCAGGCGCGTTTGTGGGCGTCAGCATAGCCATAACGATGGCGAGGATTGTCGGCTGTAACAGAAACAATCTCTACATCACCGTGATATTGGGCCGCGAAGGAAAGGATCGATGAAATCATCATCGGACGGTCTTGCATTAGGCCTAGCATTGTAACTCCCTGGATTTCCTGTTTACGCTGCCGAATTGATTTATTAGGACTGGAGCAGCATTAGTTGCTTTACACAATTAGGAGAAATGACGTGGGTGTCAAGAAGATCAGCGAAACCAGATACAGAGATGACCCAGGTAGATACTACGACGACTTTGAAGTCGGGGTGACTTATGAGCACCGGCCCGGTCGGACCATCACTGAAGCTGACAATTCTTGGTTCACGATATTGACGATGAACACGCATCCATTGCACTTTGATCAAGAGTATTCGAAGAAGTCAGAATTCGGCAAACCTCTAGTGAATTCCTTTCTGACACTCGCTATCGTCGGCGGCATGTCTGTCTCTGACACAAGCCAGAAGGCCATCGCTAACTTGGGTTGGGATAAGATCAAGCTCACGGCACCTGTTTTCAACGGTGATACGCTTTATGCAGAAAGTAAAGTTCTTGCCAAGCGTGAGTCGAAATCGCGACCAACGCAAGGACTGGTGACGATCAAAACGATTGGACGGAACCAAGATGGGGTTTCGGTTATTGAGTATGAGCGCACTTTTTTGGTGCCTAAAGCAGGTCATGGTGTCGATGACTAGGTCTGTGAAACGTCTGGAAAGAAACTAGCCACAGAAGGAGCTCGGCATGTCAAACGTTCAGAACCCAATTGTTTCCCGCGAGGAATGGTTGAAAGCCCGCAAGGAGCATCTCGCCCAGGAGAAAGAATTTACCCGCCAAAGAGATGCCTTGAGCAAGGCGAGGCGGGAAATGCCTTGGGTAAAAATCGGCAATGACTACCGATTTCAAACAGCCAGTGGTGAAGCTTCTTTGGTTGATCTTTTTGAAGGAAGAAGTCAGTTGATCGTTCAACACTTCATGTTCGGCGAAGATTGGGAAGAGGGCTGCACTTCTTGCTCTTTTTGGGCAGACGGATACGACGGATTTCAGGTTCACCTAGGGCACCGAGATGCGACCATGAAATCCGTGTCGAATGCACCGCTAGACAAACTGTTGGCCTATCGCGACCGAATGGGTTGGAGTTTTGATTGGGTATCCTCACTTGGGAGTGAGTTCAACCGAGACTTCAATGTATCCTTTACAGAGGATGAGGTGAAAGACGGGTCTGCAACGTACAACTACAAACCCTCTACTTTCCCCATGTCCGAAGCGCCGGGAATTTCAATTTTCTATAAGAACGAAAACGGCGAAGTTTTCCACACCTATTCTTGCTACTCAAGAGGCTTGGACATGTTGAACGCAGCATACCACTACATGGATCTGTTGCCGAAAGGGCGAGATGAACAGAACCTTCCACATTCAATGTCTTGGTTGAAGCGTCATGACCAGTATGAAGACTAGCGGTCTTTTCGGAGCAATGATAAGAGATTGTTTCTGATATCATTTCGGGGCAATCACTTTCATGAAACCAGTCATCATCATCCCGGCTCGCTGGGGATCATCACGCTTTGCGGGTAAACCTCTAACCGCGATGCTCAAAGGCGCAGATGGCTTGGAAAAGCCGCTAATCGAACGCACTTTCGAAGCGGCGAAAGTTCTTGCAGATATAGCCGATATCTATGTCGCGACCGATGATGATCGTATCAAAAGTGCGGCGGAGGCTTTTGGTGCTAAAGTTTTAATGACTTCGGTTGACTGCAGAAATGGCACAGAACGTGTCTATGAAGCAGCACAGCAGTTAGAACCGAAACCAGATGTCGTTGTTAATTGGCAAGGCGACGCTCCACTAACGCCTGCTGACTTTATCACGGCCTTGATTGATACAATGGATGACCAGAAGGTTGATGTGGCAACGCCTGCACTACGTTGTGATTTAGAGAGCTTCGATCGCTTCAAGCAACAAAGGTCGGTTGGCCTGGTTGGTGGCACGACGATGGTTTTATCCAATCAAGGTAATGCGCTCTATTTCTCCAAAGAAGTCATCCCATTCACGTCAAAAAACTACAAAGAAGACGATGAAATTCCGGTCTTTCATCACGTAGGCGTCTACGCCTATCGGTTTTCGGCGTTGGAAACTTACTGTGGATTTGAACCGGGGCTGCTCGAGGAATTAGAAGGTCTAGAACAGCTGAGGTTTCTAGAAAACTCAATTCCGATTAAAGCCGTGGAAGTCGACGCCAAAGGCCGCGGGTTTTGGGAAGTAAACAACCCTGAAGATATTGAGATCGTTTCCAACGCTTTAGGCGCCTAATGTCGGCCCCTAAATCCCCTATGACGTGGGCCATGACGGTCTTGCTAATTGTTACACTATGCAATGTGTTGGCAAGGGGGATTGGCGAGGGGTATGCGGTGTTCGTTCTGCCTTTGACGGAGGAATTTGGTTGGACTAGATCGAAAGTCATTTCAGTTTATTCTGTCTACATGTTGGCGCATGGGGCGATGGCTCCGTTTATGGGTTGGTTGTTCGATCGTTTTGGGGCTCGAGTGACATACGGCTTCGGGTTTTCTCTAATGGGGGCGGGGTTTGTCTTGGCCTCTTTCTCAACCTCTATCTGGCATTTGTATTTTGGTGTTGGCCTTGGCGCTGGAATCGGTGTTGCTGCCATCGGAATGGTGACAGCAGCTGGCCTAGTATCGCGGTGGTTCAACAGTCGGCTGACGTTAGCTATGGGGGTCGCCTACGGCGGTCTTGGCGCGGGTGTCATTGCGCTTGCACCCCTGACTGAAATCTTGATTCAAGCTTTTGGCTGGCGATCAACTTACCAGATTATGGGCGTCACACTTTTGGTTCTCTGCCCGATTATCTTGTTGCTGCCTTGGCGGAAACTAGCGGCAGGAAACTCGGAGTTCTATTCAAAGCCAGCCCCGGTTTCAGTAAATGAACACTTTGGATCTTTGCTTAAAGCCTTTGCGACAAAGCCGTTTTGGGCGATTACAATTGCCTTCTTTTTAACTGCTGTTACGATTTACGCAGTGGCGTTGCAATCTGTCGCTTATCTGGTTGAAAACGGCTATTCACCACTAACGGCTGCTTGGGCTTACGGTCTGGCCGGCATGTTGTCTGTTGTTGGGATGGTGTTTACCGCTTGGCTGGGGGATATCTTTGGCAGGAAGCAGGTGCTGACTTTTAGCTATACTTTTAGTGCACTAGGGATCTTGTGTTTAGCGATGGTCGGTCAAACCAATCTTATGATTTTTCTGGTTGGTTACGTCTTCTTCTTCGGGATCACCCAAGGCTCTCGCGGTCCGGTGTTTTCCAGCCTTGTTGCGATCCATTTCCCCAAGCACGTAGCCGCAGTCTACGGTGCTACGACGATAGGTCTGGGGGCGGGCGGCGCTCTAGGTGGCTGGGTGTCTGGGCTCTTGCTGGATTGGACCGGCAGCTACGTTCCGGCGTTCTTGTTCTCTGCGACGGCAGCTTTGTTGGCAATGTTGATGTTTTATGTAATCCCTTCGTTGCAGGCAAAACCTCGACAGCAAGTCGAAGGTGGTTTGCAATGACCTTGAGCCGAATGGTGCTGACCGTTTGCCTTTCAGCCGCCTCTATTTTTGCTTTTACCTCGTCAGCCTCCTCGACAGAAGTTGAGAAGCTATCTGTAAAGCAAATGCAGGCCGAACTCGCTTTGATCCAAGAAGTTCTAGAAACACAGCACCCAAATTTGGGACTTCACCAAAGCAAGAAAGAATTCAGAGCTTCATTTTCTAAAACTAGAAAAGAACTAACGCACTCGTTGTCACCTCAGGAGTACTACCGCATTGTATTGCCATTGGTGGCCCAAGTACGAGATGGCCATACCTGCATATTTATGTCCGAGGAAGCCGAGAGAAAATTCTTCTATTTTCAAAACGGATTTCCTTTGCTCCTCAATTTCCTTCATGACCGTACAGTCGTTAGCGAGGAAAGTTATCCTTTCCCCGCTGGTGCTACAGTCACCAAAATTGATGGCAGACCTATTGAAGAGATCGTCCAAATTCTCTCAAACTATGCCTGTAACGATGGTTCCAATTCCAGCAGTGATCTCTATGAGGCAAATAAAAATTTCCCAACTTTGTATTCTCTAGCGTTTGAGGAACCGCGCACCGACTTTATTCTGACTTTTGCAGATGAAAAAGGCGAGGAAAGTGAACGACGCTATGGGGGCGAAACACTTTCTTATGCGGCCGCGAAGTACCGTGATGGATCCTGGCTTCCAAAACCGTTTATGTGGGGCAAAAAATTAGAGGAGAGCGAAGCTTTTTATCTGAGAGTCCGCACTTTTCTAGCAGACAAGGGGAGGTTTGCGGCGACATTGGAAAGTGTGTTCAAAGAAATTAGTGACTTGGGAGTTGAGGAACTTATCCTTGACCTGCGTGGCAACCCGGGTGGCACAATCGATAACGCTTCTCTGTTGCTGGCCTACCTGTTGAACAAGAAACATTATTTTCCAAAACACATTCATGTACCAAAAGCAAAGCTGCAGCCTTTGATGGATGTTAAGAAAAGAACGGACCTCAATTCAAACAGCAAAGACCCAGTTGCTGCAGCGAACAACGTGCTACGAAGAATTCATCGGTTTGGAGGCAGAAGAAAGGCTCAGCCACAAGGGTATTACGTCTTGCTGACACAAAGAGTTTGGGGCAAGAAAGCCTACAAAGATGGGCTACATGTCTTGATTGATAGTGGCACGTTCTCTGCCGCAAGTATGATGGCGGCGCAAATTGATCTCAACAGAAAAGCAACTTTCTACGGGGAACCAACTGGCGGCAGCCCAAACAGAAATTGTAATGCGCCTAGTTTCTTTTACGAATTGCCCCATAGCAAGTTTAGGCTTGATGTTGCATGGGCTTGTAACATTCAAGATCCTAACTCAAAGGGTGACCTTTTCGAACCGGACTATTTCTTTTCGGACACGAAACCTGATAGGCGAAGGGCTGACCGCTTACTGACCTTCGTGCAGAAGGTGATCAAAGATGACTGGGCCTTTGAAAAGCCTAAACCCAAACCGGCCCGCGCACCCCAAAACTAGTTGCCAGCCTAATTGACCTCAAGAAGGCTTCGAAGAAATCGTAAGTTTGCTGCCTTCGCCCACGAGCTTTGTTGCTGCATAGTCGATGACTAACCCAATGATGGCACCTTCGACGATGAACCAGAGGGGAGACTGAAAAATCCCGCCGTTACCAGGCCAGATTGCTAGCATTGCCTCTAGTTGCTGGTAAGCAAACAACACCAATAGGAAGTTCATCCAGGCACCAAGGAATATCCCTCTGAACCACCACGGCATGGATATTTTAAGAACTGGATGCCAAGTCATCAGCCCAAACATGGCGATGAAGGCACCTAGAGTGGTGTACCAACAAAGTATCCCCCACCGAATAGCAGGCGAGCTGTCTGGCCATAGATAAGGCATCACAAAAAAGCCGACGGCACCAATCAGAAAACCTGTAAGCTTGCCAGCAGCAATGCGAGTAAACAGTGTTTTACCAGTTAACCACTGAACTTCGGCGCCTTCAGAGAAGTTTGACGTTTGCTTTATCATGCATATCTCCTTTTCTAGGTTATTCAAATGATATCAGCAAACTACTCTCGTGGCTTTGATTTGAGTCAAGTTGACGGAAATGCTCCCGTGGCTTCCAATTTTGAAATGTCTTCGTCACTGTAACCATGTTCGCGGAGAATGGTTTTCGTCTCGCCGTTAAAGACAGGTGGGCCTTGGCGAACTTCTCCAGGCGTGCGGCTAAATTTGATCGGGATACCCGTGCCCTCATATCCATCTTTTGATACCCGCATTTTGTTGTGGATGGTGTGAGGGTGGTTCATTACCTCTGGGATAGAAAGCACTGGTCCAGCTGGTACACCGATCTTGAGCAAATGCTCGGCGAACGTCTTGCCGTCAACTTTCAGCAAGGCTTCGCGGACAATTTCATTGAGGGCTTCTCGGTTGTTGTTGCGGTCGGACATGTTCAGGAAGCGAGAGTCTTCGGCAACGCCGTCCAAACCTAATTCATTGCAGAAAATTTTGAATTGCTTGTTGTTACCAACGGCAAGGAAGATTTGTCCGTTGGCAGTTTCAAAACGATCATAAGGTGTGATGTTGGGATGGCCGTTGCCCATGGGGACTGGATCTTTACCTGAAAGGAACCAGTTGGGGGCTTGAGGGTGCAGCATCGCTATGCCAGCATCAAAGAGAGAGACGTCGATGCATTGTCCAAGTCCCGATGTCTGGCGTTCATAGAGTGCCATGAGGATGCCATTGAGACACATCATACCAGCCCCTATGTCAACGATAGGCGTGCCGAGTTTTGTTGGGCCGGCTTGTGGATCTCCGTTGATCGACATAAGGCCAGCAAAGGCCTGAATAGCGGCGTCATAACCAGGAAGCCCTCCCAAAGGCCCGTCGACACCAAAGCCTGTTAGCCGGCAATATATCAGGCGCGGAAAGCGTTCCTTCAGAATATCATCATACCCAAGACCCCATTTCTCCAGGGTGCCAGCCTTCAGGTTCTCGATCAGCACGTCGGCGTCTTCCAACAGCTTAAACAGTATTTCACGGGCTTCTTCCTTACGAAAGTCGAGAGACATGCCCCGTTTGTTGCGGTTAACACCGATGAAGTAAGAAGCAGCCCCATCTTTGAAGGGCGGCCCCCAGGTGCGTACTTCGTCACCAGTTGGTGGCTCGACTTTGATAAGCTCTGCGCCGTGGTCGGCCAAAATTTGTGTCGCATAAGGGCCACCGAGGACCCGAGAGAGGTCGAGCACTTTTAGACCGGCGAGGGCGCCTTTATTTTCTGTCATGTATCGGCTTTCTAAATGTCAAAAGTTTGTTTGGCGAATAAGGGGTAAGATTCAGCGATTTCTAGTGCTATTATACCACGCAACAGTTGCAACTGTTCTTGGGTTGGTTCTTGCGTGATGTCTGGAGCTCTATCATGATCGAAGTCGAAGCCAGTGAGATCTTTGATTTCCTCGAGGGTGACACCGGGATGCAAGCTTTCCAACCGGAAACGCTGTCGTTCTTTGTCAACGGAGAAGAGGCACTTGTTGGTGATCAAGGCAACCGGCCCACCAGGGCGGTAGACTTCAGGTGGAGAAAATCCCGGCGCAGATATGAAATCAACAGTCTCCACCATTGAGCGGCGATTGTGTTGCAATCGAAACAGGAAAACAGATGGAACGACGTAGTACATCAAGGCCGAGCCAAAGGATCCTGGGAACCTGCGTTCTGTGTTTGGGTACTCTCCTGTCCCGATCAAATTGATGTTCGCTTTGCCATCGATCTGCACACCACCCAAGAAGAAAGCATCTATGCGCCCTTGTGCGGCGGCATCAAAGAGCTCGCGACTACCATCTGTAAAGTGGTTGTGTTTTTGGCTGGCAAGCAAGGTGATGTGCATGGACTTGTTCGCTTGCTCTCTTGCCATGAAGGCTGCGCCCGCCGGGATAGGAGATGCGGCGCCGATTGCTATATGCCGCATTGAATGAAGCTTGCTTGATAGGCAACAGATTAGCAATTCTTCGAGTTTATAATCCATCGCTTTAGACCTTCAAGTTCTCAGAGAGATAAGCTTGAAACCCTTCTTCCGTTTTCGCCCTTAAAGCATAGTCTTTCATATGAGTTTCGTCGGTGGCGTAGCGATTGCCGAGAGCCAACGGCCAAGCACCATTCTCGGCGATTGCTATAGCGTCAATGTAAAACCCCGGCAGGACACCAGCCGCTAGAACTTCGTTGTCATAGAAGTCCACGTCGACAATTTCTTCGACAGTCATGAAATTCTTCTTTGAGGCATGAATCAAGGTTGCTACTTCTTTGCGGCGACCAATCCAGACATTGCCGTTTCGATCGGCCTTTTGCGCGTGGATGACCGAAACATCTGGAGAAACAGCCGGTATTAGAATTATCGGATCTTCATCGTCTGAAAAGGGGTTAGAGATGATCTGCCAATCGGAGCGATGTTTTACGAGATCGCTTCCGATCAGCCCGCGCAGCGGAGAGAAGGGAACAGCTCTCTCAGTAGCTTGCAAAGCGGCATGAAGAGCCGGGCAAGTGGAATCCTTAATCTGAAGTTGGCCTTCTTGCACAAATCTGGTGAAACAGGGCGCAAGACCGTACTCGCCCAAAGTTATCGCGGCGGTTTCAACGCTGCGCACACAACCTGCTCCGATAAGCATATCAGCTTGCAACGTTGATTGGGGCAGGCAAAAGAGATCAAGGTCCTGTTTGCCCTGGCGTATTAGCTCTCGGGTAAAAGCCATTGGAACGCCGCTATAGTCGGCGGGCACTCCAAGCAAAGAACCGTTTGCGACTTCTGCAGCAATTTCTGTGATCGTGCATTGGGTTAAAGACAATTGGACTAACTTCAGTTTTTGAAACTTTGTTGATCCTAATGGCCTTTCTTTATGACCTCAATGGCTTTCAAGCTGTTTAGTTGGAAGTCGCTTCAATAGAGAAAGAAACCGTAACCGGGAAGCCAACCATTGATTCGTTGGCCCAGTCTCCAGAACCAACCTGATAATCTAACCGGTCGAGGATTAGTGAACCAGTAGATGAAGCCTTGTTGCCATCAATCACCAATGAAAAGGGAAGGGTGACATCTTGGGCAATGCCCTTGATACTCAGTTTCCCTTCGGCCTCATAGTTGTCTCCGCCCAAAGATCTGATGGTGTTGCTTTCAAAAATAGCTGTCGTAAATTGGCTGGTATCGAACCAAGCCGCTGTCGGCAGTTGGGAATCTCTATCACCGGCATTTGTGTCCACTGAAGCCATGTCGATTGTGACTGAGATTGTTAAGCTGTCGAGTGCTTCCTGATCAAAATTAATTTTGGCGTCGAAGGTTTTAAACTGGCCTGTGAATTCTGCTCCTGACTGCGTCGCCATAAATGAGAGAGAGCTGGCTTCTTTGTCCATCACCCAATCGCTTGCGAAAGCAGGGATGGACAATGTGGAGGCCAAAGCAAGTGTGATCAATTTAAGTTTCATGTCTGGATCCTAATTTTTGGTGAACGGGAGCATACGCAGCAAAGTGCGATCTTTCACAATGAAATGATGTTTTAAAGCTCCGGCTAAATGCAGCAAGAAGATAAGGATGAATCCCATCGCAAGTATTTCATGAACTTCGCCAAAAAAGCCCTGCATAGTTTTATCGGCACTTAACAAAGATGGTAGCGTCAGGATGTTAAACCAGGACGTAGGGAATCCGGCCGCAGAGTTCATGAGCCATCCAGTCAGCGGGACAAAAATCATGAGGATATAAAGGACATAGTGAACGCCCTTTGCCAATTTCACTTCCCAACTCTTCATTTTCTCGTCGAGCATTCTGGGCTTAGGATTCACCAACGTCCAAACGAGCCTCAAAACAACCAGGGTCAGGATCGTGATACCCAATGACTTGTGGAGTGCATAAAGTTGGAACTTGTCAGGAGTGTTTGGGAGATTATGCATGTACTTCCCAAGTCCAAGATTAAACAACAGCATTAAACCAATTGTCCAATGGAACAATTTGGCGATAGTGCCGTAGCTTTCTCTGGTATTCATCAATGACATTCTCAAAACTCCGGTACCGGTTCTAAATGGCTTTAGTGGCGATGGAAGGGCAGCACCAAAAGGTGATTCGAGCCAATCCATCGCTGATTAGGTTAACTGTTGGAGATTACTCGGCTTTCATAGCTTCGACTGAGATAGTCACTTTGACTTCGTCACCAACCCATGGCGCAAACTTGTCGACACCGAAATCTGACCGTTTAATGGTTGTGGAAGCATCGAAACCAGCCCAAGGCTTTTTCGCCATGGGGTGATCTGCCATTTTGTTCAAGACAACATCCAATGTGACGGAGGCTGTTGTTCCGTGAATGGACAGGTCGCCGTTCACTTGAGCCGTATTGCCATCGACGTTTGTCACACTCGTGCTCGTGAACGTGATGACAGGGTCCATATCAGCATCGAAGAAATCAGGCGATCTCAGATGGTTGTCTCTTTTTTCCCAAAGGGTATCCAATGAACTCAACGGAATTTCTGCTGTGACGGACGAGTTCGTTGGATCGTCTTCGTCTAACATTAACTCACCTGTGAAAGTGCGAAATACACCATACGTTGTTGAGAAACCAAGGTGATTGTACTCGAACAAAATGGTCGCGTGGCTGGAGTCAAACTCCCATTTGTCGGCTGCGATTGCCGAAGTTGAAAAGGCAAATGCGCCCAGAAGCGTTGTCGCTAAAGTACTTTTTTCATTAATCTTTCTCTCTGATTTAGTTCTGCGGGATTTCTGATATACTTATTGCTGTTAAGGCAATTCGGCACGGTTGTGTGCCCTGTCAAAGTTCAGTTCCGGTCCAACTGGTACGATCCTCGTTGGATTGATAGATTCGTGACTTCCGTAATAGTGATCTTTGATTTCACTCATGACTACGGTGCTGCTAAATTCGTTTCTGTGATAAAGATCACATAAATAGCCTGAAAGTGCTGGGTAATCGGCGATCCTCTTTTTATTGCATTTGAAGTGCGATACATAGACAGCGTCAAATCGAACAAGCGTAGTGAACAGTCGAACGTCAGCTTCCGTCAACTGATCTCCAACGAGATAACGTTGATTTGAAAGGCGCTCTTCAAGTTGGTCGAGGCAATCGAAGAGCGGATAGAAAGCTGCTTCATAGGATGCTTGAGTGGTTGCGAACCCGCACCTGTAAACGCCGTTGTTCAGGCTTTCGTAGATTTTGGCATTGATTTGATCGATGTCGTCCCTCAGCGGCTCCGGATAAAGGTCGGGACTGTTACCGGAAAATTCTGAAAACTCAGAATTCAGCATCCTGATGATTTCTGCCGATTCATTGCTGACGATGGTTTTTAATTGTCTGTCCCAAAGAATAGGAACGGTTACTCTGCCCGAATACTGAGGGTCTGCTGTCGTATAAATTTCTCTGGCAAAAGACTTGCCATTGACTGGGTCGCCATCAGTGCCAAAGCTCCAACCGTCATCACCCATGAAAGCTTCAACCGAAGAGAGAGAAATAACGTCTTCTAAGTTCTTAAGCTTTCTGACGATAGCCGTTCTGTTGGCCCAAGGGCAGGCGTGGGAGATATAGAGATGGTATCTATTTCTCTCTGGCTTGAATTGAGCGTTCGAGGACGCAGAAACCCATTTCCTGAATTGAGCTTCACTGCGCTCAAATTTGCCACCAGACGATTTAGTTTCGTACCAATCCGTATGCCAGACACCGTCAACCAACAATCCCATAAGACCTCCATGTTTTAAGATAGAGGAGGTTTAACGGGCCTTCAATTGAAGCGCAATCACTGTGTTTGGCGACAACTATGTCTCAAAAAAGAAACAATAGATCAGGATTGGGGCGCAAAGCTTTCATCCATGAAACGATACCAGTTCAGACCGAGGATCTTGTCGATCTCAGTTGAGTGGAAGCCCTGACGTTTTAGGCCACTTTCAATTTTGATGAAGTCGGATGCTTTTTCAAACCATTCCGGCTGTTTGGGCCATTCACGAACACCTGCGCCGCCTTCACCGTAAACGGTCTCGAAGGTCCAGCTGCCGTTGCGCATCCACTCTACAACCTCATAGGGCCAATTGCGGCATAGATCGCTGCCGATTCCGATGTTGTCAACGCCATAACGGTCAGCGGTATCTGCGACCATCTCAGTGAAGTCTTCGAGGCTTGTTTCGGCACCGTCTTTTAGGAAAAGCGGATAAAGTACAAAGCCCAACATGCCACCGCGCTCGGTCAACGCGCTTAGAACTGCTTTGGACTTGTTACGTAGTGATTTCTTGAATGAAAGCGGATTTGCGTGCGTAATTGATATCGGACGAGACGAGATATCAATGGCTTCCAGCGTGGTTCTTTCCGCCGAATGGGACATGTCGATCACCATGCCAACGCGGTTCATCTCGGCAATTACATTCTTACCAAAGCGAGAAATGCCTGGGTCTTCAGTTTCAAAACAACCTGCACCGATCAAGCTTTGATTATTATAGGTCAATTGCATGAACTTGAGGCCCAGGCCATTCATCACCTCAACCAAGCCAAGTTCGGCATCGATAGGAGAACAGTTCTGTGCTCCAAACACGATGCCAACTTTGCCTGTCTCACGCGCTTTGACGATATCGGCGCCGGTTTTTACCGGCATGATTAAGTCGCTGTGCTCAACAAAATGGCGATTCCACTTAGAGAAAAGCGTCAGACATTGCCTGGCATCCTCCCAATAAGCGAGTGTAACATGTACACAATCGAGGCCCGCTGCTTTGAGATCTTCGAAAAGTTCTCGGTTGTAGTTCGTATACTGCAGGCCATCGATGCGAACACCGGCCATCTTTTCAAGTTCAGCCATAACTAAATCTTACATAGGGTTGGTGTAGGTGGTTTTCACTGTTGTGAAAAATTCCTTAGCATATTGTCCCTGTTCACGCGAACCGTAAGATGACCCTTTTCTGCCGCCGAAGGCCAAATGGTAATCGACACCAGCAGATGGAAGATTAACCGTCACAACACCTGACACAGAATTACGCTTGTAGTGTGTAGCATGTTTAAGTGATGAAGTGATGATCGCCGAGGTTAATCCAAATGGCGTATCGTTGGAAACCTCCAGGGCCTCGTCATAGTCTTTCACACGGATAACAGAAGCAATCGGGCCAAAAATTTCTTCGCGGCTGATGCGCATTTGGTTGTTGGCTTCTGTGAAGAGAGCAGGAGACATGTAGTAGCCTCTGGTCTTCTGTTCTAGCGCCTCACCACCCCAAACGAGATTGGCTTCAGACTTGCCGATGTCCATGTACTTCATATTGGTGGAGAACTGCTTTTCATCGACTACTGGGCCAAGTTGTGTGCCAGCTTCAAGCGCGTGACCAACTTTGAGGTTTTTGATGGCTTCGGTCACGCCAGCCACAAATTTGTCGTGGATGCCTTCTTGAACGATCATACGAGAGGAAGCTGTACAACGCTGACCCGTTGCAAAGAAAGCGCCATTGACGGCGGAAGCAACAGCAGTGTCGAGATCTGCATCATCCAATACAACTATAGGGTTTTTACCACCCATCTCCATCTGCAGCTTTGTTAGATTTTCTGCTGCGGCGCGAGCGATATGACGACCTGTTGCGTCAGAGCCTGTGAAAGTAATGGCATCAACGTCAGGAGAGGTGATTAACGTTTCGCCAACAACAGAACCGCGGCCCATAACTAGATTGAAAGTGCCATCTGGAAGGCCATGGCGGGAAATGATTTCTGTCAATGCCCACGCAGAAGCTGGAACAAGATCGGCGGACTTCAATACAACGGAGTTACCATAAGCTAAAGCGGGTGCAGCTTTCCATGCAGCGATAGCAATTGGGAAGTTCCAAGGTGTAATGATGCCAACAACACCAACTGGCTCGCGACGACAATCTGCTTCTACGTTTGCACGGACTGACATTGCGAAGTCGTCGACCTGGCGAAGACATTCACCACCGTAGTACTGGAAGAACTGCCCGGCGCGCATCACTTCGCCCATACCCTCAGCGTGTGGCTTGCCTTCCTCAGAAGAAAGAAGTTTGCCGAGCTCTTCTTTTCTCGCGATAATTTCATTGCCAATGGAAGTTAGAATTGTGCCGCGTTGCTCTAGGCCAACTGCGTTCCACTTTGGCCAAGCAGCTTGCGCAGCAGCGATGGCGTCTTGTGTCATCTGCTCGTCGGCTACCGCGTAGGTGCCGACCAACGAATCCAAATCAGATGGGTTATAGTTTTCACGACCTTGGGAAGATCCAACCCATTGTCCATTGATGTAGTTTGATTTCATGTTGCTCATAGTTTCAGTTTTTCCAAGAAGGCTAAGGGATACTTCGGTCACCCGAAATGTTCGGGCGGTAAGAAGATAAAAAGAGCCTAGAGTCAATAGTTGTCCGTTGATTGTTTCGTTTTGTGATACAATAGCGGTTGATACAAACAGGAGGCCTTATGGATCGCTTATATGCGATGGAAACATTCTTACACGTTGTTGAGCAAGGCTCATTCTCACGTGCAGCGGAACGGATTGGTCGTTCAAAGGCTGTGGTTTCGAAAACCATTTCTCATTTAGAAGATCGCCTCGGTATTAGATTGCTCAATAGAACCACAAGACGAATTTCACTTACTGAAGCGGGAACAGAATACTACGAGCATTGCCAAAGAATTGTAGCGGAAGTTAATGCGACTGAGACAGCGCTAACGGATCTTCAGAAAAACCCTCGAGGAAAATTGCGCCTTACTGCACCAATGACGTTTGGGACTATGCACATAACACCTCTGGTGGCGGAGTTTTGTACTCGTTACCCAGATATTGAAATCGAACTGGAACTGAATGACCGTCATGTTGACATGGTTGACGAAGGGTACGATTTGGCGGTGCGGATTGGGCGGTTGAATGATTCAACACTGAGAGGCCGGAAACTAGTTTCTTGTGGGATAAAAACTATTGCAGCACCGTCATATCTTGAGCTGAAAGGGGAACCTAGAGAGCCACAGGATCTCTCAAAACATAACTGTTTGCTCTATTCATATGCGAGCGATCTTTATCATTGGTCCTACATCCATAGTGGTGAGGCGGTGAGGGTGCCAGTAAATGGCAATTTTAAAAGCAACAATGGTCGTGCAGTTCTTGAGGCCTGTATTGCGGGTTTAGGGATTACCGTCTTACCCGACTTTATCTGCGGACCGTCCTTAAAGCAGGGCTTGGTGAAAGAAATATTGGTCCACGACCACCGTGACCCTGTTGACGTCTATGTGCTTTATCCAGCTAACCGATACGTTGCTGGCAAGGTTAGGGCCTTCATCGATTTTATCGTGGAAAAATTCGCAACAAAACAACCCTGGCACTTAGAGACGGCAAGCAGATCTTACTGAGTGGAAATACCTGCTCGCTACCCTGTGCAGGAGCCACCGCCTAAGACACAAAACTTGGCACAATGCGGATGGTTGAGCTGTACTGTCTTCTCGGCAGTCAGGAGCTCTTCTCCGAGATCAAACTGTTCGTCGTAGGGCAACAAAGTACAAGGTACGACGGTTGGCTTGTCCGCACCTTTGCGTTTAACGATCATGCGTTGAGAAGAGCACATCATCGCTTTAGGAGAAACATTAAGAATATCCCAACAAGCGGTGGTGATTTCTGGAACGTCTGCGATCTCACTCATTTCAGGGAAGAGTACTAAGGATTGAGGATTGTCAGCGTTGATGCGGATGTTCTCCCGTGAGAACAGTTCTTTATAACCAGCTCGCATGGAAACTTCTTCTTCATTCCAACAAGTACGGCCAGCAACAGCAATATTGAAGCCATGATCGGAAAGCCATTTCAGGCCTTTGAGCATTGGTGTCCAAGTGTTCTCGCCGCGCTCTTCTTCGTGTAGGTCAGCCGTGTAGTGGTCAGTCGATACACGCAGAGTCAGCTGGTCCGCGAATCTGGTTTGCAGATCCAACAATTTGTCTGCCACCTTCATCATAGGACGCATAGCGTTGGTCAAGACCAGCACATCGAAACCCGCTTCCAGGCAACTCGTCATAATTGCGATGAACTCAGTGTTGATAAACGGTTCACCACCCGTGAAGGCAATCTCTTTTGTGCCGAGTTCACCTTTCATGATCTCATTTAAGTATTCGCGAACTTCAGCGTCGGAGATATAGACGAGCCGATCATTTGTAGGGCTCGATTCAATATAGCAATTGCGACAAGTGAGGTTACAGATAGTTCCCGTGTTTATCCAAAGGGTCTCCAGCTTCAAAAGCCTCACTGACGCGCGCGTTTCTCCTTTGGTTGTTACAAAAGGATCCATGAATTTCCCGTTCAAGGCGGGGGTGATTTGGTAAGCTGTTTTGTCCAGCATTCATGACTCCTGATATACAAGTTTGGGCAACTTAACCATCAACGGAAAATTAGCAAGATTGAGGTGGTCAAATTATTGTGAGAGCCTCGTTAGGTGAATCATTTTGAAGCCATGAAACGGGGCGAATATTCTTGCCTGTGTGGAAAAATTCTGCATAGTTCGACTCGTCGTAAATTAACATGTTCCAACAAGATAGCTCAGAGGTACAACATGCGCACAGTGCGCACTGTTAAGGATTTGCGTCGTTTAAGACAGCATTACACAGAGGGCCGGGAAACCGTTGCGCTTGTGCCGACTATGGGCGCGCTTCATGAAGGGCATTTGAGTCTTGTTCGACAAGCGAAGTACCGTTGCCAACGCGTGATTGTGTCACTTTTCGTCAATCCGAAGCAGTTCAGTGCAGGCGAAGACCTCGATAGCTACCCCAGAACTTATGAGCGAGATGCTCAGTTGTTGTCTGAGTTGGATGTTGATGTGCTTTATATGCCGACGCGTGATGAGATGTATCAAGCGGGCGCTTCAACAACTGTGAATGTTGTTGGGGTTGGAGAAGGGTTGTGCCAGGCAACGCGGCCAGACTTCTTTTCTGGCGTGGCAACTGTTGTTGCGAAGCTCCTTTTACAATGTCTACCCGACGTCGCCATCTTTGGCGAAAAGGATTATCAGCAGCTGTTGGTGATTAAACGCATGGCTCAGGATCTGGATATTCCAGTTACTATTGAAAGTGGTTCAACGGTTCGCGAAAATGACGGGTTGGCGCTATCTTCCCGCAATGCCTATTTGTCTGAAGATGAGCGCATCTCCGCGCCGCACCTTTATTACGCGCTTACCCAGGCGCAACATCGTATTCACGCTGGCGAATCGATCAGCAAAGTGCTTTGGGATAGTGAGCAGTATCTCATTTCTGTTGGGTTTGAAGCGATTGACTACTTTGTCTATTGCGATGCTGATACCTTGGCCCCATGCGATAGAAGGTTGACAAATCGCCCCGCTAGATTTTTGGCCGCGGCTTGGCTTGGAAAAGCCAGACTTATTGATAACATCGCCGCATAGCGGCCCCAGGAGATATAAATGCTCTATTCAGGTTCTTACGTTTGCCCTCAAGGCTTGCTTGATAAAGCAAAAGCCTTCAGGGCAGTCCGCACAGTTGTCGTAGGGGCGGCTGAAGCCTTGACACTTGAAAGTGCAAAACAAGCCGCCGAAGAAGGGCTGATTAATCCAATCCTAGTTGGAGAGAAAGAGAAGATTGCCCGGTTGGCAAATGAGCTAGACTGGGACATTTCAGGAGTCGAAATAGCCGATTGTTCGGGCGAGCAAGAAATAGCAGCTAAAGGGATTGGATTCGCGTCCAGTGGCGAGGCTTCCCTCATTATGAAAGGGCACATTCACACAGACAGTCTTCTACGCGCTGTTTTGAACAAGGAAGCCGGGCTTAGGATTGGAAAGCGCTTGTCGCACGTTTTCCATATGTCAGTGCCAGACAGTGATCGCGATTTTTTGATCAGCGATGCTGCACTGAATGTTGCGCCTGACAGAACAACGATGCTGGACATCGTGAGGAATTCCGTGTTGACGGCTCAGGCATTGGGTACGGAAGCGCCAAAAGTAGCATGCCTGACAGCCAGTGAATCTGTTTCAACTGCAATGCCATTGACGGAAGAAGCAGCCTGGTTGGCGGAGCAGGATTTTGGTTCAGCGGTTGTTGGTGGCCCCTTTGCATTTGATAATGCTGTATCTGCCGACGCTGCCAAGATTAAGGGTATCGATCATCCGGTTGCCGGAAATGCCGATGTATTGATTGTGCCGAATATCGAATGTGGAAATATGTTGTTTAAATCAATGGTTTATCTGCGCGGTGCTACCGCAGCTGGCTTGGTGTTGGGGGCTAAGGTTCCTGTGATTGTGACATCTCGCGCTGATCCGCCCGCTGCTCGTTTGGCTTCCGTCGCCCTTGCAGCGGTCGTCTCTAATCACGCAGCTTAGTCACTAACCTGTTTGATTGACTTGCTCTTCGATAAGTTCTGCCAAAATTTTCACACCCGGTTCAATTTTTTCATCCGCGATTGAGGAGAAGCCGAGGCGGAAATGGTTTCGTGGTGCTGGCTCTTGCATGAAGTGAACATCGCCGGGTTCCAAAACTATCCCCTTTTCTAGAGCTTTTTCAGCAAGGACAACGGTGTCCAACTCCTCAGGCCCGGTCAGCCAAAAGGAAGTGCCACCGAATGACGGAGCTCTGTAATATTCGGGAAGATAGCGGTCCAATGCTTCCGCAAGCAAGTGCCAACGCTGATGGTAGACCTTGTGAAGTTTGTTGACGAAAGCATCGTAATGTCCATTGGCCAAAAACAGTGCCGCACAGCGTTGATTGTTGGCTGGTGGATGGCGAAGAATAAGACGCCGCATATCTCGTGCAGCGGCGATTAGCTCCTTGGAACCGACAAGATAACCCAACCGTAATCCTGGTGCCAGAACTTTAGAGAAGCTGCCAACATAGATAACGCGGCCGGATTGATCGATGGATTTGAGAGCGGGGGTTGGCTCACCAACGTAATTCATCTCCCCCTCGTAATCGTCTTCGATGATGATGAAATCTTGTTGTTCTGCCTTTTCTAGCAGGGCCTTTCGCCGTTCGAGCGGTAGCGTAGAGGTGGTCGGCGCGTGATGGCTCGGGGTTACATAGACGTAATCACAGTCATGTAGGTGGGAGTCGATTATCATTCCGCCATTGTCAACGGCCAAAGGTTTGACATTGTCTGTCCGTGTCGCAAACGCATTCCGCGCATCGGCGTAGCCCGGATCTTCCAACCCAACCACTGTATCTTGACCGACTAACAGAGCAGTGAGAAGCCACAGAGCGTTTTGAGCGCCCAAAGTTACAAGTATCTCATCCCGTTCGACCCAAACACCCCGACGAAGTAAAACCTTCGTCCGGATCTGATCAATGAGGAAGGGATCGTCTTTGTTAACATTATCTGGACCCCATTCTTGGATGGACAATCGTGCTAGTGCTTCACGCGAACAAGCCCGCCAAGCGTTAACGGGAAACAGAGTCGGATCGACTTGCCCATAAATAAAGGGGTAGGGTAGAGACTGCCAATTCGACGATTTCTTTTGATAACGTTGTTTCGAGATATCCCGCTTGAAACGCTGATCCCATTGCACCTGAGAGGGAGGCGGCAAGGTTCCTTCGGTTGATTTCGAAGTAGGCAGGCGAAAGTTGGAGGCGGCCAAGTCCCTAGCTACGATGAATTTTTTACGTTCGCTGCTGTCTAGAATGCCATCTTCTGCCATGGCTTGATAGGCAAGCATGACTGTCCCTCTGCCGATGGATAGGCGCTGCGCTAACCGTCTTGATGAAGGAAGGGGATCTCCTGGACTCAAGTGTCCGCGCATGATCGCAGAAGTAACCTGCTCTCTCAATTGGGCCTGGAGAGTTAGTTCGCTATTTTTGTCCAAAATGAACAGTATGTCTTTCACAGCCTGGATGCGCCTATTTGCTTAGAAATGAGAAGTTCGAATCTGGTCCTGTCAGTGATCAATACTATATACCAGATTTGTAAGGAATTCTATATTTAGTGATTGCGGTTCGCCTGAATATGAACGCTTTTTTATTGAAGCGAATCGAGCTTTCTGAGATAAGCAGCTTGTTGACGCGAAAGCGTCATCGGAATTTTCTGAAATAAGCCTTTAGTGAAATTTGAGGTCCACGTGGAACAACAAAAACAAGCCAATAAACCTCGAATAGCTGTCATTGGATCAGGGTATTTCGGGTCCCTTCATGCCAGAAAGTTTAGCCAGTCGCCTCATGCTGAACTGGTTGGTGTCTGCGATCCCAACAGTGATAGTGTTGGCAGGCTTGCGAAGGAGCTAGGTGTCCAGGCCTATTCTGATCATCGAGATTTGATGGGAAAAGTGGATGGTGTATCCGTCGCTGTACCAACCCGGTTCCATTATTCCATTGGGCGCGATTTTCTAGATTCAGGCGCGGACGTGTTGGTTGAAAAACCTATGTGCCAAAGCCTTGGGGAGGCTCAAGATCTTATTGATCTCGCTGAAAAGAAGAAGTCTGTTTTACAAGTTGGACATCTGGAGCGTTTTAACCCTGCTATCGGTGTTTTACGCGAACACCTGAAGCAACCTCGTTTCATTGAGTGCGAACGTATGGCTCCGTTCAAAAAGCGCGGGACCGATGTCAATGTCGTGTTGGATATGATGATCCATGATATTGATTTGGTTCTTCACTTGGCCGATTCTCCGATTAAATCTATCGAGGCCGTTGGCTATCCTTTAATGAGTGACGAGGAAGATATGGCCAAGGCTTGGATCGTATTCGAGAGCGGTTGTTTGGCAACGATCACGGCTAGCCGTGTGAGCCCTAAAATTGACCGTGTGATGAAGGTTTATCAGGCTGGCTCTTATATGACCCTAGATCTAGGTGCTAACTCATTTGTAAAGACCGACCAGCGTTTGCGTGGCGGCGAAGAGTTGGAATGGAGCGGGATTGAGAAGTCTTTCCCTAAAACGGATAACCTTCAGTTAGAGGCTGACTCGTTCGCCCAATCTATAGCGACGAGAGCTGCGCCTGTTGTCTCTGGAATGGATGGATTGAGAGCATTGGAAGCTAGTTTGAAAATCAATGCGTCTTTTTCAGGAATGACTGCCGTCCTGTGAGGTTGCTAGCGCCACCGACGGTGCGGCCATAGCCACTGCTCTGGAAATTCACGGATCCAGCCTTCGTACAAAATATTTACGAGCTCCATGTACTCTAGAGCGTCTTTCTTTCTATCTCCACTAGGCTGGAATTCGAAAGCTGGATAACATCGAAGCTCAAAGTTTGCACCCTTGGTTCGAACGATTCTGACAGGATAAACTTGGCAGTTGAACCGCATGGCGATTTGACCAAGGGTAACAATTGTTTTCGCCGGGTGCCCAAAAAAAGGTACCAATTCACCGCCGGTTCTTCGCTGATCGGCTAGGAAAGCCAGTGTGCCGCCATTTTTGAGTTTTCTAAAAGCTTTATCAACAGCGTCTGGTCCGCGAGGAACAATAGTGAGGCCAATGTTGAGTCTTATCTTTTTGGTCAATCGATCGATAAAGCGATTGGTTGGCGGCTGGTAAATCGCGACCATATCCATGTCCCAACGCTGACCTAGCGCAGGTGCTAACTCCCAATTGCCCATGTGGCCGCTGAAGAATAACGTTGGTCTGCCTTCGGTCCAACTCTCCATGATAAGATCTTGGCCAACAATCTTGATCCGATCTTGTTTGGTGATTTTCGCAAGTACCGGGAACTCGCCGCCAACTCGACCGATATGCTCCCACATATCACCAAGGATAGTATTGATTTCTTTGTCAGATTTCTCAGGGAAACATAAACGAAGGTTTTTCTCCGCGCGTTTATGAGATTTCTTTCCAAGAGAAGGGCCAAGTCTTCTGCCCATGAAGCCGCCAAGATTAGAGGCGAAGTCCACAGGCATGCAGGTCCCTAAGTAATAGAGACCATGTACTAATAGCCCAAGCAGTGGATGAACCACTTGGTATCTTACAACTTGGCCAAACTTCGTGTGGCGGAACCTCATAGCTTTAACGTTCAGTTTCTTTTGTGAAGGATCATAGGCAGATCCGGATGAGGGCGGAGACTTAGCTTGGCGACAGGTTGGACGTCTTTATCCTTGGGCAATGTGAGTGAAAATTTTTGAACAATGGATGCCAACATAATGACAGCCTCTGTCAATGCAAATGAGGCACCCAAACAGGTTCTCGGTCCAACGCCAAAGGGAATATAGGCGTATTTCGAGTGTGAACGTTTCTCTTTCAAGAAAAAGCGATCTGGATCAAACCGATTAGGGTTTTTCCAGAGTGCCCGATGGCGGTGCAACAACCATGGAGACACCATCATGTTTGATCCGGCTTGAATTTCGTGCCCGTCGACTATGTCATCTTCTACGGCGGTGCGAGAAAAAACTGGGACTGGAGGATAGAGGCGCAGAACCTCATCTACCACAGCTCTGGTGTATTTCAGGTTATTGATGTCAGCAAAGGTGGCTGTTCTTCCGTTAAGAACTTCTTTTACTTCGGCTAAGAGGCGTTCTTCGACATCGGATGCTTGTGAAATCAAATAGAGAGCCCAGCAGATAGTGATCGCGGTGGTCTCATGGCCTGCCAGAAAAATGACAGCCATCTCATCCCGAATTTCCGTTTCACTCAGTCCTTTTCCGGTTTCACTGTCCTTTGTCAAAAGGAGAGATGAAAGGAAATCCCCGCGATCCTCTTTGTCCTGCCAGCGGTCTCCAATTATTTCTTCGATAACCTGACGAATTCTTTTTGCTGCTCGTCTGGAGGAAAAACTTGGCCACGCGGAGAAAATGCTGGGAAGGCCTAACATTTCTGCATAATCAATTTGCGTGAGATTTGCTTGATACTCTGAAAAGCCGTCATAAACGATCCGGCCTCTTTCTCCGAGAGTTTCAGAGAACATAGCCTGGCAAACCACACCTGCTGTTATGTTTGCCATTTCTTCATCAATAGCGATTGTTGAACCGTCAGGTTTTTTTGCCCACTCTTCCATCAATGTCTCAATGCCTTTCGACATGAAGTCGCCAAAGGATTGAATCCGTTTGTGATGAAAAGCCGGAATAGCGATACGTCGTTGTTTGTGCCAAGTTTCTCCGTTTGAAACAAACATGCCATTGCCAACAAGCGGCTGGAGGGCTCTTTTGACGGCGATGCTTTTTTCGTAGTTGGCTGCGTTTGAAACTAAAACATGACGCACAGCATCTGGATTGTTAGCAACATACATCCAGCGAAAGAGATATTTCTCCGCCATGAACGGAGCAAAATAAGCTTGCCTAGTCCAAACTGCTATGACGTTACGTTTCGCGACTCTCAAAGCTTTGAAAGGCGGCAAAGCATGCTTTGATGCACTAGGCATCGGTGGAGTTAGTAGTTTTCGTTTGGCACTCATTATCGAGGGAGCCTGCTAAAAGTAGTTCCTAAATAGCTTTGATAGCCAAAGTGGCATTCAAACCGCCGAAAGCAAAAGAATTGGATATAACCGCTTTTACTTTTGTTTCTACTGGTTCGTTTGCAACGTGGCGCAACTGACACTCTTCATCAGCTTCAGTAAAGTTAACTGTCGGTGGTAAAATACCGCTTTCAAGTGCTCTAACCGTCAGCGCTAGTTCAATTGCACCTGCACCGCCTAAGGCATGACCGTGAAGTGATTTTGTCGACGATACCCAAACATCATCCACTGCTGATCCGAAAACCTGTCGAATAGCCGAGGTTTCTGTTCTGTCGTTTGCAGTTGTGCCGGTACCGTGGGCGTTAATGTATGTCACATCTTCCGGGTTCAGCTGAGCGTCCACAAGACATTTCCGAACAGATTTAGCAGCGCCATCGGGTGAGGGGTCAACAATGTCGCCAGCGTCCGAAGACAAACCATAGCCACAAAGTTCACCATAAATGCGCGCACCGCGTGATTTGGCGTACTCATATTCTTCTAAAACGAGCATGCCTGCGCCTTCGCCCAAAATCATGCCATCTCTATCTTTGCAGAAAGGCCTACAGGCTGTGCTGGACATAACTCTCAAAGCTTGCCAAGGGATGATACCACCGTAAATCAAGGGTGCTTCACCACCACCAGTAACAGCGGCTTTGACCCGGCCACGCCGAACCATTTCGAATGCTTCGCCGATTGCATGTCCTGAAGAGGAGCAAGCGCTGGAAATTGTGAAAGCCGGTCCGGTTATCCCATATTCCATCGTGAGATGGCTGGAACCGGCACTTGGCATGATTTTAGGAACGGTAAAGGGATGAACGCGTGGTTTCTGGTCGTAAAAAACCTTTTTCGCTGATTCGTTGATGGTTTCCCAACCTCCGAGGCCTGAACCCGTTAGAACCGCCGTTTCTTCAGCGATATCTGTGGAGAAATCAATGCCTGAATCTGCTATCGCTTCTCGGCCACTGAGAATAATGAACTGCGAGAAACGGTCGATGAGCGCCAATTCGCCAGCACTGAAATGGTCTTCAGGCTTGTAGCTGTGTATTTGGGCGGCAAGTTTCTGACGAAGTGGTTGAATGGACGGAATATCCAGTTGGCCAATAGCCGTTTTACCAGATAGTGCTGCGTTCCATGAATCATTAAGATTGGGTCCGAGGCCAGATATTGTTCCGACGCCGGTTATGACGACACGATGCATCGAAGACTTTCTATTATGCGGTCTGGTCTTCGATGTTGGTCGTTAACCAATCGAGCACATCACCAAGCGTTTTTAATTCGGCGGTTTTTTCGTCTTGTTCGATATCGATATCAAATTCGTCTTCAACTTCGAAAATAATTTCGATTAAGTCCAATGATTCCAAGTTGACCGTCTGAAGCTCGGTTTCTCTGGTCAATTCAGGAGTGGAACCATCATCTGCCTTGATATATTTGGTGACGATCTCTTTAACGCGATCCTCGACACTGATGTCATTAGACATTTTTATCCCTCAAGCTGAATAAGAAAAGAAACCACCAGGTTCCAATATTTGGGGCCTTAATACGCCGTAATACCTGAGAAATGCAATGACTAAAGAAGCAAGGGAATGGGAATTTTGTGGCGGTACTGCCAAAAATAGTGCAAATGCGATCCTTCCTATTGGATTTGAGGGTTTTTACTTCAGTGGTTCCTGAACTCGGCAATAAAAATGTGGCTCGTAGAGGCAATGCCGTCACTAAGTTCCTGGCACGTCTCGCCTTCAAACTTTCGGGCTGGCAAGTAACAGGTGAAATTCCTGATTGTCCGAAGTTTGTCGCTATCGGCGCTCCTCACACGTCCAACTGGGATTGGGTGATTGGAATGATGTTGATGTATGCGGTAGGGATCAAGTTCTCCTTCCTCATCAAAAAGTCAGTTTTTGTACCAGTTTTTGGTCCCATCTTAAAATTTCTGGGCGGCATTCCTGTTGACCGTTCAGCAGCAAACGGCATTGTTGGTGATGCAGTCAGGGCTTTTAAGAGCGCCGATCGATTGATTTTGGCGATCACACCCGAAGGCACCCGTAAAAGTGATGGCGTCTTAAAAACTGGCTTCTACCGTATTGCAGTTAAAGCAAAGGTCCCCATTTTGGTTGTTGGAATAGATTACCCAAACAAGAGATTTGACACGGGGCTCTTTTTGGAAGCCTCTTTGTCGGAAGAAGAAGTGTTTAGTAAAATTCATGAATACCTTGAGACAATGGAAGGCAGAAATGCTGGTTTCCTTGGAAGTAAGAAAAAAGGCGCCCAATAGGTTCAACAAAAGAAAGTCAGCAAAATGAAATTGGAAGGGACTTACATTATAAATGCCTCCAAGGAGGAAGTCTGGAAGGCAATGAATGACCCAGCTATTTTGCAGCAGGCTATTCCTGGCTGCGAAAGTTTGGAAAAGATCTCTGACACTCAATTTACCGCAGTCATCAAGGCAAAAATTGGGCCGGTGAAGGCGTCATTTACAGGCGAAGTGAACCTAGAGAATCTCAATCCTCCACATTCTTATACCCTGACCGGAGAAGGTAAAGGTGGCTTGGCTGGCTTTGCCACGGGTTCTGCTGATGTTTCGTTGAATGAGCATAATGATGGGACGGAATTGATCTACTTGGTAGACGCTCAAGTCGGTGGAAAAATAGCTCAGATTGGTTCTCGGTTGGTAGGAGGAGCCGCCAAAAAACTATCCGATAAGTTCTTTAGTCGCTTTGCCGCTGTAATCAATGGTGAAGAAGAAAATCCAGAATAGCTCTGGTCAAACGCCAGATTTGCGCTAATGTTTCTTCCACGGGGGAGAAATAAGAACAGATAAATCTCCCTTAAAGAGTTAGTCAACTCAAAAAATAGGGAGATTTTTATGCCAAGCATTTCCTTGACGCTCAATGGGCGTTCAGTGAGCGGTGAAGTCGAAACCAAGACTTTGCTCGTCGATTACATCAGAGAAAATCAGAAACTTACGGGAACGCACGTCGGCTGTGACACAAGCCAATGTGGTTCCTGCGTTGTGCACGTTGATGGTAAATCCGTTAAATCCTGCACTATGTTAGCTGTGCAAGTCGACGGTTCGGAAGTTACGACTATCGAAGGTCTAGCGACAGGTGAAGAGCTGCATCCGATGCAGGAAGCTTTTCGTCAGAACCATGGCCTTCAGTGCGGTTTTTGTACCCCAGGGATGGTGATGAGCGCGGTGGATTTGGTTGCGGGAAACCCAGATATTTCTGAGACCGAAATTCGGGAAGGTCTGGAAGGCAACATCTGTCGCTGTACAGGATATCATAATATCGTCAAGTCTGTTCAGGCTGGCGCTAAAGCGATGGGAGGTTGATCATGCCAGATACAGGTACAATTACCTCAGGCGGAATAGGTGATGCGGTCCAACGTAAGGAAGACTTTCGCTTCTTAACCGGCAGAGGCACTTACACTGACGACATAAATCGAATGGGGCAAACTTATGCTGTGTTCGTCCGTTCCCCCCATGCACATGCGAAAATCAGATCTGTTGATACCTCGGCAGCGTCGCAGGCTTCTGGAGTGGTCAGTATTCTAACCGGTGCAGATATGGTGGCCGATGAAGTCGGCAGCCTAATTTGTGGCTGGAACGTCGTTGATCGACATGGGGAGGGCCACAAAGCGCCACCGCATCCACCCTTGGCTCACGACACCGTCAAACATGTCGGTGATCAGGTTGCTGTCGTGATTGCGGAAACCCTAAGTGAAGCACAAGCAGCAGCAGAACTTGTCGAAGTGGACTATGAAGTTCTAGCGGCTAACGTTGATACTGGTTCTGCACTGTCAGGTCCAGAAATTCATCCAGAAGCGCCAAGCAATCTTTGTTATGACTGGATTTTGGGCGAAGAAGCCGACGTGGACAAAGCTCTCGCAAATTCGGCCCACGTTACAGAACTCGATATTATCAACAATCGCTTGGTTCCTAATCCGATGGAGCCAAGAGCGGCCATCGGCGAATACGATATGGCAACTGGCGAGTATACTTGCTTCTCCACCAGTCAAAACCCCCACGTGCTTCGTCTTATTCTCTGTGCGTTTGTTCTGGGAATTCCTGAGACAAAGTTAAAAGTGATTGCACCGGACGTAGGCGGTGGATTTGGTTCAAAGATCTTCTGTTATGCGGAAGAAACCACCTGTGTTTGGGCTTCCAAGAAAATTGGCAGGCCCGTTAAGTGGACTTCCACTAGATCAGAAGCGTTCCTGACGGACGCTCACGGTCGCGATCATGTTAGTCATGTGAAGCTCGGCCTTGATGCGAACGGTAAGTTCACGGCGCTGAAAGTCGAAACAATAGCCAATATGGGGGCTTATCTTTCCACGTTCGCTAGTTCTGTTCCGACATATCTCTATGCAACTTTGTTGGCTGGGCAATACACAACGCCGGTGATTTTCTGCAATACTAAAGCAGTTTTCACCAATACCGTTGCTGTAGATGCTTATCGTGGAGCAGGACGCCCGGAGGCTACGTTCGTCGTAGAACGGATTGTTGAAACGGCGGCTCGTGAGTTAGGTGTGGACCCAGCTGAATTGAGACGGAAGAACTTCATACAGCCTGATCAGTTCCCTTATGACACGCCCGTGGCTCTGACTTATGACACAGGCAATTATGAGGCCTCTCTGGATAAGGCCATGGGGATGATTGACTATGCTGGTTTCCCAGCTCGTCGGGCAAAGTCAGAAGCCAATGGCAAGAAACGTGGCTTAGGCATCTCCGCCTATATCGAAGCTTGCGGCATAGCTCCTTCGGCGGTCGTTGGATCGCTTGGTGCTGGTGTCGGTTTGTGGGAGTCAGCGCAAGTTCGCTTCAATGCGACCGGTAGTGTTTCTGTCTTCACGGGATCACATTCCCACGGACAAGGTCATGAGACGGCCTTCGCTCAACTGGCAGCCACAAAGCTTGGCATCCCGTTCGAGAACGTCGAGGTTGTTCACGGCGATACTTCGAAAGTTCCAATGGGCATGGGAACCTATGGTTCTAGATCCTTGGCTGTTGGTGGCTCTGCCATCGATAGGGCTTGCGATAAGATCATTGAAAAGGGCAAAAAGGTTGCTGCTCATCTGCTTGAAGCAGCCGTTGAGGACATTGAGTTCGCCGATGGTAACTTTACGGTCGCGGGAACGGATAAGTCTAAAGCGATGGAAGAAATCGTCTTTGCGGCTTATGTGCCTCATGATTACCCAGAAGGCGTTGAACCAGGTATGGATGAAACAGCTTTCTATGACCCTGGCAACTTTACCTATCCTGCCGGAACACACATAGCCGAAGTTGAAATCGACGAGGCGACGGGTGTAACCGAGATCGTGGATTGGGTGGCTGTTGATGACTTCGGAAACGTGATCAATCCGATGATAGTTGAAGGTCAGGTCCACGGTGGTATTGCTCAGGGTGTTGGTCAGGCGTTGTTGGAAGGCACGGTTTACGACAAAGACTCAGGTCAGTTGGTGACGGGTTCATACATGGATTATTGCATGCCTAGAGCTGATGATCTGCCAAGTTTCCGCGTTGATATGACGACAACGGCTTGTACTCACAACCCACTCGGGGTGAAGGGGTGCGGTGAAGCAGGAGCTATTGCGGCTCCGGCAGCATTGATCAACGCAATCACGGATGCAACAGGAGCTGTTACTGTTGAGATGCCGGCGACGCCAGAACGTGTTTGGCGCGCTCTGCAAGAAAACAACTAAGGGAGGGCTGAGAGATGCAAAACTTTGATTATCATAAGCCAAACAGTGTTGACGAAGCGGTTGCTAATATGCAGGCGTCAGACGACGGTAAGTTCCTAGCCGGTGGCATGACGATGTTGCCGACGATGAAGCAAGGGCTTGCGGCGCCTGAAGATTTGATTGATCTTCACGGTATCGACGGCATTGCTGGTGTGGCCGAAGGGGCTGACGCAATTGAGATTGGGGCGATGACATCGCACTCTGTGGTTGCCTCTAGCGCACTTATTCAGTCAGACCTTCCTGCGCTCGCCGCTTTAGCAGAAAGCATTGGTGACCGTCAGGTTCGTGCGAGAGGTACGTTAGGCGGTTCAATTTCTAACAATGATCCAGCGGCTGACTATCCAGCCGCATTGGTGGCGCTGGGTGCGACTGTCAAAACCAATACTCGGGAGATACCGGCGGAAGATTTCTTCGTTGAAATGTTTGAGACAGCGTTGGCGGAAGACGAGATTGTAACGTCGGTTTCCTTCCCTCTTGTCGAAAAGGCAGCCTATGCCAAGTTCCCAAACCCGGCGTCTCGTTATGCAATGGTTGGGGTCTTCGTGGCCAAGAACGCGGACGGTGTCCGTGTTGCTGTCACCGGCGCTGGTCCGTCGGTGTTCAGGGCATCGGCGATGGAAAGCGCTTTAGACGGCGATTTTTCTTCTTCGGCATTGGATGGCGTTGCTGTGTCTGCTGATGATTTGAACTCAGACATTCATGCATCACCAGAGTATCGCGCTCATTTGGTTGGTGTTATGGCCAAACGAGCGGTCGACGCCTGCGGTTAACATTTGAAAAGAAAGTGTAAGGGGCGGTGTTTAACGCCGCCCTTTTTCTGTTGTATGAGCATCTCCTTACCAAAAAATGTTGATCAAACGTTGGATCTGTTGACGGCTGAAGGCTATGTCGCTGATCGCAGCTTAGCTACTGTGCTCTATCTGACGCTCAAATTAGGTCGGCCTTTATTTCTTGAAGGCGAAGCCGGAGTGGGGAAAACGGAAATAGCTAAGGTGCTATCTGCTAGCCTTGGTCGAAGGTTAGTCCGGTTACAATGTTATGAAGGCTTGGATGTTTCATCAGCGGTTTACGAATGGAACTTTCCGCGTCAGATGATGGAAATCCGTCTGGCGGAGGCAGCGGGCGAGAAGAACAAAGATTCCTTATCTAAAGACTTGTTTTCTGACGAATTTTTGATCAAGCGGCCTTTGCTACAAGCGCTGGAGACCGGCGGCGATGAAGAATCGCCAATATTGCTGATCGATGAACTCGACCGAACAGATGAGCCCTTTGAAGCTTTCTTGCTTGAAGTACTTTCAGATTACCAAATCTCGATCCCTGAGATGGGAACGATCAAGGCGAGCACACCGCCGATTGTTATCATTACTTCGAACCGCACCCGTGAAATTCATGACGCCCTAAAACGCCGTTGTTTCTATCACTGGGTGGATTACCCTGATGCTGAGCGAGAAATGGCGATTGTTAAAGCCAAAGCGCCTCACGCCTCTGAGAAACTGGCGAAAGAATTAGTGGCTTTCGTTCAGGAGCTGAGAAAGCAAGATCTTTACAAGAAACCGGGTATTGCTGAGACATTGGATTGGGCAGATGCCTTGGTCCAACTTGACTACGTTGCTATCGATCCGCAAGCCATCCAGGACACCCTGGGTGTTGTGCTCAAATACCAAGATGACATCGAGAAAATTCGTGGTTCAGAAGCGGCATTGATCCTCGAAGACGTGCGGTCGGGCATCAAGGCTCAAGCCTTTGCCAATCTTGGCTAACCGCGAGGCAGTTTGATTATGTCTCTTGGTGGCAGGCTTCCTGAGAACTTGGTTCTTTTTGTTAAGACGCTGAGGTCCGCTGGTATACCAATTGGGCCTGCACAAACGTTGGATGCCTTGCAAGTGGCGCAAACCGTCGGTTTCGCACGACGTGATGATTTCTATTGGGCACTCCATTCCGTTTTAATCAAAAAGAAAGAACAACAGGAACTCTTTGATCAGGCTTTTCATCTGTTTTGGCGCAACCCCAAGCTATTGGAACGTATGCTTAGAATGATGCTGCCGGAGCTGGAAGGCGAATTGGACCCTAATAAACAGAAAGATAAAGAACTCAGCCGACGGTTGGCGGAAGCCTTGCAATCCACGAACGAGAGTAAAAGCGAGCAGAAAGAAGAGGAAACAGAGTTTGACGCTGCTTATACCTTTTCTGACAAAGAGATCCTGCAAGCTATGGATTTCGAAATGATGTCGGTTGCTGAAATTGATGAAGCTAAGCAAATCATTCGTCGGATGGAGCTACCGATTGCACCCTTGAACACCAGAAGGTTTGAAAGTGGGAATAAGGGGAGAGATTTAGACTTTCGCAAAACCTTGCGTCGATCAATGAGTTATGGAGGCGAGTTGGTAAGACTGGAAAAGAGAAGACGAAAAGAGCGGCAGCCGCCAGTTGTTGTGCTCTGTGATATCTCTGGATCTATGGCGGGCTACTCGCGTATGTTGCTTCATTTCTTTCATAGGTTGATGATTGAGAAAGAACGAATTCAGACATTCGTTTTTGGAACAAGGTTGACCCACATAACCCACCAATTGAAGCACAAGGATGTTGATGAAGCTCTGGCTGCAGTCGGTGATTCAGTGGCTGATTGGTCAGGTGGTACGCGAATTGGTGATTGTCTAGAAGACTTCAATAAGAACTGGGCACGGCGTGTGTTGGGGCAAGGTGCGTTGGTGCTTTTGGTCACTGATGGATTAGACCGTCAAGGTGGCGAGTTGGTTGGCAAAGCCACTGAACGTCTCAGTCGAACAGCTAGTAAGTTAATTTGGCTCAATCCATTGCTGCGTTACGGCGGATACCAACCGAAAGCCAAAGGTGCAGCCGCCATTGTTCGCCATGCTGACGAGGTGCGTTCAGTTCATTCATTGGAAAGCTTGTCACAATTCGCGGATGCTCTCGGCAATGCTAAACATCAACAAAGCAACCCTTTCAGATAAGGCAAATCGAAATGGAACAAGCCGTTTGGCAAAAGCTATTCTCTTGGATGGACGAAGGTCGAGGCTGTGCGATCGCGACTGTGACAGCGAACTGGGGATCTGCACCTCGCCAAGTTGGCGCCATCATGATTATCGATGACAAGGGAAATTTCGAAGGTTCGGTTTCTGGCGGTTGCGTCGATGGCGATGTAGTTTTTGAAGCTCTGGACGCGATGAAGACTGGTAAACCACGCTTGAGAAATTACGGCATCACCAATGACCAGGCCTGGCAAGTCGGGTTGGCATGCGGTGGCGAGCTGGAGGTCTTCATTGAAGCCTGGAATGATCGGAATCTCTCTGACGCTATTAAAATTGGGCAGGCAGAAAATCAATCATTTGTTCTAAAGAAATCTCTTGCCAGCGGTGAGCAATCGATCGAAGCTGTTGAAACGTTGGACCGCCTAAAGAGTCAGAAGCAAGGCGATACCTTTCTTCAGTTGTTTGAGCCCGAACCACGGCTCATAATAGTAGGCGGAGTACATATTTCTCAGGCTCTGATCCCGATGGTTAAGGAGTTTAGCTGGAATGTTGAGTTGATTGATCCACGAGATTCTTATGTAACCGAGGAACGGTTTCCTAACATTTCTATTCACCGACGATGGCCAGATGAAGTCATTGAGGAACTGAAGCCGAACTCAAAGACTGCCATAGTGGCTCTTTCTCATGATATTAAACTTGATGATCCAGCATTGATCGCGGCGGTCAAATCTGAAGCAGGCTACATCGGTGCTCTAGGTAGCAACAGAAGCCATGCCAAAAGGGTCGAACGACTTATGGAGGAGGGGCTGACCGAGGAAGAAATCGGAAAGATCTCTGCACCCATTGGGTTAGATATCGGTGCCATGGGACCGCAAGAAATAGCGGTTTCTGTTTTGGCGGAGATCATTGCTACGTTTAGAGGACGTGAATGAGCAAAATTCGCCTCGGTGTCATTATCCTGGCTGCTGGCCAATCGAAGAGGATGGGCGAGGAAAACAAGCTTACTAAGACCTTTCGCGGCGCTCCGCTGATTGGACATGTTGCTAGGACCGTCTCGAATTTGGAAGCTGCTGATATTGTTGCTGTTTTGGGGCATGATGCTGAAAAAGTTGCTCACGTGTTGGCCGATTCCCCAAGTGTCCGTGCAGTTTATAATTCAGACTATGGCTCTGGCATGGCGTCGTCTCTAAAAGTTGCCGTCTCGACGCTGTCGGGGGAGATTGACGCTTTTCTTGTTTGCCTCGGTGATATGCCATTGATTTCCAAAGAAACAATACAACAGTTACTCGATGCTATAGAGCCTGGTGGTTCGTCAATTGTTGTGCCAACCTTTGGGGGTAGGCGCGGTAATCCTGTACTTTGGTCAAACGGTTACCGCTGTCACTTCAGTGAACTGAATGACGACATCGGCGCAAAACCGTTGCTCAAGAAGTTCGAGGGACATGTGATTGAAGTCGAGGTCAGCGATGAAGGGGTCATCAGAGATTTTGATGACCCAGCTTCATTTGCATCGGATAAGACTAGTTAACCGCCGGTGGGATGAGAACCAATTTGCCTGTGAATTTCTTGGCAATGAAATCTTCTTGCGCTTCGTGAATATCAGACAACGGATAGGTTTTTGAAACCATTGGCTTGATTTCTCCGCGATCCACATAGGACACAAGATTTTCAAACACGACGCGTTCCTGGTAAGTACACCCAAAGAATGTGAGGTCCTTCAGATACAAAGTGCGAACATCAAGTTCAACAAGAGGTCCAGCGATAGCGCCAGCAACGGCATAGCGACCACCGCGGCGAAGGACGTCAAGCAGCTCTGGCCACTTAGGACCGGCAACCAGATCAACGACAACGTCAATGGAGTCTGCGCCCAATTCAGCAACCAAGTCAGCATTACGGTCAACAACTTGGTCTGCCCCCGCTGCTTTGACATCGTCAAATTTAGCCACTGAAGATTGAGCAATGACATAAGCACCACGACGCTTGGCCAATTGGATGGTGGCCGACCCCACACCACCGGAGGCTCCAGTGATTAAAACTCTTTCTGCGCCAACGTGAGCTCGGTGGAGCATATTCTCTGACGTTGAGTATGCACAGGGTAAGGAGGCTAATTCTGCGTCAGACCAGTCACAGTTAACAGCGAATGTCTCATCATGAGGGGCGGACATGAACTGTGCAAACCCACCGTCGCATTCAGAGCCTCTTGTCCAACAATAGAAGGGCTTACCTGCCTTCTTGTCTTCCATCATGGTGCGGACAATAACCCGTTCGCCAATTCGGCCTGGAGAAACCCCATCACCGACGGCAACGATATACCCACAAGCATCAGCACCCTGGATGCGAGGGAATTGTAGGGCCTCGCCAGACCAACTGGCGTCATCGTCATCGACTTCGTCTAGCCCATCTGCTGCTCCAGCAGCTGTATCGTCTTTAACAGACTTTGAATACCAGCCAATGCGTGTGTTGATATCGGTATTGTTAACACCGGCACCCGTTACGTTAATCAAAACCTCTCCAGGGCCAGCCTGGGGGACGTCGACATCTTCACTGAAAACGAGCTTGTCGAGGCCACCGTGTCCGGTCAGTAAAACAGCGGACATTTTGGTTGGTATGTTAGTCATTGATTTCAATCCTAGAGATGTTACTGGTTTGGCAAAGAAAACAAGAGCAACGAGCTGTCAATGAAAATCAAACGCATCGATGTCTTTCAATACGACTTGCCCTTTTCTGGTGGTGTTTATCATTTGTCTGGTGGCAGAACCTACACTTCCTTCGATGCGACGTTCGTTCGTGTGACCAGTGACGATGGGATTGAGGGATGGGGAGAAAGTACGCCTTTTGGATCAACCTATGTAGCCGCACACGCGAGAGGGGTTCGAGCTGGCATCGAGGAGATGGCGGGGCAACTAATTGGCATGGACTCTCGTCATGTTGATCGCATCAATCAAGCTATGGATGAAACGCTGGTTGGTCACTTGCACGCGAAAACGGCCATTGATGTTGCCTGCTGGGATCTCTTTGGAAAATCAGTTGGCATGCCTGTTTGTGATCTTCTTGGTGGCAGCACTAATCAGCGTATGCCTGTGATCTCATCCATTCACGGTGGTGATCCAGAGGATATGCGACGTCGGGTGGCGGCACATCGAGCTCAGGGCTTCATGGGGCACTCTTTAAAAGTAGGGACCGCTGAACGTGACGGAGGCCCATCGTTGGATGCTGAGAAGATCCGTGCCTGTCTCGCAGATCGTCAACCAGGTGAGTTCTTTCTGGTCGATGCCAATGGCGGTTTGACAGTTGAACACGCGTTGAGATTGCTCCGTCTCCTTCCCGATGAAACTGATATCGTGCTGGAGGCCCCATGCAGAACACTTAGAGAATGCCAATCGCTGAGACGGCGGACCAATGTGCCCATCATTATGGATGAGTTGGCGACAGACGATGATACCATCGCACATATCATCGCCGGCGATATCGCAGATGGCATTGGCCTCAAAATCTCAAAAGGAGGCGGGCTGACCAGAGGCAGGCGGCAAAGGGATTTGTGTCTGGCAGCAGGAATGACGATGTCTGTTCAAGATACTGTTGGGTCGGAGATCGCATTGGCAGCTATTTTACACCTCGGCCAAACGGTGCCTTCACAATATCTCAATTGTGTTTTGGACGTTAGATCCATGGTTTCGGCCTCGACTGCGAAGATTGATGCTCCCATTTTCGACGGCGGTATCGTGGCTCCTGGTTTGCCGGGTTTAGGTGTTGAGCCAGACCTTGCTCTCTTAGGCGAGCCAATTGCTACGTATGGCAATTGATAAGGAGTGCTTTTATGACTTTGGA
This sequence comes from uncultured Alphaproteobacteria bacterium, assembly GCA_905480575.1. Classification (GTDB taxonomy): domain Bacteria; phylum Pseudomonadota; class Alphaproteobacteria; order UBA7985; family CAJQQZ01; genus CAJQQZ01. Next base: position 2,760 of record CAJQQZ010000057.1, on the reverse strand, counting down.
AGAGTTCAACCTATTCTGCGGATCGCTTAAATCCACCACCAACGTTATCCAGTGGGGTGGCGCTTCCGTTTGGAAAGTTGGCGGTAAAGTCTTTGCACTTTGTGGCATTTGGGGCGATGACAAACACTACAAAGTCGTCTTCAAAGCAAGCGAACTTGCTTATGATATTTTGCGCGAACAACCGGGCATCATTTCCGCACCATACTTAGGGCGTTACAAATGGATCCAAGTACAAGATCCCGAAGCCATGAACGATGAAGATGTCCAAGCTTACATCAGCACGGCTTATGGTCTGGTGGTTAAGAAACTCACAAAGGCAAAGAGACAAGAGCTCGGATTGATTTGACTATGCATGAAATAGAAAGCTCAATCCCGCAGAACCCTTGGTACATATGTTGGAATTCATAAAGGCAACGACGCTCTCATTAGACAATTTCGATGAGCCCGCTAAAGAGGCTAGTGCCGAAGGCTACCGATTTGTAGATCGGCTTCTGGAGGAATGGCGAGACGGAACAAATCGCTTTGATAGAGATGGCGAAGTTCTCCTTCTAGCTTTTGAGAATGATGTCTTAGCAGGCATTGGTGGGATCACTTGGGAGCCTGGCAATCCAGATCTGTTAAGGATGAGGCGCTTTTTTATTTGCTCGAAATTCAGGCGAAAGTCAGTGGCGACGCTGCTTGTGTCAGAGATTCTGCTCGGCTTAGAAAGTGACGATCGGAACATAGTTGTGAACGCCGGGACAAGTGTGGCACCACTGTTTTGGGAGGCAATTGGTTTTGAAGCAGTAACAAACCAACCTTACAGCCATATTCTTAGTCGTTAGACTGCTTTACTAAATTTGGTTGTCTGAGCCTTGAAATCTAGCGACTCAAAAAAACGGTGAGCTTCCTCGTTAAAACTCCAACTGTCCAGGACGAGTTTCCCTGTTTTCTGGGAAACAAGGTGAGATTCTAATTCGTTGAATAGGCTGCTAGCAATACCTTTTCGTCTCGCTTCAGGTTCGACAACGATGTGATGGACATAAAAGAAGCGGTTCGCTTTGGAGAAGAGCCCTTCTTTTCGTTCAATGGTTTCGCCCCATAGATACCCAAGGGGTTCTCGGCGCTCCATAGCCAACAAAACAATGGACGCCTCTGCTTCGACGATTTCAGAGACCAGCTTTCTAAGCCCTGACTGATCGACGCTTGAGTGAAATATTTCAGGAACGTTTGCAGAGTGGATTGCCTGCACGAAACTGTTCAGTTTGACGATGGCGTCAATGTCTCGCTTTTCTGCAATTTTAATGGATATTGTCATAGACAAACTATTGAGGTTTTGGAGGCCCGAGCCGGAATCGAACCGACGTACAAGAATTTGCAATACGGTATAAGCGAAAAGAACTTGACCAGCAAGCCATTGATTCGGTTGGGTAAATCTCATTGCAGTAGCCATTACCAAGCTGCCTTGGTACGGGTTTTGCGCGGGTTGATGTCACCATCTGACAAAAAAGCGTAGTGAGTTTCTGTTACAGAGATTGAAGAATGACCCAGCCACTTGCTTACTTCTTGCATGGAAAAGGTCTTAGCCTTTCCGTCGAAAACCACTTCGCCCCTTAGAAGCCTACAGCCGCACGTCCTGCGCAGATCATGAGGAACGACTTTATCAATTCCGGCTGACTCACATGCCCGTTCTAGGGACTTGCCCAGCCTCGGCATAGGTCCGCCATTGGGTGACGGGAATATGTAGCCGGTTGGGCTGCTGTGCTCAGCCTCAGCCTTGATTATCTCAATGGCCCTATCAGTTAGAGGAACGCGGCGCTCTCTGTTGCCCTTGCCTACAACGAAGATATCTAAAGCCATAGGGTCGGCATCTTCCCAGATGAGATAAGACATCTCGCAATCGCGTAATCCAGTCTCAATAAAGAATTCGAGACGGTTCCAAATCTTTTGCATTATTGCTTTGCTGGAACCACTTGGCGGGCTGAAGTAGTAGCCTTTGATTAACTGCTGCTCTTCAAAAGAGACTATTCTTTTTCGCGGCTTTCCGTGGGCGAGGCGGTCTCCCATTCTCTCCAGAAAAGCAGGGATAGGGTTTTCTAGTGATGGGTAATCCAGCCTAAGAAACGTGAACATTGATGATAGCGCATCGTAGTCGTTGCGCATGCCCGATCCGGTTATGTTTTTAACTCTTCGGCCTTTCGCGTTCACAACGCCTCTGGCTTTGCGCCAGTCGTAAGACTTCTTTAGCTTCTCGCCAATATCCTGTACGTCAACACCCGTGAAGAAGGGTCTCAACATGCTTATTGATGTGGCGTATCTCCTCATTGTTGCGTCACCTGCGATGTGTTCCTCAAGGAAGCATGTCGCCGCCTGTTCGAACGTGAGTCGCGGGATGCCCTTTGCTCGGGCTTTCTCGGCGTCAACGTTCTTTTCGGCGATCTGGAGCGCGTCTTTCTTATTGCGCGTTCCAGTTGATCGGCGGATGTCCTTCCCGTCGATAGTGATCCTGTATTCCCAATTGGCCTTGGCGTGTCGCCTGACAAGGTTAAGCTCTGGCATCCTGCTTTAAACCACTCAATAGCTAATTCTTTATCGAAGTATATTTTACTTTGCGTTACGACCGCACCAGGAACATTGCCATCTTTTGCCCACTTCCGCAAAGTGGTTGAACAAGGCTGGCCTCCTAGGGCGCTTGATAGCTCACTTGCTGATATCATTGTTGTTCTCGTGGTTGGGGTTGGGTCATTTGGTAAACTCGAAAGCTCTATCGACTGCTTGCTG
>CAJQQZ010000056.1 GCA_905480575.1 uncultured Alphaproteobacteria bacterium | reverse complement strand
GCAGCTTCTTTAACTCTTCAATATCCAGATCATCAATAGGAGCAAGCAATTGTGTCATCAACGAAGAGACTCGCACAATTCGTGCCCCTTGTGAATCTCTCTACGGAAAAAAATTACCCGGACTTTTGCCGATGTTACCTTATTATTCTTATAACTCATTGTTATATAATAGTTTTTTCGTATTCCTTAGAGAGACGAAGTTGCGCCCCTATCTGTTTTGCTAAACAAACTGCTGAACATTTTGCTAAACATTCGGGGCGTGTTTAGCGATGAAACTGACACAAAGAGGAAACAGATTTACCTGATAAAGCGTGTGCCTGATCGGTTTTCATCCATAGAACCCCGCAGACAAGTTTGGGTTTCTCTCAAGACCGATAGCAAGTCTGAGGCAAAAGCACGCGCAATAGAGGCTATTCATGATCTTGAGAAGCAATGGACGGCGAAACTCAAGGGTGAAGGCAGCAATATTGGTCGTTACGAAGCACTAACCAACATTTCGACCTCGCGGGACTTTCCCTATTTACCCGCCGACCAGATAGCGCAGCAAACATTGGACGAAATATTGCGACGTGTAGCTGTGGCACAGGAAAATGAAACAGTGGCTGCCGCGGTCCTTTGCGCCGAAAAGAAGCCTGCTTATAAGTTATCAAGTCTTGTTGAACTTGATGTTCAATTGGTGGCAGTTGAAGTAGATCAGGAAATGTCGTCGGGGATTTGGACTGAAAGATCAAAGCAGCCAGGACCAGATGAATTGCCACTGGCAGCATAAGGCCAAACGTTGTTGAATCTCATGGATCAAGCTTTCTTGTTGGAGCCTGATCAGAGGCCAAGTGCCTCTGATTGGCGGCGGGCATTCCAGTCCGCACTATCAGCAACCCTCATTCACGACTGTGGTCAGGCTTTTGTGTTGGATAGCTCTACAACGGCGTGCCCAGTATGTGGCGATCAACTATCAATCCCGAAGCAGGTACAACCTGCTTCCTCCAAGGCGGATCAAATTGTACCACGCATGCTTGCAACAGGTCAGTCTTACAAACTCAAACTTCCTGACCTGTGCCCCTAGCTTCTTCCAGCCAAAAGGAGAATTCGTTGGTTTGTTTGAGCTCATGCGGCTTTGCTTTGCAAGAGCGTTTTCATTGTAAAGTCATAGGGCGTCATGTTCCCTAATGATGAATGCGGTCTTTCTCGGTTGTAGTCCTCCTTCCAGTTTGTGATTTTGGCTCTGGCCTCATCGATTGATGAGAGGAGTTGTTCATTCAAACACTCATCTCTAAAGCTGCCATTGAATGATTCCACGAAGCCATTCTACGCCTGTTTCCTGGCACCATTTGAGCACAGCCATAGAAGTGAGTTCCGTGCCGTTATCGCTGACAATCGTTGTTGGCTTACCTCGTTGACAGACCAGTTGATCAAGTTCTCTGGTTACTCTCAGACCTGATAGTGAAGTGTCAGCAACCAGTGTCAGACATTCCCTGCTGAAGTCATCAATGATAGCCAGAACCCGGAACCGTCGACCATCCGTGAAAGCATCTGAAACAAAATCCAGGCTCCACCGTTGATTAGCACGATCAGGTAAAAGCATAGGCCGTCTCGTGCCCAGAGCGCGCTTTCGACCGCCTCGTTTGCGAACCTGTAGTTTCTCTTCGCGATAAAGACGCCTGATCTTCTTGTGGTTCACTTGCCAGCCCTGATGTTTCAGAATGACGTGAATACGACGATAACCAAAGCGGCGGCGTTCAGCCGCCACCGATTTCATCGCATCTCGCAGATCCCGATCATCGGCCCGGGAAGTCTTGTAGCGGACAGAGGATCGGTCAACATTGAGAACAGAGCACGCCCGCCTTTGGCTCACTCCGTGCTCGCACTGGAGATGAGACACGGCTTCTCGCCTAGCGGCGGGCGTCACCACTAATGGGATGGTCTGCCCCTGACTCTGTGTCATGTTACTCAGACAAAGAATAGAAGGAAGCACCATGCCTAAAATAAAACATCAAAATGCCTCTGTTTATGGGATCGACCTTGGTAAATCGACTTTCCACGTTGTCGGAATGGATAAGACAGGAGTACCGGTTCAACGAGCAAAGTTTACTCGCAAAACTATATTCAATTTCTTTGAACAAGCTCCTGCTGCTCTGATCGGTATGGAGGCTTGTCCAGGATCACAATGGTTTGCTCGCAAACTATTGGCGATGGGACATCGGGTGAAGATTATTCCAGCACAGTTTGTGAAGCCATTTGTCAAATCAAACAAGAACGATACCCTGGATGCGGAAGCCATCGCAGAAGCAGTTGTGCGCCCGACTATGCGCTTTGTCAAAATACGGGGTGAAGACCAGGTCGACATGCAAGCGCTTCATCGTATCCGTAGTCGACTTGTTTCCAATCGCACACAATTGATAAATCAGATGAGAGCCTTGTGCCTGGAATATGGTGTAGCAATTCGTATCGGTGCCGGTGTCTTTAAAATAGACCTGCCTCGTGTTCTTGCAGATGAGGCAAATGATTTATCGCCAAACATGCGCCGAATATTAGCTGATCTTTTCGATGATCTTGCTGTGATTGAAGCACGGACAGCAACTGTGACGCGTGAGATTGAAGCACATGCCGCCCGAGATGATGTTGCGTGCCGCCTATTGACTGTTCCTGGAATAGGCCCCTTAGGAGCGACAGCCTTACTGGCAGCAGTGGGTGACGGCAAACAATTCTCTAAAGCTCGAGATTTGGCCTCTTGGTTAGGTCTTGTTCCAAGGCAACACTTGACGGGAGGGAAACCAACGCTTCTTGGAATAAGTAAACGGGGAAACCCTTACGTCAGACGTTTGTTTATCCACGGTGCAAGGGCTTGTATGATTCATCTCAAAAGCGTTCGGGATCGATTTGGAAACTGGATTAGTAAATTGAAGCTACGTATGCATCCAAACAAGGTAGTGGTTGCGCTGGCAAACAAAATTGCACGCATCGCATGGGTCATTTTGAACAAGCCTGGTGCGCTCTACGAACGAGTAGATCCAGCTTACGCTTAAGCTGCGGTCCCTCCAAGATTGCGAAGATAATATTGATGGCAAAACGGAGAATCGACGAGGCGTAACCCTAGTCCAAAAAAGAGGGCCTTTTGCCCGGACCGCTATTCAGGAACGCCACGTGCAGATCTCATCATGGCCTGGTTGCAAAAACAACCCACTCTAGAGAGGCCGGATACATTTGAGCAATCCGCTCGTGTCACAAAATTATCCTTGCATGAAAGGGGCAGACCATACATTTTTTGAATTTACGTCTCGAAGCATCGCATTGTCGAGCATCTGTTCAGCCAGCAACTTCTTCAGTTTGGCGTTCTCATCTTCCAAAGCTCTAAGCTTGCGAGCATCAGAAACATCCATGCCGCCGAACTTGGCCTTGTACTTATAGAACGAAGCAGTGCTGATGCCATGCTTGCGGCAAACATCAGCCGTCGAAACACCTGATTCCTGCTCCTTGACCATGCCAATGATTTGTTCTTCTGTGAAACGTGATCGCTTCATATTCGTCTCCTGAATCTGTTAGACGAATTCTACCAGAAAACGGAGGAGTTTTAAGGGAGCAGGTCATTCAGTTAAATTCATATTTACTGAGCAAATAAACCTAATTGGACCCACAAGCGCTGAAGTCGGACAGTACTTGGTTCTAGCACTCGACTGGAAACTCTCTGGCGGAGCCGATTATGCTGTTCTCTCTTAGGCGACGTAAACCTGTGACTCAAACAAAAAGGCTGCCAAAGTAGCCTCAAGATATCCAACTGATGATCGATGGTTTTCGGAAAGGGTCACGGTGACGCGCATGCCGCGGCTACCACCGACGACGACATCGACGCGCGCACTGGTTAGTCCGATTTCGACCTGCACTAAATCCGTGATCTTTCTTTTGGTGGCGTCACAGCGCAAGCTTGGTTTGTAGATTTTGCCGACTGTAGTCAGGGGAATAGCGTCAAAGGTTTGGATATGTTTTGGCCACGCAGGGCGTTCGTCAATTGAACTCCGCGCATGCTGGTGGAGAACTTCCACGCTCACGTTGGCACCTGGAAGCAATTCGACAAAACATGCCGGAAGCTCCCCGGCATAGGCGTCTGGCATTCCAACCGCCGCTGCCAGTTTGACCGCCGGGTGCTTGGTCATGGCGTTTTCAATCATCGCCGGGTCAATGTTGTGCCCACTGCGGATTATGAGGTCCTTTGAACGACCTGCAATGTAGATAAGCCCCTGCTCGTCTTTGTAGCCGAGATCGCCAGAGTTCAGCCGTCCGTCATCAAATAGACCGGCGTTGTGGGCTGAGTTGCGGTAGCCCGGCGAAATGTGGTCCCCTTTTATCGTGATTACTCCAACTTCGTCCGTCATGCAGGGTTCGCCCAGGCTTCCGTCTTCGTTAAGGCGAAGGATATCGACCTGAGTGTAGGGCAGGGGCCATCCAACAGACCCGACCTCACCTAGTCCCGACAAAGGGTCGATGCGGACCAGTCCGGACGACTCAGTCATTCCAAGGACTTTATGCAAATGCTGTCCGGTCACCTCTTTGAAGCGCGCTCCAACGGTGGGTGGCAGCAATGCTGCGCCGGTGAGACCGGTACGCACTGGCGATGAACGCATCCAGAATGCTGCGTTCTGGTAGGCGTTCATCAAGCGTCATTTCAGTTTCAAATCGCTCTAGATCATCCCGAACACAGGATCAGGCCGAGCCGACCTTGACAACCATCTTGCCGAAGCTCTTGCCGACCAGGAGATCGTTGAACGCAGCCGGCGCATTTTCAAGCCCTTGCACAACCTGTTCTTTATATTGAACTTTGCCCTCTTTCAGCCAGCCCGTCATATCGCCAACAAATTCCTTGTAGGTTTCAGGGCCGAAACTGTCGAAAATGATAAAGCCTTGTACCTTCACTTTCATACGCAGAATTGCCCCCATGATGGCAGGAGCCATATCGGGCCCGTCTGGCAGGCCGGGAAGATTGTACCAGGCAACCACACCGCAGACCGGCATGCGGGCAAAGGGATTAAGCAGAGGCAGAACGCCATATAAGACCTTGCCGCCGACATTTTCAAAATAGACATCAATGCCGTCGGGGCATGCTGTCGCCAGCTGCTGGGCAAAGTCGTCGGCTCTGTGATCAATGCAGGCATCAAAGCCGAGGTTATCGACGACGTGAGCGCATTTTTCCGCGCCGCCTGCAACGCCCACCACACGGCAACCCTTGATCTTTGCAATCTGGCCAACAGTGGCGCCAACCGGGCCAGAAGCTGCAGCGACCACGACAGTCTCGCCGGGTTTCGGCTCACCTATTTTCAACAAACCTGCATAGGCCGTGTATCCCGGCATTCCCAAAATACCTAGGGACCAGGAAGGGTTTTGCGGGTTCTTGCCTAGGTTTACGACCATTGACCCGTCCGAGATCGCATAATCCTGCCACCCGCTGCCAGCCAGGACGTAATCACCCGGCTGATATTTTTCGATATTGGAAGCGACGACCTCTGCGACGACCTGACCGGTCATTTCTTCACCGATCTTCACAGGCTCGGCATAGGATTTGGAATCGTTCATACGGCCACGCATGTAGGGATCAAGCGACAGATACTCGGTCCGCAGCAGCATTTCACCCTCACCGGGGACAGGCACGTCTGATGTTTCGAGATGAAGAGTATCTGCGTTCGGAGCGCCAACAGGGCGCTGTGCGAGTACGATTCGGCGGTTTGTGTCAGTAGTTTGTGTCATGGAATTCTCTTTTCAGGATGAATGGTTGAGATGCAGACGGACATCGACGTTGCCGTGCAAGGCGTTGGAGTAAGGACAAACCTTATGCGCGGCGTTCAGGAGCGATTGTGCCTCGGGCTTGGACAGACCTGCGATGTTTGCATGGAGATCAACGTCAAGCCCAAAGCCACCGCTTTCGAGTTGCGCAAGGCCGACTTCGATTGTTGTCGAACAGGCTGTTGGGGTCAGTTTCATACGCTGCGCGACCAGCAGCATGGCATTGTCAAAACACGCACTATACCCCAGCGCAAAAAGCTGCTCGGGGTTTACGCCCTCATTTTTACTGCCGGGCGGCACTGTGCTGATTGCAAAACTGCCGTCATCGAGTTTGCTGACGCCAGAACGTCCACCAGTCGCCGTGGCGCTGGTTTTGTATAAGACTTTCACAATTATTCCTTTGGGTTTTGGGAGGGTGAAGGCAACAAAAGCTTGGTTGTTTCCAAGGCATTCAGAAATGGATAGCGTGTACGTGACAGCTTCGCCAGCAGGCTTGCCCCCAACCACATTTCGTACAGCGCTGGGCCAAGTAAATCCGGCTGTACGGTAAGTGATATAGAATGGTCTGCTTGCCCGTCGGCAATCGCCTGAGACAGGCGTGCCCCGATCTGGCGTGTTCCCCGCTCAAGTATGGCGCGCATCTCATTTGAGAAGTCTGATATTTCTGCGCCAATCTTCACAATCAGACATTGTGCGCAGGCATCTCCCGACGTTTGCGTGCTGATCCAAAGGGACCAATACTGCATCAACCGTGCACGCGCATCGGGGCCATCCGTGTCAAGCATTGCCCCGAGTCTGGTTACATATTGGGTCAGGTATTGCTCAAGCAGCTTGCAGCCAAAATCCTCTTTCGAAGAGAAATAATGGTAAAACGACCCCTTGGGCACCGACGCGGTTTTCAGCAGTTCGTTCAGTCCCATCCCCGCAAATCCCCGCTGGGCGACGAGGCCCCGGCCGGTGGCGAGAATATGATCTCTGGTGGAATCGGTACGAGTTTGCATGCGACATTATATCAGCAAATAGACCGGTCGTCTAGTCTTTGTAGAAACTATCTGACTTCAGCGCTTGTGGCTCGGAATTGTCGCGGGTTGGGGCAAGTCTATTTTGGTTTGGGGATTGACGACTTTCCTGGTCGGTGACTTTCTCAAAATAGCGCTCGCTTCGTTTCTAATGCCTGCGCCCTGCAAGCTTATAGGCCAGAAGTAGTTCAAGTCCAGTTCATCCGGTACTTGTTTCCAGACAAGCTTCGGATGCACGAAATTAACCTGACAAAATTCAATAAGTTTGACTTTGCCAGTCGGCCAGTGAGGCCCGGCGAACTTGGGGGCAGTGACACTCCTGTCATCAAAGTTGCTACACGTCGTGAATTAGCAAGACATTGGAATGATCTAAGGGAAAGTGACGCTGGCAACATCATTTCAGTCGGGGAAACAATCGAATGCAAGGGGCAAGCCATGTTTGAAAAGCTTCATTCGATTGCCAGTGGAGAAAAGACTTGGGCAGTGTAATTGGGGCTTGCCAATCAGTTGGCTTTATTCGACCCTGGTCCAGTTACCCAAGGCCATCTGAAGGTCCAATGTTGCTTGTGGTGATTGGGCATGTTGAGTGAAAGGCTGCTGGTATGACAGGAAGAAAGGAAAACTATGTCAAATAGCTTTGACGATCCAGGTGACTGGCGTCCGGCCGGGCGTTACCCAGATTCCTCTGTGGTTTCCCTCGACCCTCAATTCGATAAGTATAAGCTTCCATTAGCAGGGATCGAACGTCTTGCTACCGGATGTCGCTGGTCAGAAGGCCCTGTTTGGTTTGGGGACCGGCGCTGTCTTTTGTGGAGCGACATTCCTAACAACCGAATTATGCGTTGGGATGAGGTGACCGGTCAGGTCTCGGCCTTTCGTGAGCCTTCCAATTTCGCCAACGGTCAGACGCGTGATCGCCAGGGGCGATTAATCACTTGTGAACACGGTGGACGACGTATCACTCGAACTGAGTATGACGGAACCCAACGGGTTTTGGTTGATCGCTATAGCGGCAAACAGCTCAATTCTCCCAATGATGTTGTTGTGAAATCCGACGGTTCCATTTGGTTTACCGATCCACCATTCGGTATTCTTGGCAATTACGAGGGGAACAAGGCTGAGCCCGAGCTCGGGCAGAATGTTTATCGATTCGAACCGGAAAACGAGACCACTACGATCATTGCTGACGACGTTTTGGGCCCTAATGGTCTTGCATTTTCCCCTGATGAGCAAAAGCTCTATATCGTCGAGTCCCGCGGAGTGCCAAATCGAAAAATACTCGAATACGATCTTGGGATCGATGGAAAAACAATTCGTAATAAACGTATATTTATTGATGCGGGTACGGGAACCCCGGACGGGTTCCGGGTTGACGTTGACGGAAACCTTTGGTGCGGCTGGGGCATGGGATCGCCAGAGTTAGACGGCGTCATGGTATTTGCCCCTGATGGTTTGCCAATAGGCCGTATTGCTTTGCCAGAACGCTGTGCAAACCTGTGCTTTGGTGGGCGAGCCAACAGCCGTCTGTTTATGGCAGCAAGCCGATCTATCTATGCTTTATATGTAAATATCGCAGGCATTGCTGGTGGATAGCGGCAACAGCAACAATCTTTGGGCAATGAGCGTAACATCGGCAAAAGTCCGGGGTATCAAGCAGTTTCTTTTTGTCGGATGAGGTTTGGTAAGTGTGGGATATTGGGTGCGCCGGGATGTGATAGTCGGTCTCCAAGATAGTCCCAGAAATTAATTCCCAGCTTGGCGCA
>CAJQQZ010000055.1 GCA_905480575.1 uncultured Alphaproteobacteria bacterium | reverse complement strand
CCAAGCTGGGAATTAATTTCTGGGACTATCTTGGAGACCGACTATCACATCCCGGCGCACCCAATATCCCACACTTACCAAACCTCATCCGACAAAAAGAAACTGCTTGATACCCCGGACTTTTGCCGATGTTACATAGATCATCCGATTGAAAATCCGCGTGTCGGTGGCTCAAATCTGCCCTTGGCGCGAAACTTATGCGTTTCGTGTGATCAGGGTTTCCAGCTCCGTTTCCAGCGTATTGGCAATCTTATCCAGCACACGAATTGTTGGATTTCTAACACCACGCTCAATCCCCGAAATATAGGTGCGGTGAATGCCGATTTTGTCGGCGAAGTCTTCCTGAGACCAACCTTTAGCTTCTCTTAAACGCCTGACGTTGAGACCAACTTGCTTACATATATCCATGAGAGGAGTAAGCGAATTTGATGCTCTATCGTCTACAGACTATGAGTCTCATTATTCTCTACACTTCACTCCCAGTGTATCCTATAGTCATCATTGACGTTCAGTAAATGATAAGGAATTGAAATGATGACGACACTTGTGACACGCTTTGCGTTTCTGATTTCACTAGCTTTGATAAGCTTAGGGAATGTTGCCCAGGCTGATAACTTTGGTGGTCGAGCTGATAAGTACGATCAATCCTTTAACAAAACTGCCAAACAGATTGGGACCAAGCACCGCATTGAACTTGTCAAATGTAGTGGAACCCTTTGTACCTACAAGGGAACCGGGAACGTGTTCGTGACAGTAATGTCGGAAAGTAAAGTGGATAAAACCATGACGAGTGTATCCGCGGTCCTTGCCTCAGATACTGAACACCTGGGGTTTGTGATGGCGGTCATGACTACAATAGCAACCTTCTCGCCCGATCTCAGTGCCAATGAACGGCTAGGCGTATTCAATAAAATCGTCGATGACAGCCTGAGTAGCACGAAGTATGGGCAGCGGTTTGTGGGCAAAATGAAATACTCAATGAAGAGCCTGGAATACGTCGGGCTTTGGTTCACGGCAGAGAAAGTAGATTGAGTCAGGATGGATCATCGGTCGCAGATCATTGACTGGACTTGAGTGGGTAGGGAAGCTTCCATGGAGCTGCATTCGATAGAGGAGAAAAAACATGCGTGAAGATGTGAGCGATCAAAACCTGCAGTTGGTCAAGAAGCTTAAGTCACGACTTGGTCAAGCGTACAACATCGCCCAGGCAGCTGAAACTTGCCTTAAGGAAGGCTTTGGGGACCGAACCATACGGTTGATGGAAGAGATTGAAGAACTAACACGGGATGCTGGCTACCTGGTGGCTGCATCCATGGTCTTACGGGAACCAATTGGAGGAGAAGAGGGGATCAAAGAAATTCCCTGACGATAGGAAGTTACATCCCTGATCTTTGGTCCGGCCATAACTGTCGGGCTTTAGGCAGTAGAAGGGCAGGGCTATTTCCTGCTTGTTTGAACCAGGGAGAAACGAATATGGCGGCCGTAACAACAGTCTATGATCAAGCGAGGAAGGCCTTAAGGCTTAAACCAGCATACAGAAGTAAGAAGTCAAAGGTGCTGACGCTTCTGAAGAGACCTAAAGGAGCCAGTCTTGATGAGATAATGAAGGTCACGGGATGGCAGGCGCATTCAGCAAGGGGGTTTCTATCAGGTACAATCAGAAAGAAGCTTGTGTTGGATCTGGTGTCTGGAGTTGGGGAAGATGGGGTCCGACGGTACCACCTGGAATGTGGGCCTGAGATCAAATGATGATTGATCGACCTCAGAAGTTACTGGATGGCTTGCAGGAGATCTCTGAAATGGATCGAACAGGTCTGGCTCAACGATGGCAGCAGATTTATGGCAGCGCAGCTCCCAAGGGCTCAAAACGGGGATTATTGGAAAGAGCAGTAACCTGGCACCTTCAAGCTAAATATGAAGGGAAGCTCAAACCTTCAATCTCAAAAGCGCTGAAGACCTCTATCAAGCGTAAGCCTAAAGCCAATGCAAAAAAGACTTCAATCAAATTGAAGCCAGGTGCCAGATTGGTCAGAGACTGGCACGGTGTTCAGGAAACGGTTGAGGTCTCACAAGATGGTTTCTTATGGCGTGGTGAGGTTTACAAATCATTATCCGCCATAGCGAGAGCGATTACAGGAACTCGCTGGTCTGGTCCCAGGTTCTTTGGAGTTTAGCCGAGATGACAGAGAACAAGAAACTCCGTTGTGCAGCCTACACAAGGAAGTCCACCGAGGAAGGGCTGGAACAAGACTTTAACTCGCTTGATGCCCAGCGAGAAGCCTGTGAGGCTTATGTTCATTCCCAGGCAAGCCTGGGGTGGAAGCTGGTTAAGGAACATTATGATGATGGTGGCATCTCAGGTGGAACCATGGAGAGACCCGCTTTGCAACGCCTGCTTCAAGATATTCAGCGAGGAAGGGTCGATGTTATTGTCGTCTACAAGATCGACCGTCTGACGAGATCCCTAATGGACTTTGCAAAAATGGTGGAGATCTTTGATAGTCATCAAGTCTCATTTGTTTCTGTCACTCAGCAATTCAATGCGACGACTTCGATGGGGAGGTTAACGCTCAATGTGTTGCTGTCATTCGCCCAGTTTGAGCGAGAGGTTACCGCAGAGCGAATAAGGGATAAGATCGCCGCCTCCAAAAAGAAGGGCATCTACATGGGAGGACACCTCCCGCTTGGATATGAAGCGAAAGACAAGAGGCTGGTCATAAACCAGGAAGAAGCCAAGACCATCCGGAGAGTTTTCAAGCTTTATCTGAAACTGGGTTCAGTTTCTGCCCTCAAACGCCGACTTGATGATGAGAGAATATTTACGAAGAAACGCCAATCCCTTTCGGGAAAGAAGAGTGGCGGCAAATCGTTCTCACCCGGTAATCTATATGCACTGCTTAAGAACAAGATCTATCTGGGTCATATGGTTCACAAGGACCAGTCGTACCCTGGAAGCCACGAGCCGATTATTGATGAAGAAACCTGGGCCACTACTCAAATACAGCTGGCCTCCAGTCCACAGAGAAAGAAAAAAGGAAAGAACGACACATCAGGCGCTTTGCTTAAGGGCTTGATCTATGATGAACGAGGCGATGTCCTAACCCCGACCTACTCTGTGAAAGAGAGGCAGAGGTACTACTATTACATCTCCCACCGAATATTGAAGCTGAAAGATGAAGAAGGTGATGGTTGGCGACTTCCGGCCAGGCAAATCGAAGAAGCGGTAGTTAGCATCATCTGCAAAACGCTCAATGATGAGCGGAAGGTGGTTAATCTGTTTAACCTTGGCTGCTTACCTTTGAAGCAACAACGAAAGTGCTTCGATGAATTCAAGGCTACTGCCATCAAGCTAGAAAGCTCAACTGCGAACCAGAAGCTCAAGGATGTAGGTGGTTTGATCACACGGATCGATTTATCCAAAGACAAACTCCAGATCACCTTTAGCAGGTCTCTCGTCAATCAATCCGGAAATTCTAAGCTGGGAATAAAAACCCCGAGCACAGAAATAACTCCAGTAGTCTCCGAGAAGATCAGGTTTAAGAAACGCGGTGTTGAAGCCAGGCTGATCATTGGCGGAGTTGAAATAGAAAGGCCGGTACCGGATCAAAGTCTGGTCTCTCTGGTCACCAGAGCGCACGAATGGTTGCATTGCCTGACTACCGATAAAGCAGTTTCAATTCATGACCTTGCGGAGCAAACAGGATTGAAACGGAATGAGATTTCCAGGTTTCTTCCATTGGCATTTCTCGCACCTGACATCACTCAGTCGATAATTCAGGGCACTCAGCCATTTGAACTGACTGCTGATAGGTTCCGCAGAATACCAGTCATACCCAATGACTGGAACGAGCAACGTCAGTTGTTCGGATTTGCATCCTAAACCTAATTCAAGTTTAATTTTATTTTTGCTTATTGTTTCCAGGTGTCGCCGCATGTCTGTTTACTAGTCTATGAAATGGTGTGTGCGTGGAAAGTGACCAGCAGAGACTTTTGGGCTGTGAGGGCCAAAACCCAGGAAACCATGGGCCTTATCTGGGCCTTAGGTGATGCACTGATCGCCGCTAAGACTTTGAAAACTTGTGACAATGCCAAACGGCTATCGAAACCGGATAAAATTGCAAAAGAAGATTGGTGGAGCAAGATGAATCTCGAACCGCCGACAACACCACGAAATCGGATTTGTAACCCTTTGATTTCATTAACTTAATACGGCTATGATTCGGTAAAACAGCTAAAAGAGCAAACAGAGACTGGTTCGAGAAGCATGTTTTCATGACCAATGAGATTTGATTGCAATGGCGGTTTCTCTCCGGAAATGTGATTTTGGCATCATGAGCAACCGAATTTTGCCGCGATTCTTTTCGACTTCGTTTTAAGGATTTGTACAGTGAGCAAAATGGTGTGTGCGTGGAAAAAGGGCAGTAGAGACTTTATGATGAAATGGCTAGGTTTCCCGAAAACCGTGAGTCTCTATGGCCTGGTATCTGATGATAGTTTCGCTGTAAGCCTTTGAAAAGTCGAGCTAATTTTGATTGCTATCGAAAGTAGCTACGTCATGCAATTTAAGATTGGTGGGCCCGGCAGGATTCGAACCTGCGACAACACGGTTATGAGCCGTGGGTTCTGACCGCTGAACTACAGGCCCCCGGCGCGTCTATAGCAATAAGCGGTATTGGACTGCAAGCGGATGATTCCTGAAAGTTAAAATAATCATGAGGCCGAGTCGCGTTTGAATATGATCCAGGAAGTCCCTATTTAGAGACTCATGGCGATCACACCACAATTTCTCGACGAGTTAAGACAACGACTGGATGCTTCCCAGGTCGTTGGACGTCGCGTGAAGCTTGTTCGCAAGGGACGTGAATTTTCTGGGCTTTGTCCTTTCCATAAGGAGAAGACACCTTCTTTCACCGTAAATGACGAGAAATCGTTTTATCATTGCTTTGGCTGTGGCGCCCACGGCGATATCGTTCGTTTCACGATGGAAACGGAAGGGCTCTCTTTCCCAGAATCTGTAGAGCGGTTAGCAGCGGCGGCTGGCATGGTGATGCCAGTTGATACGCCAGAGCAACGACAAGCCGTCGAAAAAGCCAAGGGCTTGAAAGAAGTCATGGAGGCCGCTTGTCTCTGGTTTCAAAATCAGCTTTTCTCTGACAATAGTTCCGCGGCGCAGGAATACGTGCGGTCTCGTGCTTTAACGGCTGAGACAGTTCGAGAATTCCGATTGGGCTATGCACCAAACGGCAGTCAACTGTTGCGCAGCCATATGAAAGACCTTGGCTTTAAGGATAGCCACCTTTTGGAATCAGGTCTCGTCCGAAAACCAGATGATGGGCGAGAACCATACGACTATTTCCGTGGACGCTTGATTTTCCCGATCATGAATAGGAGCGGGCAAGTCATCGCTTTTGGCGGGCGAGTGATTGGTGAGGGAGAACCCAAATACTTGAACTCTCCTGAGACGTCCTTATTCAACAAAGGGGCGACACTCTACGGCCTCGATAAGGCGCGTCAGGCTGCCTACCAAGCCAGTGAGATCATCGTGACGGAAGGTTACATGGATGTCATCGCCCTTTGGCAAAATGGTTTCACGCAAACGGTGGCCCCGTTGGGCACTGCTTTGACAGAAGACCAAATCAAACTGCTTTGGCGAATAGTTGAAGAGCCGACGCTTTGCTTCGATGGTGACAATGCTGGACAGAGGGCCGCATTGCGTGCCGCGACCCGGGCGCTGCCATTGCTAGAACCGGGCAAGTCTCTGAAGACGGCTTTCCTGCCTCAAGGAGAAGACCCTGATTCTCTGCTCCGGGCTGAAGGTGTTCGTCGAATGAGAGAGGTTCTCGACGACCATAAACCACTTGTCGACTTCCTGTGGGAGCAAGAATTGGCCGCGTTGACGTCAACAACACCGGAACACCTGGCGGGCTTGAATAAAAAGCTGAAGCAACATGCCTTTACGGTTGAAGATGACGTTATTCGTCAAGCCTATCTCAAAGCTTTTAATGATCGCTACCAGGAACGGTTTTTCCCAAAGTCGGGTGACCGCCTCTATGCGCCTCAAAGGCGAAATCAACCTAACCGGTCGACTAGAAAAGGCGGACGCTTTTCATTTCGCCCTGACTATGAAGTCAATAAAGGTGGCTTAGGACTGAGGGCCAAAAATCAGTTTGAAGATCGACGCTCGGAAGCGTTGTTGGCTGCGATGATCAACTATCCAATTCTCATCGAAGGCTATGGCGAATCCTTGGCAGAAATTGACTTTTCCGATAACGAACTAAAATCCTTAAGGGACAAGCTCTTAGAAGCAGTTTTTCCCGAGGAAAACCTTGACAGCACGGGACTCAAGTGCCACCTGTCTGGCCTCGGGTTAACATGTGCTGTCGATAGAGTGACCAGTGCAACCGTTTATGATCATGCCGGGTTTGTTGAACCAGGTTTGCATTTGCAACAAGTGAAAGAAGGCTTGAACCATTTTCTTGATTTGATCCATGGAGATCGGTTGAGAAAAGAGCTTTTAGAAGTGAAACAGCGTTACGCTGGTGATGTTACAAATGTGGCTTTGAAAGACGAAGTAACGATGAAAAGTCAATTGCTTCGTGACTGGGAAAACAGGCTGGTCGATCTAGATCGGTTCGATGACATGATGAAGGGCTCTTGAGTCCGTGAATGACGCGAGAGAAACTGAAGAACAGCCACTGTTTCAAGGGGGACTTGGAACGGGGTCTGTTGTTTTGTATTTGACTATATAGTTTTTTAGAAAGGTGCTAGGCGCATATGGCTACGACAGCGACTGCGACCGCCAAAGACCAATCCAACGAAGCCGATAAGGCTGATGGTCCTATCCTTGATATCAGCAATGCTGCTGTCAAAAAAATGATTAAGGACAGTAAGGAACGAGGTTTCGTTACTTACCAAGAATTGAATAAAGTTCTTCCACCTGATGAGATGACTTCGGAGCAAATCGAAGACATCATGTCTGCGCTCTCTGAGATGGGTATCACCGTCGTAGAGAACGAAGAGAGTGAAGAAACCGAAGCTGAAGAGTCGACCGGCGGCGAGCTTGCAACGACCGAAGCCAAAGAAGTTGTCGCCAAAGGTAATTTGAGCGACGACGACGTCGGACGTACCGATGATCCTGTTCGCATGTATCTTCGTGAAATGGGTTCTGTTGAACTGCTTTCTCGCGAAGGTGAAATTGCTATCGCGAAGCGGATTGAGATCGGCCGTGAAGAAATGATCGGTGGTATTTGCGAGAGCCCGCTGACTTTCCGCGCATTGCTTGCTTGGCGCGACTATATCAAAGACGAAAAGCTGTTGCTCCGTGATATCATCGATTTGGATGCTACTTACGGCTCAGGCCCTGAAGCAGAGATAGAAGAGCTGCCTGCAACTCAGGAAGTTGAAGAAGAGCCCGAAGAAGAAGTCGTCGAAGAAGAGGTGGTTGAAGAACCAGCGGCGGAAAGCGAGGCGGAAGATAATGAGCCAGTACAAGCCATTGGTCCGCGCGATAGTGACGATGACGATACCGGCGAAGGCAATCTTTCTCTCGCTGCTATGGAAGCAGCACTCATGCCTCAAGTGCTGGAAGTGTTGGATCAAATAGCCAAGACGCACAAGAAGCTGGCGACAGTTCAAGAAAAGCGTCTGGGCCTTATCCAATCGGGTGAAAAAGTCCCAGCAGCTGTTGAACGTAAGTATCACGACCTCAATCAAGAAGTTGTTGGCTACATGAAGCAGGTGCGGTTGAACAATAACCGCATCGAGCAGTTGATCGACCAGCTTTATGGCTTGAACGACCGTCTTAAGACTCACGAAGGTAAATTGCTGCGTTTGGCGGATAAATGTGGTGTTCGTCGTGACTCCTTCCTAAAGCATTATCAGGGCAAAGAACTTGATCCAGGCTGGATCGACCATGTGTCCGGTTTGTCAG
This sequence comes from uncultured Alphaproteobacteria bacterium, assembly GCA_905480575.1. Lineage (GTDB taxonomy): Bacteria > Pseudomonadota > Alphaproteobacteria > UBA7985 > CAJQQZ01 > CAJQQZ01. The sequence goes on along the minus strand of CAJQQZ010000055.1, from coordinate 6,751 downwards.
AACGCGGTTGGGGTACATTCACTGAACGCTATCGTCCCATGATCGAAGACATGCGAGAGGAAATTCGCATTGTGTCTGAGACAACGGATCTGCCGATTTCTGAATTTAAGCGTATTGTATCGACCGTGCAAAAGGGTGAGAAAGATGCGCGCAGAGCCAAGACCGAAATGGTTGAAGCCAATCTCCGCCTCGTGATCTCGATTGCCAAGAAATACACGAACCGTGGCCTACAGTTCCTGGACCTTATTCAGGAAGGCAATATCGGCCTGATGAAGGCGGTTGATAAGTTTGAATACCGTCGTGGCTATAAGTTCTCAACCTATGCGACTTGGTGGATTAGACAGGCGATTACGCGTTCTATTGCTGACCAAGCCCGTACGATCCGTATCCCAGTTCACATGATTGAGACAATCAACAAGCTGGTTCGTACTGGTCGTCAGATGCTTCATGAAATTGGTCGCGAAGCCACACCAGAAGAATTGGCGCAACGTCTTGGCATGCCACTTGAAAAAGTGCGTAAGGTCATGAAGATTGCGAAAGAGCCTATTTCGCTCGAAACACCAATTGGTGATGAAGAGGACAGTCATCTGGGTGATTTCATTAAAGATGAAAATGCGATCATTCCTGTTGATGCGGCAATTCACTCCAATCTGCGTGAAACGACGACACGAGTTCTGGCGAGCCTGACACCACGTGAAGAACGTGTTCTGCGCATGCGGTTTGGTATTGGCATGAATACTGACCATACTTTGGAAGAGGTTGGCCAGCAGTTCTCTGTGACACGCGAACGTATTCGCCAGATTGAAGCCAAGGCCTTGAGAAAGCTTAAGCATCCTTCAAGGTCGCGTAAGCTGCGTTCCTTCTTAGATTACTAGTTCAAGTCTAAAGACTTTAAGACGAAGGCCTCGAGAACAATCTCAGAGGCCTTTTTCTTTGCTCGCGCACTGTTCGCACTAATGTGACTTGGAGAATGGCGCCAAGGATAGCACATTCCCTTCATTAAATTTATTGAGCGGAGAAGTGCGGTGCCTTCAAAAAGAGAGTCTTTGAAATTTACTGGTTCTGATGGGCAAGAGCTGGCGGCCAGGCTGCAGTTGCCTTTGAGTGGGAAGGCTAAAGCCTACGCGATCTTTGCCCATTGTTTTTCTTGCGGAAAAGATGTCGTCGCGGCCAACCGGATTTCAGAAGCTTTGGCGGATTTGGGGATTGCTGTGCTGCGTTTCGATTTCACGGGCCTTGGCCAATCGAAAGGCGATTTCGCGGATACCAATTTCTCGACCAATTTGGATGATTTGGAAACAGCCGCTGACTTTCTTCGGTCAAACTACCAAGCGCCTGCACTGCTGATTGGCCACTCTTTAGGCGGTGCAGCAGTCTTGGAGGTAGCCCATAAAATGCCTGAGGTTAATGCGGTCGTAACAATTGGTGCGCCAGCGGAACCAGCTCACGTTTCGCACCTGTTTGATAATGTTACGAACCAAATAGAGAGTTCAGGTGAAGCGGAAATCTCTCTTGGCGGCAGCCGGCCATTGCGCATAAAAAAACAATTCTTGCGTGACCTAGAAAAGTACGATGCAAAGTCGGCAATCCCTAAACTCAAACGTGCCTTGTTGGTTATGCATGCGCCTCTTGATACCATTGTGGGGATAGAGAATGCCGGTCAAATATTCGGTGCAGCCAAGCATCCAAAGTCGTTCATCTCGTTGGATGGCGCAGACCATTTGTTAACGCGCAGGGAAGATGCGGCCTATGCTGCCGAAGTGATAGCGGGTTGGGCCAGCAAGTATCTCGACATTGGAGAAGAAGCACCGCTGAAGGCCGCTCAAGGCGAGGTGGTGGTTAAGCAGGCGGATGGCAAGTTCGCACAACGTATTGCGGCCGGGCCACACGCTATGAGAGCCGACGAACCGAGAGCTTATGGCGGCGATGAGTCCGGTCCCACGCCTTACGATTTGGTGCTCGCCGGGCTCGGAGCCTGTACGTCCATGACCATCAAAATGTATGCCGACCGCAAAGGCTGGCCGGTAGATGATATCGAAGTGAAACTGATCCACAAGAAAATCCACGCTTCAGCCTGCGAAACTTGTGAAACAGAAGACGGCAAGATTGACCACATTCACCGCTCAATCCATATAGAGGGTGACTTGAGTGAAGAGCAACGGTTGAAACTCCTAGAGATAGCGGACAAGTGTCCAGTTCACAGAACTCTTCATTCGGAGGTGCATATTACAACGGAGGAAGCATGAGCGTTGAACTTTGGGGATTGAAGAACTGTGACACCTGCAAGAAAGCTCTGAAGTGGCTAGAGGCCGAAGGTGTGGAACACACTTTCCACGATCTGAGGAAAGATCCACCGAATAGCGAGCGGCTTACTCACTGGTTGGAAGCCTTGGGTTCTGAAAAGCTCCTTAACAGACGTGGCACAACATGGAGAAAGCTTGAAGCAGACCAACAAGCCTTAGTGGAAACAAAGGCTGGTGCACTTTCTTTGATCGCAGAGCATGACGCCTTGATGAAGCGCCCTATATGGGAAGTCAGCGGTCAGGTGATGGTAGGTTTCGCCAAAATCGACCAAGAGAATCTACACACTCTGTTGAAAGGTTAGTCATGCTTGATCTCTATACTTGGGGCACACCCAATGGTCGTAAAGTTTCCATCATGCTTGAGGAGTTGGCGTTAGAGTACAACGTCATTTCCATCAATATTGGACAGGACGAGCAGATGACGCCAGAGTTTTTGGCGCTTAATCACAACCATAAAATTCCTGTGCTGGTGGACAAGAACCAAGACCCCGAGATCGTCCTTGCTGAATCCGGTGCAATCCTGATCTATCTGGCCGAGAAACACGGTAAGTTTCTACCAACAGATGTGCATAAGCGAGCGGAAGTCATGCAGTGGCTGATGTTCCAAATGGGTGGCTTTGGCCCAATATTGGGGCAGGGGCATCACTTCCTGAAGTACAATCCAGGCCATGGTGAGTACGCTGAAAACCGCTTCCGAAACGAGATCCGTAGGCTTTATGGTGTGTTAAATCAGCAGCTTGAAGGGCAGCACTACGTTGCCGGTGACTATTCGATCGCCGATATGGCGATGTACCCTTGGGCAGCACGCTATGAATGGCACCAGATTGATTTAGGCGATTTCCCGGCAGTGAAAGCTTGGTTTGATCGTTTGAGTGATCGTTCCGCTGTATCACGCGGAATGGAAGTGCCGTTCTTAAACTAGGAGCTCTCAATGACTTCAAATGCAATTTCAACGGTAGAACATCCCAAGAAAAAGATCGAAGTTCTTGGCAAGACTATGGCTTATGTCGATTTGGGCGAAGGAGATCCGATTGTCTTTCTGCACGGCAACCCAACTTCTTCCTATCTCTGGCGCAATGTAATGTCACCCTTGGTCGGTTTGGGGCGCTGTTTGGCTCCTGATCTGATTGGCATGGGAGATTCCGATAAGCTCGATAATTCAGGAGCGGATCGCTATCGGTTTGTTGAGCATCGCAAGTACCTCGATGCTTGGTTCTACGCCATGGGATTGAACGAGAATGTCACACTGGTCATCCATGATTGGGGTTCGGCTTTGGGTTTTGATTGGGCAAATCGAAACCGAGAAAAAGTGAAGGGTATCGCCTACATGGAGGGGCTTGTTATGCCCGTCGATTGGGACGACTGGAATGATGCCGCGAAACCTGTCTTTCAGGGCTTCAGGTCTGAGGCGGGCGAAGTGATGGTTCTTGAGAAGAATATTTTCGTGGAGAAAGTCCTGCCTGGTTCGGTTTTGCGCGGTTTGACGGAGGAAGAAATGGCGGTCTATCGCGGACCCTTTGTTGAACCAGGCGAAGATAGGCGTCCAACGCTAACTTGGCCTCGGCAAATTCCACTGGCAGGCGAGCCTGCAGATGTCGTTGGCATTGTTCAGGACTATGCCGATTGGTTGGCCGCTTCAGATTTACCTAAGCTGTTCGTAAACGCAGAGCCTGGTGCAATCCTTATAAAGCGTCAGCGTGACTTTTGCCGAACTTGGCCCAATCAAACAGAAGTTACCGTTAAAGGCAGCCACTTTATCCAGGAAGACTCTCCGGATGAAATAGCGGCAGCCATCAAGAGTTGGTTGTCGACACTTTGAAGCGCGTTCTGTTTGTCTGCACCGGTAACACTTGCCGATCACCCATGGCTGAGTTAGTTCTCCGGCATAAGGCCAAAACGGCTGGTGTTTCTATCCATGCGGAGAGCGCTGGCTTGTCCGTCGAGCGCCTTGGCCAACCTGCGGCGGCTCATGCAGTTACAGCTGAATTGGCGCGGGGTTACGAACCGAGGGCTCACGTTTCAAGATCAGTCGAAGCTTTAGACCTGGTGAGTTTTGAGTTTATCGTTGGCATGACCTCCGACCACGTTTCACAATTGAAACAACTGATGCTACCGTCCAATGTCGACAAAGTCCGTCACTTCATGTCTTTTGTGCCGGGTAGGGAAAATGAGGATCTGCAAGATCCCTATGGCGGAACGGTTGAGGACTATGATAAGACGCTGGATGTAATTGAAGTAGGCGCTACTACCCTTTTGTCGGAGCTCACCCTTTGAAGGTTCTCTTTGTTTGCACAGGTAATATTTGCCGGTCCCCTATGGCCGAACAGGTCTTTCGCCAAAAAGCTCAAGAAGCAAAACTGTCTGTGACTTCAGAAAGTGCAGGCGTCAGCCGCGAAGAAGAGGGCAATCCACCAGATACCCGAGCACGGAAAATTTCTTCGGCCCGAGGGTACGAAATACCCGATCGTCATGCCCAACGGATCGAGGCCGATGATTACTTCGACTATGATCTGATCTTTGGAATGACCGATGATCACGTGCGAACGATGAAATCTCGCGCACCGGAAGGAACCGGTCGCAAAATCCATCTGTTCATGGACCTCGTCGCAGGGAAAGAGGGCGAAGACGTCCCGGACCCCTGGTACGGTTCATTGATGGACTACGAGTACGCCCTTGATTTGATTGAAGAAGGCGTTGATTCACTCGTCACAAAAATCAACCGCGGTGACGTGATTTAGTCTTTTTCTTCTTCAACCCATTCGAACAAATCTCCTGGCTGACAATCGAGAAATTCACAGATTTTCTCAAGGGTTGAGAAGCGCACACCCTTCGACTTACCTGACCTGAGCAAAGAGATGTTGGCTTCAGTGATACCAACAAATGCGGCTAAATTCTTTGACTTAACTTTGCGGTCGGCCAGTACCCTGTCCAGTCTTACAATGATAGGCATTACGGGTTTTCTTGCTCAAACGATGGCTTCATTCTCTTCCTCAATTTCAGCCGCAATATAGAGTGCTTGCGCGATCAGGAAAAGCATGAGCGCCAACACCAGGAACCAACCGTCATCGAGATAGATTCCTGGGCTCCAGTCAAAGTACCAAGTCTCTTCAGTCCAGGAGGCGATTGCAATCATGAATGGTCGTACAAGGATACGCAGGGCAAAGACAGCAAGCATCAACCAAGCCAGGGTTCGTATCATCGACGTTGATCGCGGCGAGAACACCGCTTGTTTGGACCAATGTAAAAGCAACCTCCCCATTTGCACCAGCACTAATGCTGTACAGAGAAGAGGGATGGTTGCCAGCAGATAAACGGTTAGTGCTTGTTGAAAATTGGCTCTCGTTAAAGCCAAATCAATACCAAGCCGTTCATAGAGATGAACAAACATGAGGTTGGCTTGCCAGGGGTGCAAGTAAAGCCAAAGAGGTAGAGCGATTGCCAGAACAAAGGCAATGATGCCTCCAAGCTTAGCGAGGGTTTGGTGTTTAGCTGTGAGCGCGGAACTGTTGGGCATAGTTTACGTTTTTCGAAAAATAATTATTGTAATACAATATTTTTATGCTTAGCCTAATGCAAGGTTAAAACGAAAAATGAGTGAAAATTCTGATGTTTTCTTCCAAAATTAGAATACTTTCTGGCTTTGTGGTGATTGTTGGAGGCTTGTCCTTGTCAAGCTGTGGCGTTAATCCAGTAACAGCCCATAAACTCAAAAGAACGGACATCGAAAAGTCAGATCCAGGCGAGTTGAGGGTAGCGCTTCAAATCAAAGAAGGTGTTACCTTGGGCAAAGTATTGTCGGTCGTCAAATATGACGTTGGTGAAGGAGTGCAGAGAAAAGAGCTAATGTTGCAGCGCCTTTCCCCAACTTCTCAGCAGGGCGCCGCTGAATTTACAGCTTTGTCACGGTTCAGAAAAAAAGGGCAGCGTTTTGTTATTGCCAAATATTCCCCAAAAGATACGGCTTGGTTACGTCTTCTTCAGAAAACTCTACCGCCGAAGGTGAAGGCCCAACAGAAGAGGAAAAAGAAGGGCTTTTTTGAACTAGGCTTCGGCGCTACTTTTTGTGGCCAAGAGGGATTGAAAAAAATTCCCTATCGACTTTTTGTCAAAACGACGGAAATTCCAGTTTACTCAATTCTCGTGTTTGAACGAGACTTGGTTCATGACCTGAAGCGTTGGCAGAAGAAAAGTGGCTCTAGCAGACGGACCGATGAAGGGTGCCCTAAATAGCTCCGAATGATCTAGCAATAGAACCGTATCCAACACTCTTTGAAGGCTGAAATGAAACTATTCATTCCTATTCGTACCATCATTTGAATTAGTTCCGACTTAATCTGACATAGTAGTCCTTCCAGCTAGCTGGAAGGACTACGTTCGGCTCTTGAAGGAGCCAGCCGTTTCCGGTTTTGATGTAGGTGCAAACCAAAAACATCAAACAAAGGAAACTA
>CAJQQZ010000054.1 GCA_905480575.1 uncultured Alphaproteobacteria bacterium | reverse complement strand
AATAGGATGGTGCTGGTGATAGGACTTGAACCTACGACCCTGTCATTACGAATGACATGCTCTACCAACTGAGCTACACCAGCACGGTCGACTTTCACCAATCATAAATTGGAGTCGCTTTTTTCTAAACCGGCTTTTGTTCAAAGGCAACGGTTTAAGTGACGTTAAGCAACGTCTCCAAAAACTTCTTTCTCTCGACGGGAAATGAAGTCAAGCAGCTCTTCGTTCTTAGCCTCGTCGAGCTTGGGTTGTTGGTATTCACGTAGCTGTTTCTCGGCCATTTCCAACGCGCGCTGAGTGATTTCTTTTGAGCCCTCTGCTTCCCACTGTTCGATGGAGTTGTTGTCGAACAACTTCGGCATGAAGAAGGCCCGTTCGAAGTTGTCTTGGGTGTGCTGATGCCCCAAGTAATGCCCACCAGGTCCTATGTCCCGAACAGCGGCCAAAGCTTCGTCGAAATCGTCCCAACGCAGCCCTTCGGTCATCCTGTAGGCCATGGCACATTGTTCGGCGTCAACCATGAACTTGGCGATAGAGCAATGCATGCCGGCCTCGTTCCAACCCGCTGAGTGCCAGATATAGTTAGCGCCAGACATCATGACAGCCATCAATGTTGTGGCGCTTTCATAACCCGCTTGAGCGTCGAAAGTTTTCGCACCGCCGAGGGTGTTCGATGTACGCCACGGGATATCGTAATGACGTGCCATTTGACCAATCATGAAGTTCATGAGTGAGATTTCCGGCGTACCTGCCATTGGCGCTCCGGAAGCCATGGAGACTGTTGATAGATAGTGTCCATATATGGCGGGTGCTCCTTTGCGAACCACTTGCGTGTAAGCCAAAGCAGACAAAGCTTCGGCATTGAGCTGGGCCACGGCAGGCACTGTAGAGGCCGGCGTGTTGGCGCCGCCCAGCACAAAGGGCGAGCAGAGCACTGGCTGATTATGTCGGATGAAGGCGCGGAGCGCACCGAGCATTGATTCGTCCCAAACCAATGGGGAGTTTCCATTGATGTTCGCCGTCACCACCGGGTGGTTATCAACGAAATCTTCACCGAAGAGGATTTTCACCATCGCCATGACATCTTCGCCATTCTCGCCGGTCGTGGACATGCCCATGAAGGTCTTGTCGGAGTGGAGCATAGACGAATATGTAATCCACAGGTGGCGGTGGTTAACGGGTTTGTCCATGGGCTCACAAATCACGTGCGCTGTCGAGTGCATCGACGGGGCCATATGGGACAGTTTGTGGAAATTGTTCAGATCTTCCAAGGTTCCCCAACGGCGCTTGTCTTCGAGGTCGGAGATGAAGGGTGCGCCAGTCATCGGTACGAAGATCGAGCGCCCATCGCCGAGCGTAACTGTCTTGTTTGGATCACGCGCATGGAGCGTAATTGATGAAGGGATAGAGGCGATCAACTCTCTGATCATCCCTCGATCGAACCGGACACGTTCTCCTTCAACCTGTGCACCAGCAGCTTCCCAGTCTTTGAGCGCGATCTCATCTCGGAAATCCACACCGATTTCTTCCAGAATTGACATAGAAGCATCATCAATCTTCTCGATCTGCTCCTGATCCATTGGTTCGGTGAGCGGCAAGTTCCTCGTCAGGTGAGGCAACATATCAACATCAATCGCTGAACGAAGAGCACGTCTAGAACCGCGGCCACCGCGGCGGGTTGTTCCTGTTGCATCAGTCATCAGAGGTTTTTTCCTGCTCGTAGATGGGACCACCAGAGGTGCGTTTTGGCACCGAGGGTCATAAAGGGTTCTGGGTAGAGCTTTTTGGGCTCACCAAAAGATTGATATGTCCGAAGATCTTCATTGTCCTGACCGATCGCCAGTTCAGCTATCAACTTGCCGGAGAGAGTGCCCTGCATAACGCCCAAGCCCTGTTGGCAACAAGCAGCATAGATACCTGGTTCTATTTCGCCAAACGCGGGTGCAGAATTAAGCGACAAACATAGATGCCCGCCCCAGCGATGCTCCATGGTGACCTGATCCAGCATGGGAAAGCGGGCCTGGAAAGCACGCTTTTGAACACGGCCAAGCCTAGTGATTTGAGCAGCCGATGTTTCACCTGTGGGATTGTAAGTAAAAACCGAACGTACAACGATCCGACTTTCTGCGGTTTTCCTGATCGATGTTCCCATAGGGTGGGCTGACACAAGACCCCACGCAGGGTCGCCGCCGAGGAGGGCTTGCTCGTTTTCGCTCAGTTGCCGGGTCATGGAAGCAAAGGTATAAACATGCATCAAGCGACGTTTGAAAAACCCGAAACTGTCCAATTTTCCATTCACAGCCATGATGACTTTAGGCGCCGAGACCTTACCATGAGGCGTGACGGCTTCTTTGGTGGCACCTTGCTTAATCTCCAGGACAGGAGAGTTCTCGAAGATATCAACTTTGCTTGTTAGGCCTTTGGCCAAACCGCGGATATAACCAGCGGGCTGAATCTGCGCGCCCGAATGAGCATGCATCCCGCCAGTATAATAGTCCGTACCGGTCACTCGCTTCATATCAGCCGCCGACAAGGATGTATAAGCTTCGCCAAGGTTATCCAGATGATGCTCAAAAGCATGGAGGGATTCCATACCGACTTGATCCACCGCTCCATGGATCTTTCCCGATAGCGAGAAGTGTTCCTGAAGCCCGTACTCTTCAACTAGATCGGTTGCGAATTTGACCGCCGTCCGGTTGACACGGATATGCTCGAGGTCTTTTTCCAGACCTCCGGCGTAATCATTGCTCTGTAACTCATGCGGGATATCAATCATGAAACCGGAATTGCGGCCTGCCGCGCCCCAACCAACGGGTTGTGCATCCAACACGGCAACCCTGTCGTTTGGTCTAAGCTGGGTCAACCGCTGAGCCGCAGACAGCCCTGCGAACCCTGTCCCGATGATGATCCAGTCGGCCTTTATATCGCTCACTAGTTCCTGAGGAGGGTTAGGCTCCGGCAAGATTTCATACCAGCCACAGCCCTTGAGATCCTTTGGAAATTTGAGAGCCTTAATCGAGTTCACCGTCTGTCTCGCCGTCAGAGAGATCAACCCAAATGGTTTTCATCTCTGTGTACTGATCGTGGGCGTGAATGGAGTTGTCACGGCCACCAAAGCCAGACTGTTTGTAGCCACCGAAAGGCGTTGAAATATCACCCTCGCCGAAGCAGTTTACGGTTACCGTGCCCGCCTTAATGGCTCGGGCAACGCGATGAGCGCGCCGAACGTTGGCAGTGAAAACGGAAGCCGCCAGGCCGTATTTGGTATCGTTCGCAACTTTGACAGCCTCATCTGTTGAGCCAACAGTAATGATCGACAAGACCGGTCCGAAGATTTCCTCGCGGGCAATAGTCATGTCGGGTGTGATTTCATCAAAAATGGTTGGTTCAATGAAGAGGCCTTGGCCTTCTTTCATCGCTGCCCCGCCCATCAGGACTTTGCCGCCTTCTTCTTTGCCCTTGGCGATGTAGCCAAGAATGGAATCATATTGTTCTTGAGAAACAATTGCACCCAAACGGTTGGAGGGATCTAGGGGATCACCTGTGCGCCAATCACGCGCACGATGCAAAATGCGCTCCACCAGGGCTTTTTTTACATCTTTGTGGACGATCAAACGAGAATTGGAAGAACAGTTCTCCCCCATGTTCCAGAAAACTGCATTGACGATATGTTCGGCAACAACATCCAAATGCTCTGCGTCGTCCAGAACGACGCAAGGGTTCTTACCACCACATTCCAGAACGACTTTTTTCAGGTTGGATTGTGCCGCGTACTCAAGGAAGTAACGGCCAACCTCAGTGGAGCCGGTGAACGACACCATATCGACACCCATGTGACGACCGAGCGCTTGTCCCGCTGTTTCGCCAAGTCCAGTCACCACAGAGAAGACGCCATCCGGAACGCCCGCTTCAGAAGCCAGTTCCGCAGCGCGAAGCGCGGTCATCGTTGTTTGTTCAGCAGGCTTGATAATGACCGAGTTACCGGAAGCTAAGGCAGGGCCTAACTTCCAAGCGATCATTAGCATCGGGAAGTTCCAAGGTAGGATTGCCGCAACAACGCCAATGGGTTCCCGAACAATCATTGCCACGGCATCGTCACCAGCAGGTGCCATTTGATCATAGATCTTATCCACTGCTTCGGCATGCCACTCCAGGCAATGGATTGATTCAGGAATATCAACGTTTTCAATTTCCTGGATCGGCTTGCCACTCTCAATCGATTCAAGAACTGCAATTTCACGGGCGTTGCGTTTGATCAACTTGCAGAGCTGAATGATGACCTTTTTGCGTTCCGTTGGATGCATCTTAGACCAAACACCCGCCTCAAATGCATCACGCGCTTTCTCGACTGCTTTGTCTACGTCGGCCTGATCACAAGAAGCGATGTTGGCCAAAACTTCACCTGTCGCGGGATTGACCGTTTCAAAGGTTTCGCCAGATGTTGCGGCACAGGCTTTGCCATTGATGTAAGCGCCAGTTGGCAAGTGCAGGCTATCTGCTATGGATTGATATTCGTCGCGGGTAAGAAGTGACATGTCTCTTTAGCTCCTACGCGTAATCTTGTTCGATTTTGGCCATCGTCGCTTTCAGCGTTTTTAAGACCATCTCGATGTTGCGTTTGTCTTCTTTATTGAGGCCTCTCAGCGGCTTTCGCACTGGGCCAACCGGCAGGCCATCTAGCTCGCATGCATATTTGATGGACTGCACAAATTTGCCACTCTGCTCAAGGATGCCCATGAACGGCATCAGCGCCGACATGATACGGCGGCCTTTGGCTACATCGTTTTCGACAGCAACGGCTTGGTAAAGGGCGATGTGCTCTTTGGGTAAGCAGTTTCCCCCTGCACAAACCCAACCACGCGCACCCCAAGCGAAGAATTCCAAGGCCTGGTCGTCCATACCGCAAAGCAATGTGATGTGGGGATACTCACGCGCCAGCATGTGGAGTTGGTTGATGTCGCCGGTGGACTCTTTGATGGCTGCGAAATTCGAGCTGCGGCCAACGCGGTCGAAGAATTCAGCGCCCATCGTGGTGCCGGTGCGGCCAGGATAGTTATAAAGCATGATTGGCAAGTTAGCCGCACGGTCGATGGCTAATGCATGATTGGCAAGCTCCAACTGTGTGGGTACAGCATAATAGGGCGCTGCCATCAAAAGCGCATCAGCACCGTTTGCCTTGGCGATTTCCGCATACTCGATACAGTCTTCCGTCCGGATTGCCGTCACTCCAACGATCATCGGCACGCGGCCATTGATTGTTTCCCGGGCCAGCGTGACCATCTCTACGCGCTCTTCTTTGGACTGTGCGTAATACTCGCCCGTAGTACCACCAATAATGATGCCGTGAACGCCAGATTCAATGAGATGCTCAAGAACGATCTTGAACCCTTCACGATCTATCGAGCCATCGGCATTGTGGGGTGTGATCGCTGGAGGATAGATGCCTTCGAACTTCATGGGGTCGAAATCCTATTTATTGTTCTACTTTTTGACAAAGCTCTCATCTTCTGTAATTGTATTTTTCAAATATACAATATTTTTTTCGAGTCTCTTCATGCCAAGTGATGCCAAAAGAAACCAATCTGGCCGAACCCACGGTTCCTCTGTCGGTCCCATCTACGAAGAGCTCCGCCGTCAGATCATTTCGACGGAATTGGCGCCGGGGTCAGATATCGACGAAAAGTCTCTGGTGAAGGCCTTCGGTGTTTCCCGTACACCGGTCCGCGAAGCTCTCATTCGATTAGCATCGGACGGTCTGATCGACATGAAACCCAACCGCGGGGCTTCTGTTTCCGTTTTGGATCTCAACAAGCTTAGAGCAATCTTTGAGGCCAGTGATTTGATGGAGCGCGTGACAGTGCGTCTTGCCTGCTTAAGGCGGTCAGACAAAGATCTTGAAATCATGTTTGAACATCTTCTAGCTTTTGAGGAAGCGATGGCAGCAAAAGACGTGACCGAAATGGTTCTCGCCAATTCACGCCTGCATCTGCGTTTGGCCGAAGCGGCCGGTAACATCTATTTTGCAGAATCCTACCGCAGAGTCCTAGCTGATCACGAGCGTATTGCTCAACTTTGGTACGGCCATACTATTCAGTTTGACGAGCAAGAGAACAACGACCTACTCAAAGTACAGCATCGAGCAATTTATCAGGCTGTCTATGACCGCAAAGCGGACAAAGCTGTCGAGCTTGCGATGGATCATGCGTCTTTGTGCAAAGACGGCGTCAGAAAAATTTTGTCAGAAGGCGAGGAAATATTGGCAGAAGTCGACACAGAGAATTTGGGGCTAGGGACGTGAGAAAAGAGAAAATTCTCAAACTGTTTTATGATCCTGAAAGCAAGGTGCCACTTATTTGGCCGTTGCCACTTCTGGCAATCGGACATTGTATGGCGGACGGCATCCATCTCCTCATGAGAATATGGGTACATGGCAATATCTATTTTGCTTCTTTTGGGAACTTGCCTGCACTGACCTACACAGACGGCACGATTCATTATCATGCTTGGGTCCTTTTAATGAGGATAGGGATTGTCCTTGCCAGCCTTAGTTTGCTTGCGTCAGCCTTCTCTTTCAAAAGCTGGTTTGTGCGAATCCCCTACATCCTCATAGTCAGCATCTTGGGATGGATCTTAGTATTCTTGATTGAACTTTGGTACCGTGATCTGACCGGAATCAATTGGAAATGACTTGAAGCCTTTCGCTTAGGCTGCTTTGCTTTCAATCTGTTCCGTTAAAAGAGCGTAAATAGCTTCAGAGTTGTTAGATCCTCTGAGGCGCTCAAGAGTCGAAGGCTTACGCATAAGACGGGAAATTTTAGCCAAAGCTTTCAAATGATCCGCCCCTGCGGTTTCAGAGGCCAGGAGAACACAAACAATATCCACTGGTTGATCATCGACTGCTTCGAAATCAACGGGCGTTTCCAAACGAGCAAACAACATTGTTACCTGCTCCAGGCCGTTGAGCCGTCCATGAGGGATTGCAACCCCATGGCCAACGCCTGTCGAGCCCAAACGTTCACGCTCGACAAGGATGTCAAAAACATCCCGCTCGTCACGATCAAGCAGTTCGGCGGCTTTCTTGGAGACTTCTTTCAACAACTGCTTTTTGCTCGTGACTTTAAGTGCTGGCAAAACCGCATCTGACGATAAGATTTGTTGGATTTCCATGGATTCTCTTAAGTTGTAAAAGAGGACTCTCAATGAGAGCGCCCCTTTTACAGAGTTTTAATCAAAGGTCAACGTTTCACTTCGATGGTGTTCACGTTCAACTTTGGGACGCTGGATCAATCCAACCAATGTTTCCGTCGGGTCGACGGTAGACCACGTTCAGTCGGTCGTGGGCTGCATTTTTGAACATCAATGCAGGCGAGTTGCCTAAGTCCATGCGCATAACCGCCTCGCTGACCGTCAGATTCGGCACTTGGGTTGCGGATTCAGCCACAATGAGCGGCGCGTCTTCTACTTGTTCTGGCTCTTCATCAGCTGGAGGTGCTAGGACGAACTGTTGCGCCGCCATGGAAAATCTCTGCTCGGTGTTTTTGTGATGATCTTTCAATCGCCGTTTGTATCGACGTAATCGCTTCGCCAAGTGTTCTATTGCTTCATCGAAAGAGCTGTAAGCGTCTCCACCGCGCCCCTCTGCCTGCAAATCGATGCCTTTGCCGATATGGGCTACAACTGAAGAATGAAATTCGTGGGCGTGTTTCGAGAAGGTCACATTCGCCTCTATCCCATCACCAAAATACTTTTCAAACAAGGTTTGGAACGACTCTGCTACACGGTCTCTAAGACTATCACTAACTTCTAGCTTGTGGCCTTTAACGACTAACTGCATGGACAAAAACTCCTTATTTTATCATTGAAATGTCTGAAATTGAGGTGTGTCTGGGTTGTCGAATGTTCTCCTTTCTTTATGACTTTGTTACCCAGCAATTTGGCTTAAGCAGCCAAGAATGCCTTTTGCTTCCGCCTTTGAACCGACGATGGAATGCGGAGTGCTTCCCTGTATTTAGCGACGGTTCGGCGGGCAATGTCAATACCTTCGTCTTTTAACATTTGTACGATTGTATCATCTGACAAGACCGCGTCCGATTTTTCATTATCAACAAAGCGCCTTAGGAGGTGCTTAATTGCCTCCGCAGAATGGCTGTTCTCACCATCCGCCGAACTTACACCTGACGAGAAGAAGTATTTGAGCTCGAAGACACCTCTGGGTGTTGAGATAAATTTATTTGACGTCACACGGCTCACTGTACTTTCATGCATCGAGATTTCTTCAGCGACGTCCTTAAGCACCAAGGGCTTCATAAACTGAACGCCCTTTGCGAAGAACGCTCCTTGCTTTTCAACAATGACAGTCGCGACTTTCAGGACCGTTTGCGCGCGTTGATCAAGGGCTTTGACCAACCAATTGGCGGACTGATATTTGTCGACGAAATATTCTCGTTCTTTATTGGGCGCCGCTGAGGACTTAACGAGGCTCGAATAGCTATTGTTTACAATCAGCTTGGGCAACGCGTGACTGTTCAATTCAATAACCCAATCACCCTTTGCGTCAGACCGCAGAACAACATCTGGGATAACGGTTTGAATCAACTCGATATCGAATTCGCTGGTTGGTTTTGGTTGCAAAGTCCGCAGTTCTGCGATGCGTCGAACAATCTGCGACGAAGGCACGCCAGACAATTTGGCAATAGACTTGAGATCCCCATCTGCCACGAGGTTCAAATTTTCCGTCAAAGTTTGAAAAACCGTATCCCAACGGCCCTGGTCAATGAGCTGAAGTTTAAGGCATTCTGCTAGATCGCGGGCAAAAA
Organism: uncultured Alphaproteobacteria bacterium; assembly: GCA_905480575.1. Classification (GTDB taxonomy): domain Bacteria; phylum Pseudomonadota; class Alphaproteobacteria; order UBA7985; family CAJQQZ01; genus CAJQQZ01. The sequence goes on along the minus strand of CAJQQZ010000054.1, from coordinate 108,288 downwards.
TGCCAGCCGGATCAAATGCTTGAACCCTTGCGAGTACTCGCTCAACATTCTGTAGAGAGCTGTTAAGACGCTCTGCGACTTCGTGGAGACTAGTCTTCAGATAACCATTTTCATCCAAGCCTTCAGCAAGCTGACCAGCGATCAATCGGTCCAAAGGATTGTCAAATTCAATGTTTATTTGGGAAGCCAAATGGTCTCTTAGAGACAGTTGGCTTTCAATATTAGAGGCCCAATCTAGGTCGTCGAAGCCTGAAGCACCGAGCGATCCATTACCCCAATTCTCAAAAGCAACGCCCGCGCCAACGTCAACGTCTGTCGATTCAGATTGAGCAAAGGCTTGATCCATAGCTTCCACAGATTGGGCCGGATTTTCGCCCAAGGCCAATTCATTTGACGTTCCCTCCAAAGAGGTATCTGCCTTTGGCGTATCGAGCTCAATAGCATCGCCGTCTTGGCGTTGGCTTTCGTCTCTTTCCAGTACAGGGTTGGTTTCTAGTTCACGTTCAATATACTGCCCCAATTCCATCGTCGATAACTGCAGAAGCTTAATTGCTTGCTGCAATTGCGGTGTCATCACTAACGATTGGGATTGACGGAGACTGAGCTTTTGTGAAACGGACATAAATATAATCTAGTTTAAAATGAAGTGGATAGCAATATTCGTGCCATCCACCCAACAGTAGCTAAATTATTAGTTAATTGTCCACTACAAAGTGAAGCTATCGCCCAAATAAACGGTTTTCACTCTTTCATCGGCGATGATTTGACTCGGCTTTCCGGACATCAAAACACGTCCGTCAAAGATGATATAGGCGCGGTCAACAACACTGAGCGTCTCTCGGACGTTATGATCTGTGATCAAGACACCAATGCCGCGGTTCTTAAGCTGGCCAACGAGACGCCTAATATCGCCGACGACAATTGGGTCAACACCTGCAAAAGGCTCATCCAACAGGATGAAATCGGGTCGAGCCGCCAAGGCGCGGGCGATCTCGACACGTCTTCTCTCTCCACCAGAAAGGGATAAGGCGGGTGATTTTCTTAAATGCTCAATTGAGAAATCCGCTAGCAGTTCTTCCAGAACAACCTTTTGATGAGCTGGGTCTGGTTCCGTTACTTGCAGAATAGCTCTGATATTTTGCTCAACATTCATACCTCGGAAAATCGAGGGCTCCTGAGGTAAATACCCAATGCCCATACGTGATCGTCGGTACATAGGGAGAGTAGTAATTTCCTCACCGTTTAACCAAATTCGGCCTCTGTCGGGCGTTAGCAGGCCACATACCATGTAAAAGGAGGTTGTTTTTCCGGCTCCATTGGGACCGAGCAGGCCGACAGCCTCGCCCTTTTGCAAGTTGAAGCTGACGTCTGACAAAACCACCCGTTTGCGGAATGCCTTACCCAGTCCTTGGACGACCAAGCCATTGGATAGTAGTTTCTCTTCTGTGTGTGAGGCAATCGCCTCTGTGTTTGTCTTGGGGGCTGCTGTGATTGTCATTGAGAATTGATCTTCGGCGCGTCTTTGGAATTAGGATCAATTAAGATATACACGCGCTCTTTCTTACCGCCTGTCGATTTTGTGCCAGGCTTATTGGCAAGTAAACGGCTCGTTCCCTTCTTCATATCAACCTCGGCATAGCGACCATTAAGCTGGTTTTTACCCTGAGTGAGACGGACATTACCGGCCAGTGTTGCATATTCTTTAATAACATCATAATCGGCAGCATCAGCTTGAGCAAAGCCTTGTCCTGAAGCGATCCGAACGTTACCTTCGGCCTCTATGAATGTAATCTGCTGCTTGCTGTCTTTTGACGCATCAGAGTTCAAATGTGCCGTCAATTTATCTGCCATAACGCGGTTTTTGTTTTGGATTACAATCGCATCGCCGATAGCGATGGCAATTTTTTCTTTCGATTTATACTCAATCTTTTTATTTGCTGTCAGTCGACCACGTGAGGAATTCAAGATGATATTCGACCCTGTCAAAATTAGGTGTTCATCGTCGATTAGGTAGACGGCTTGATCACCAAAAACCTCGTCATCATCTGATTTTGCGAAGACATCCCCTTTCGCGACAACCTTCCAGATCTTATTTCCATTCCCGGTTCCGTCCCGGTAGAAAGCATCGATCTGATTAGCGATAACAAAGAACGACCCTTGCGTCGCCTGCGCGTTGCCACGAGCGCGGTAGACAAGGTTATCACGATCCCATTCAATTCCGTCTTCTGCTGAAATCGCAACCGGACCCTCGTTCGAAGCCTGTCCGAATATCGGCACACTTCCAAGCTGAGCCTGGGCCGGCTTCACGTCCAACAGACCAACCATTGTTATGCCAGCTATCGCCCACAATCCAACTACCCAGTTCAACTGATTTACTCGTCCAACAATCATTTCATTCCTCCTCCTTTGGCAAACCGACAACTTAACTAGTTACCAGCACCTTCCGGACTCATCACGATGGTAGACTTTCCTTTGAGAAAAATCACCCCGCCTTTATTTCTTATCTCCATTCCTTCTGCCCTCACGCGCCCAGAAGGACCATGTCCCGTGACTTGTTGATTGGAAATGGCCTCAGATCGTTCAAGATCAATTTCAACGCCGTCTGTGATGAGTTCAAACCCTTCACTGTTTTTAACGGACACAACACCGTCCAAATTGAGTTTCTCACCTTTTTGATCATAGAAGCCACTTTCTGACTGCAGATCAATCTCGCCTTCTAACCCGGAATTTAACCTGGCAGTCGGCGAGGAAAGTTCCACCTCTTCCTGGTTAAGCTGGTTCGACAGAGCGTGGTCTGCATCAAAGAAGATTGGCCGTTTCTCTTCATCCAAAGTCTGAAAGACCGGATTGTGCAACCCTTCTTTCTCCTGCGCGAGATCTTCTGTTGTTTGATAGGATTTCAGAAGAATATCATTGGAACCTCGATTCAATAATGGCCACACGATAAGTAAGGCCAAAAGCAAAATACCAATGGAAGGCAGTAGTAAACGTAAGGCTATGACCAGCCGACTGTAACTGTCAAAGGCAGCCGCGTTAGAACTGAAAAGTGTACGACTAATAGCTGTCACGACAAGCCTGCTCTCAAACAATCGTGAAGATGTAAGATCCCTTTAGGTCTGTTGTCTTGTACAACAAACAGCGAGGTTATTTTCAGCTGATTCATCAAACCAATCGCTTCGGCCGCTAGGGCATCCGGGCCAATTGTTTTAGGATCAGCATTCATAACTTCTTCTGCGGTCATAGTTAGCATCTCACCACTCATATGACGACGTAAGTCTCCATCGGTGATAACACCCGTCAGCTGATTTGCCTCATTCGTCACGCCAACACAGCCAAAAGACTTGCTTGTCATCAACAACAGCACGTCACTCATGACATCGGCTGGCTTCACCAGCGGCATATCAACGTGAAGAAGGTCGCGCACATGTAACAATTGCTGGCCTAGGCTCCCGCCTGGATGAAACCGCTTGAAATCCGGCGCTCTGAAATCACGACGTTTATAGAGCGCAACCGCCAAAGCATCGCATAAAGCCAATTGCATTGTAGTCGATGTCGTTGGTGCCAACCCTAGCGGACAAGCCTCATTAACGTCCGGCAACAACAAGCTGACGTTAGCAGCTTTGGCAAGCGTTGAGCCTGCGTCTCGGGTGATTGAGACGAGCGGCACAGAGTAGCGTCGAGAATACTCGATCAAATCAGCTAACTCAGCGGTATTGCCAGAAAAAGAAATAGCCAAGATAGCGTCATCGGTTGTAATCATACCCAGATCGCCATGACTGCATTCACCAGGGTGTACAAAATGAGCAGGAGAGCCGGTGGAGGCCATCGTCGCTGCGACTTTGCGCGCGATGTGTCCGCTTTTACCCATGCCGGAAACCACAGTCCGACCCTTAATGCCAACCAGAAGCTCAACGGCGTCGGTGAAGCTGTGATCCAATCTCTCAGCAAGTAGCTTGAGGGCAGCGGCCTCTGCATTGATAACTTCAACACCGCTTTTGATATCAAGGTCAGTGATTTGCATCAGAGAAATTCGACTTCCGGTAAAATAGGTTTGGAAATTTCAATACAACAGTTCCGGCTTTCTTGATAGGCCTAGAAAGTGTTGGAAATTTGTTCGAAAGTACTACCGCTTTCAACTATGAGCAAAAATATCTGTATCTGGCCATCCTGCGAGATCAAGACTCGCGCGCGAGGGTAAAAAATCGAAGCAGGCCTTAGCGAGTGTTGCTCTCCCTTGAGCCTCTAACCGCTTATCAAGCTCTGCCTTCAACGCATGCAGATAAAGAACGTCAGAAGCGGCATAAGCTTGCTGCGCTTCACTCAAAGTTTCCGCAGCCCAGTGGGAACTTTGCTGCTCTTTTGACAGATCTACACCAATGAGTTCCTTGCACAGGTCTTTCAATCCATGACGATCAGTGTAGGTCCGCACCAACTTAGATGCGATTTTTGTGCAATAAACTGGCTTGCATTTGACACCGAGGTACTTGTCCAAGACCGCAATATCGAAGCGCCCAAAGTGGAAGAGCTTAGTCAGTCCCCGTTGCTTCAATAGCTTCTTCAAGTTAGGCGCGGCATACTTTGGTTCCGGAAAATGCACGAGATGGGCATCACCATCACCCGCTGAGAGCTGCACCACGCACAAGCGGTCGCGATGAGGGTTGAGGCCTAGAGTTTCAGTATCAACCGCGAGAGCACCCTCGACGGTTAATTCTTCCGGTAAGTCGTACAGGTGGTAGTGAATGGTCATGCTTTAGCCCTCAAATTCGATGGCCGCCCTTATGGCTGATTTTGTTGTGTCAGTCTATGGCCAGCTCTGCGATCTCACGACGGAAAGGTAAAGCGTCCCCGATATCTTCGCTATCCATGTCCTCAGCGAACCGCCGACCCGCATATGTAGCCCAAGCAATGGGGGCAGGTGACTCAGCGTCTCCAAAACATCTAATCGATTTGACCCCAGCATCACCCCACTCTTGCTTGCGGGCCTTGAGGTCTTGCCAAAGTTGATCATTACCGAGACGAGAGGTTACCATCACTACGGCATCAGTCTCAACCTTCTCTTCCCGACCCGAATAGGTGCATTCCAACATCACGTGATCAGCTTGGACAGACGATAGCGCTTTTGCGACCTTGATTTGAACATCCATTTCAATCAGCTTCTTCTGAATGTACCCCTGCTCTAGTGTGTTGTTAGCCCATTCAGAGACCAAGTTTGCAGGCGTTACAAGGGTGACTGAACAACCTTTTTGAATCAACAATTCAGCCATAACGCCCCCCATGTAATAGTGATCGTCATCAAAAAGCACGACATGACCGGATGGCGTCTGACCATTCATGATGTCATCAGGTGTGAAGAGTGGTAGACTGGGATCCAATTCAAAAGGATGCTGATGGAATCGCGCCACACCGTCGCGACGCCAGCTTGAACCAGTAGCAATGCCGACTTGTTCAAAACCAAATTCGAGCACCTGGTCCGCCGTCAGTTCACTGTCCAAGTAGACATCAACATTGGTCATGGTTTGGATCTGGCCTTCGCGGTAGTCAGCAACCCGGCCCCAGGCTGATAAACCCGGCAGCAAACGCTCTTTACTGACACGACCACCAAGAGAAGTCGAAGCCTCCGCCAGGGCCACTTGATACCCACGTTCACCAAGTGCTCTGGTCGCTTCCAATCCAGCGGGACCGGCACCAACGATCAAAACGGCTTCCGTATCGCCTTTACGGCGATAGTTCTCTGGATGCCAGCCTTTGCGCCATTCCTCCATAAAGGATGGGTTTTGCGTGCAGCGCGAAATCGACATGGTCATGTCGCCTGTGATGCAAATATTGCAACCAATGCACTCACGAATGTCTTCAATTCGACCTTCATCAATTTTGTTAGGGATGAATGGGTCCGCAATCGATGGTCTGGCTGCACCAATAAGGTCGAGTGTTCCTGATTTGATTTGTTTAACCATAACATCAGGAGATGTAAAACGCCCCACACCAACGATTGGTTTTGGCGTTAAAGCTTTAATCCCCGTCACCAGCTCCTGCTGTGCGGCTTCTTCTTTGAAACGGGACGGACCGGAACAGTCTTCCCAGGTCCCGTGGGCGAGGTCCCAAAGATCCGGCAGTTCAGAGTGCATTTCAATGGTATCGCGTAGTTCCGCGTTAGAGAAACCATGCTCGCCGCCGACCAACTCTGTGAGCGACAGGCGAACCGTCACCGCCATGGTGTCTCCAACTTCATCTTTGATCGTCTCAACCAATTCTTTTAGGAGACGACTGCGATTTTCAAGGCTGCCGCCATACTCGTCAGTCCTGTGATTGGTTACGCGGCTGAGGAAGTGCTGAATGATACCAAAGCCATGGGCGCCGTAGAGGCAAATGATATCAAAACCGGCTTCCTTAGAGCGACGAGCCGCATTGCGGTACCAGCGCAACAAGTCCTTGATATCATCTTTGTCCATCGCCCGTGCGGATACTGGATCAGAGGTATAAGTTAGGATTGGACCGGCCGACGGTGCCAGCGGTACTTCCTTCGTATAAAGATTGGGGCCATTGATCCCTGAGTATGTTAGCTCGATTCCTGCCAGAGCGTCATACTCTTTGATGCCTTTGGCCATTTTAGCCAACATCGGGATGTCGCGGTCATCCCAAAGCCTAAGCTCAATAAAGGGTGTGATCTCGGAGGTGTGGTGCATCTCCACTTGCTCGGTGAAGATCGTACCCCATCCGCCTTGTGCTTTCACTCGGCGATGTTCGGCGGCTGCGGAAGGATCGCGATAGCCGCCGCCATTACAGTGAGGGACCTGATAGAAGCGGTTTTTGGCCGTCACAGGCCCGATTCTCATCGGCTCAAAAAGAATATCATACTTTGGATCACGCGCCATGATTGCCTCCGCTCGATTTATCGTCTCAACACCTTAAGTGCCAAAGTCACCGTCGACAAGTTGGATTGCAAAATCCATTGCCTCAGATTGACAGAAGCAGGGCCTCTCGATACTTCTTGGTGATGGGCCAACCGATCCAAATCAAAAAATTGGAGGCGAAATTCGAAGAAAGCATTAATCCGGTTGCTGCCCTAGGCTTCATCGGTCTGTCGACTGATCGCGCCAGTCACCGTGACTTTTGCGACTTCACGGACCCATTCAGCAGGGTGCAAGTTTTCTCGACAAGGATACCTTTTGTTGAGACGGCAACGCCCGAAACTTTGGCCAGCGTTAAGGTAGGCCGGCGTTATAGACAGGAAGTCAGCCCTCGGCCGCTTATTTCTTGAAGCCTAATGCAAAGAAAAAGGCGGGCCACCGAAGCAGCCCGCCCTTCATTCAGTCCAATTGACGATGTCTTATTGGAACAACTTGGTCCAGATACGGTCCACAAGCTTCTGTGCTGCTGGTGAACAAACTGGGCTCGCGAAAATTGGCACACCTGCTGGTGGGACCATTTCAGGAGCAGTCTTCATGTCTTCATCCATGTATGCGTCAGAGCCAACAACAGCGTTTGAGTAACGTGAGTAGTTGGAGCTAAGCGCAATCACTTCTGGACGCATGTGGAAGTTAATGAACTTCTTAGCGGCTTCGACGTTGTTCGCGCCAACAGGGATCACAAGTGAATCAAACCAACCGATGATACCCTCTTTTGGATAAGCATAAGCGATGTTCTCATTTGCATCCACACGACCTTTCATGGAATCACCGTTCCATGTGTTTGCCATGATTGTTTCGCCTGTTGCCAAGCGATCAGTCATGTTTTCAGAGCTGTAAAGCAGAACAGATGGCTTCTGGCCTTCGAAGAGGTCCAAGACTTTCTTAGCTTCGGCTGGATCTTCTGTGCAAAGTTCAACGCCGAGGTAAAGCGAAGCAAGGTTCAAGACTTCGTCAGGTGTGCGGAAAACTTGGATCTTACCAGCAAGCTCTGGTCCTGGTTCAAAGAACTCACCCCAAGACTCAACCTCTTTACCGTAGAGGTCTTTACGATAGCCCATAGAAGCTGAACCCCAGTGGAAAGGTACGGTGTATTCGCCCTCTGGATCCCAAGTGGGCTTCTGGAACTGATCATTCAGATTGCCATAGTTTGACATGCCAGCGGCACCGAACTTCTGGATCAGACCTTCTTTGATCATGATCTCAACGAAGTTCTGTGATGGCACAGCAACGTCATAGCCTGTAGCACCGGACTGGAGTTTTGCCAGCAACGTTTCGTTTGAGTCGTAAGTATCAAGATTAACCTTGATGCCTGTTTCTTTCTCAAACATTTCGATGAGTTCTGGGCTTGTGTATTCAGTCCAGTTGTAGAAGTTTAGTTCTTCAGCCACTGCTGATGAGAAAGCGACCACGGTTGCCGCAGCGGCAAGCAGGCCAGTTCTTAACGAACGCAACATAATAATATTCTCCCTGTGAGCGTTAGTTTTTAGGTTTTGATGCGAACCAGTAAATCGTCACAAGGACGGCCGAGATCGCAAAGAGTATCGTAGAAACAGCGTTAACTTCCGGGCTAACACCCTGGCGGATCATCGAATAGATGTAAACCGGCAAAGTAGTCGACCCTGCTGTCGCTACGAAATTTGAGATGATAAAATCATCCAAAGAGATAACAAAAGCCAACACGGCGCCGGCAATTATGCCGGGCATCATGAGTGGTAGCGTAATAAGTCGAAAAGCTTCCCAGCCGGACGCATAAAGGTCACAAGCGGCTTGCTCTAAATCAGTGTTCATATCCTGAAGTCGCGCCCTGATCGGCATGAATGCGAAAGGTATGCAAAATACTGTGTGGGCTATGATCAGAGATCCAAATCCAAGCTCGATACCAATTTTTGCTAATACGAAATTAAGGAACACAGCTGTTGCAACAGCTGTGACAATTTCCGGCACGACCAAGGGCAACATGATCAGCCCTTGTGTCACTGATCTGCCCCTGAAGGACCCAGCACGAGCTAGAACTAAGGCCACTGCAAGCGCAATTGAAGTCGCCAAGACAGTCGCGATAACCGCCAAAATCAACGACGTTATCGCCGCGTCCTGAATGGCCTCATTGTTTAATGCTTTGACGTACCACTTAGTCGGTGCAAAGCCTGTCCAAATCAATACCCTCTTTCCCTCGTTGAAGGAGTAAACCAGCAACACCAACATCGGCAGATAGAGAAAGACATAGAGAGCGGCGGTCCAACTGGAAAGCCACCGGAAAACGCCAACTTGGCCAGCACCTTTCTTCTTCGTACTCATGGGTGGCCTCCTGTGTCTTCCCCTTTGTTAAGTCGGCCATAGAACCACATTGAGACAATAACAAAGAGGAGCAACACAACGGAAAGAGCCGCACCAAAGGGCCAGTTTCTGGCGGTTTGGAATTGGAACTGAATGAGCGATCCTAGCATCAAGTTCTTGGCACCACCCAACAAGGTGACTACAATGAAGTCGCCAAGTGCAGGTACAAAGACCAAAATACAACCAGCCGCAATCCCAGGAATAGACAGAGGGATCACGACATGACGTATGGCCGACCACTTACTAGAATAGAGATCTGATGCTGCCTCAACCAATCTGAAATCCAACTTTTCAAGAGATGCATAAATCGGCAAAACCATCAAAGGCAGATATACGTAAGCCAAACCGAGAATGATCGCAAACGGCGTATAGAGTAAACCTAGTGAAAAGTTTGGGTCAAAGTATCTAAATGGGATATCCAGCGGCCCACCATGCCCCAGGATGATCAACCAAGCGAAAATTCTGATCAAAAGATTGGTCCACAGTGGAATTGTAATCAAAAAGATCAACAAATTGCGCTTGTGTGCTGGTTGCCTGGCTATGTTGTAGGCCATCGGAAAACCCAAGAAGAGGGTTAAGGCCATGGCCAAGAAAGCAACATAAACCGATCGCCAGACAATGATCAAATAAGCCGGATCAAAGACAAGATTGTCGAAGAAGTCCAATTCCAAGACCAACTGACGATAAGCGGCATAGGAGAACGCTGGTTTCACACCGCCAAAAGTGTCCTGCTCAAGAAAGGAAATTCCCACCATGATGAGCAAAGGAACACCCATGAAGATGCCAATGATAAAATAGCTTGGGCTCAGCGCTAACCAGCGAGCCTTTGCACTTTTTTCGAAAGCTGAACTCATGACGTCAACACCGACACAGAACCTTCTGCGAATGCAACGCTAACTTTAGAACCAACGCTCAAAACAGCGTCGGTTCCTGCTTGGTTTGATGATCCGGTATGAATGGTAACGCCGCCGCCAAGGTCTAATTCAAAGACGGACATGTTCCCTAAGAAGGTTCGATTGGAAACAGTTGCATCAAACAATCCCTTTCCTGCGGAAGACACGACTATATTCTCTGGTCGGACGTTCAGGACGGCTTCACTACCAGCTGTTAGGTCGGTTTTAAGAGGAAGTTTCAATTCCAGGCCGTTCTTAGCGGTGAATTGGCCTGCTTTACCAACTGTTACGTCGATAAAGTTGGTATCACCAATAAAGTCAGCAACGAACTTGTTCGCTGGTCTCAGGTAAATGTCTTCCGGCGATCCAATTTGTTGGACATGCCCTGCTGACATAACCGCGATACGATCAGACATGGATAGAGCTTCATCTTGATCATGTGTCACGAAAACGAAAGTAATACCGGTTTCTTTTTGCAACCGCTGCAGCTCCTCTCTCATAGCCTGACGGAGCTTCAGATCCAGCGCCGATAGCGGCTCATCAAGCAGCAGAACTTTCGGCTTCGGTGCCAGTGCTCGGGCTAGAGCCACTCTCTGCATCTGGCCACCCGACATTTGATTGGGCTTGCGGTTGGCGAACTCTTCCATGTGGACGAGCGCCAGCATTTCTTTCACCGTTGCATCGATCTCAGCCTGGGGGCGCTTAAGCCGTTTCAAACCGAACGCAATGTTTTCAGCGACAGTCATATGAGGAAAGAGAGCATAATGCTGAAATACCGTATTCACGGGACGTTGGTGTGGAGCCAAGTGCTCGATTTCTTCACCGTAGAGGTAGATTTCGCCCTCTGTGATTTCTTCGAAACCGGCGAACAATCGCAACAGAGTGGTCTTTCCGCAGCCCGATGGACCCAACAGAGTAAAAAATTCGTTATGTCGAATATCAATGGAAACGTTGGCAAGTGCGGTGACAGCTGAGCTGCCCACACCATAAACCTTTACAACCGAACGCGCCTCTAAAGCGTTTTCCGAACTGCTTGTATTCAAGCTCTTTCTCCCTGTGGCTTATTATGTGCCATTAATTGAGCCCTGTCATTCCAGGGACCCTATCTTGCGTGATTGACTTTTGACAGTAAAGTACAAATGCTTCCAGTGCCCGAGTCCGTCGCACGTCTTTCAGCATTGCCAAACCTAAATTCAAAGGAGGATGATCGCCTTTCAAGGGAACGTAGACCAGCTCACTGCCGTCGAGCGAAGAACAATTCTTTGGCCTCACGTTGGCCAAACTGTAGGAATACCCCCTCCCTACCAAGCCTCGCACGACCTCTGGATGCTCCGTTCGAGCATAAATCCAAGGCTTAAGTCCTGCGTGAATGAACATAGAAAGAAAGAACTCGCGGCTAAGCGGCAAATCCAAAAGTACGAAACGCTCATTAATGAGATCGTTTAAACTGAGGCTCTTGCGCGAAGACAAGGGATGCTTCTTGCCAATCAGCAGATAGGTCGATAGGGAGACCAACGGGACGAAATCGACATCTTCCGGCAAATGCAGATCGTAGGTGAGCGCTATATCCAGCGCGCCTCGTTTTAGCTTCTCGAGCAACACGGGTTGCGAGTCTTCCGACATCGAAACTTCAATGTGTTCATGGTCATGCAGGAAACAAGAAATCAGTTCGGGCATGACAATCGGCGCGATCACGGAAAAGGCCCCGACCTGGACAGACCCAGCGAGTTTCGACGAAAGGTTGACCGCGACATTCCGCAATTCGTCACCTTGCGCCAAGAACTGTTTAGCCTCCAACAAGAAAGCCGTCCCAGCAGGGGTGAGTGACATCCCTTGCGCATGATGGCGAATAAAAAGCTGGAGATTGAAGGTTGTTTCGAGCTGAGAAATGGCCGACGAAATCGCCGGTTGAGACACATTAATGACCTCTGAGGCTTTACGAATTGAGCAAGCTTCACCGGCGGCAATGAAATATTCTAATTGCTTAAGGGTGAAGCGCATGCTGACCTAACCCTCACCTTCCGGAATGACCGCAATGACGTCTATTTCCATCAGCCATTCCGCCTGCCCCAACCCAGCAACAACAATGCCGGTCGAGATTGGAAAAACGCCCTTCAGCCATTTGCCAACAACCTGGTAGACAGGCTCGCGGTAGCGTGGGTCAGTAATGTAAGTGGTGGTTTTAACAATGTGACTAAGGTCGCTTCCAGCTTCTTTCAGCAGTTGCGCAACGTTCTTCATCGCTTGCTCTGCTTGAGCGGCGGGATCACCGAGGCCAATCAGATTACCATCAAAGTCAGTACCAATCTGACCACGAACATAAACCGTGTTCCCGGCAACAACAGCCTGGCACAGGTCATTATCCAAAAGTTGGTTTGGATAGGTGTTCTTGGTATTGAACATTCTGATACGCTTATGCGTCGGCGTTTTTTTGTTCATCGTCTCCCTGCCCGGCATTACACCTTAAGCTCCTATGAGCTTAGAAAAGTTGTCAAGGCGATAGAATATCTCAAATAGGACATGCCATTTGGGATAGACGCCTACGCATTAATTTTGGACGACAGGTAATTTGCAAAGTCGAAGTTTGGCCGCTCCAAATGAGAGAGATGGCCAGGCTTAGCAAAGTCTGAACAAAGCCCCTTGTAGACTTTTTCTGTACAGCCTTGGTCCTCCACTTGGACCTCATCCAACAATGTTTTCATTTGCTTGAAATGTTCTTGTGCATCCGGGTCGTTGATAAAGTCCGGCGACATTCCTCCACCGAACTGAATATCGACTTTACCAACGCCATTAGGATGAAGCGACAGGTACCAAAAATACCCCGGGGTCAGTGTAATCAGCAAAGAAGGGTAGATCGCAAGCAATCCCGTGGTTCTTCTTCTGTCACCCTTCAATCGTGTGTTGTTTGGGTGAGCGATGGCGATCTTCAACGACTCGTCTTTCAGTATCCAATGATAGTTGAAAGTCGCTAAGCCTGGAGGGCAATCCATTTCTTCCAACTTTGAAAGCCCACCAATGGTTCCGGCATGACACACAGGGAGGTGGTAGGATTCCATGAAGTTTTCAGCGAGCACTTTCCAATTGGTGTTCCAATTGTGAGTCTCATAGAAAGTTTCAACGTAGTCTTCCATGCCGAAATCTTCAATCAGTGCCTCGACTTCACCGAAGTGTTCTGCGGTCGATGGCGCATCAGGATTGAGTGAAATCATGATCCAGCCGAGCCAAACCTCACAACGCACTTGCGGCAAACGATAGTGCTCTTTGCAGAAGCCTTCGTTCAATGTCATCGCCGGCGCACCGCGAAGATTGCCATCTATGCCATAAGTCCAAGCATGGTAAGGACAAACAATTGACTTCGTATTACCACTGCCATCCAACAGGGTCGACATGCGGTGGAGACAAACGTTCGATTGCGCCTTCAGTTCACCATCCTTGCCACGTATAACCATGATGGGTTGGCCCGCCAGCTCCAAAGTTCGGTAGTCACCTGGTTTATCCAAGGTCGAGGCACGGCCAACACAAAACCACTCCTGACCAAAGACATCCTCGATCTCATGCTTGAGAAACTCCTCCGAAGTATAGACCGATTTCGGCATGGCATGTGCCTTCTCAAACGGCACAGAAACTGACTCGAGTAGCTCTTCTGCTGCTGTCATCTTCCGCGAAACCGAGTTCATAATTGAAACTCCTGTTACTTCGTAATTTTATCCGAAAGGCCTGCGGCATCCTTAACAAAGTCAAGTGGACCATCCCAGCCGAAGTTTCTGTAAACAGCGGCCAAATGGGCAAAAGGCGGTGACTGTGCAAAGAGATGGAAGGTCAAACGATGGCCAGCGTAAGAAGAATTTAGAAGGTCTCTCGCGAAGGCCAAAAGCTTACGACGGTCATCCGACTGCCAAGCGTCATTGATGGAGTAATATTTGTTCAACCACTTGCCTGTCTCCTCGCCCTCAAAGGAGGCAACATCTGGTGTGATACAAATCTGTCCACCACAAAGCTCGCGCGCGATGTGCATCATGGCAGGCAAGTTAGAAATCGCATGAACACGGCCGGTCATCAACATAGACTGATTTGGCATAAGGAAGCCACCTGGGCTCTTTTCGGCCAAAGCGACGGCGGCCGTCAGGTGAGCGTTTATGCCCTCACGGTAGACCGCCAGCTGAGCCAGTTTTTCTTGAACCGCTGGTTGCTTTTCAAGGCCTGTTTGCTTGATGTTCCACAGCGCAGCACCAATCATCATATCAGCGTAAGTCACTAAACGCTGAACAAAAGGCATCGCTGAATATCTGTGCAAAGTGGTTCTGATGAAGGCTGCTGCTCTTGTGTGCTGATAGAAAAGAACGTCTTCCCAAGGAACCAGCACGTCATCCAAAATCATGATGGTATCAACTTCATCGAACTTGTTTGACAAAGGATAGTCGCGTTCTGTTCCATTCCGCTGGAAGCCAGAACGGCAAATGTGCTTAACACCAGGGGCGTTCATTTTGACGATGCAACCCAGTGCATAGTCAGAAATGGACGCATCGCCCCAGTTAGCAATCGTTGGCTTCAGGAAGGCTTGGTTTGAATAGGATGCCGCCGTCTCATACTTGGCACCGCGGATGATGATGCCAGCATCCGTTTCCTTAACCACGTGCGTGAGCATGTCTGGGTCTTGATCTTGCGGACGAAGTGAACGGTCGCCCTTGGGGTCAGTATTAGCGGAAACGTGGAACGGATCGTTCTCAACTGCCAACTTGATATGATTGTTGATATTGGTGGCAAATCGAGGGTCAATCTCGTTCAGGATATCTGCGCCATCGGCCAGTGACCACATTTCACCAACGGTTTCATCACCCACGCGCGTTACGACACCACCGATGTCTTTCATCACAGTATCGACAGCCTTACGCTTGCGGTGCCAATGCTCTTGGGTTGTCGGGATCTGATTACCGACAGGGAACAATTCGCCGTTCTCTTCGAACGTCATAATTTCCTGAGTGGCTGCCTCATGCTGCATATCGTAGATACGCGCCCGGTTTTCGATAGAAGGCATGATGGTGGGATTGGTTGTTACGTCCTCAACACGGACACCATCGACATAGACTTCACGCCCATCTCTCAATGACTCTCTATACTGTTCACCGGTTCTAATCATGGCTTAGCCCTCTGAATTTTGAATCACAGGAGTTTAAGCAAATTCGCTGCTTAGGCAAAATAGATTTTTACAAGTCTTTGCTTTTGAAAAAATTAAGCGTGTTTTAACTCGACTTGCAAAACATCTGTGCGCTCAGACGTAAAGGCTGCAGCACAACCAGCCAGATAGAATCGCCAGATCTTGATGAAGCCTTCATCAAATCCCAGGTCCATCACTTCTGACTTTTTCGCATCGAAGGTCTTCAACCATTCCAACAAGGTTTGAGAGTAGTCGTGGCCAAAAGAGAAGGTGTCAGCAACTTGCAAGCCAACCTTCTGAGCTTCTTCTTTAAACCGCGTCGGTGACGGTAACATGCCACCGGGGAAAATGTAGGAGCGTATGAAGTCGGTGCCTTTACGATAGTTGTCGAAAAACTGATCACCAATCGTAATGGTTTGAACGACGGCATTACCTTTGTCGGACAGAAGATTTTTCACTTTTCCAAAGTATGTTGGCCAATACTGCTCGCCAACAGCCTCAAACATTTCAATTGAAACGATATGGTCAAAACGAGAAGTCTCGTGGCGGTAATCTTGGATAACAATATCAGCTTTGCTGCCAAGGCGTTGTTGTGCATAGGCATGTTGTTCGTCGGAAAGTGTAAGCCCTTTAATACCGTAGTCACCACGACTTATCGCTCTGTCGGCAAATCCACCCCATCCACAGCCAATTTCCAGCACTGAACCTGACCCCGTCAAATGATCAACAATACGGTCGTACTTATTCAACTGAGCTTGTTCCAGTCCCTCCGACTTATCTTTGTAAAGGGCGGAAGAATAAGTCATCGTCGGATCAAGCCAAAGCTTGTAGAAATCATTTCCAAGGTCGTAGTGAGCCTGGATGTTTTTGCGACTTCCTTTGATAGTATTCTTTTGAAAAGCATAAATGAGGCGTGTTCCCAGCGCCATAATAGGATTGCCGTTGGCAAACGTACCCAGCGTTTCATCGTTGTCATAGGCGTAGCGAAGAAGTGCAAATAGATCACTTGTTTCCCACCAACCATCACGGTAAGCCTGAGCGAAACCAATATCACCGTGCTTCACGAGAGAAGAGGCAAGACGCCAATCACGGATATCAAGGTCAGCACTTACACCCGCGATCGGCCCTTCGAAATCATGCCGTGTCCCGTCTGGTAGGGTGATTGTGATTGAACCCCACGGCGCTTTTTCCAAAAGCCTCAACAGACGCTCGGTCAGGAACTTACTGAACATTGCCACTCCTCGGCATTATCAATTTTCAAGCTTGTTGCGACAAATTCGTAAGAAAAATGGGGGCCTTCGTCAAAGATTTTTGAGTTTTCAGCTCTGATTCGACGTCAAAAAGAGATCAAGGGTTGCGATTTTGTCCATACAAGTCCCGCCTGGGTGCTTTCCTTCGGAAAATATTCACAGCCCAAAAAGGTACCTTCAGCGAGTTGGTCAATTGTCTGAAAAATTTGGCCTAGCGGCAAATTTTCAGGGTTGGGCTCTTGGCGTTTGAAGGGATCAGCAATTTGAAAATGGCCTATTTCGCCTGCTGTTCTTTTCAACCAATCAAGCACATCGCCATGGATCTTCGCGCAATGATAAATGTCGAATTGCAGCATCGGAGCAATGGCGCCTCTAGCTTTTGTTTCTTCGATTAGGGCCATTGCATCCCCAAAGTCGCTAAGAAAGTAGCCTGGGTTATCTTGCAAATTGAGTGGTTCAATTAGGGCCCGCACACCTTCTTTCGAACAGAGGTCAGTTGCCCACGCAAGATTGGTCAACAAACATTCTCGCGCTTGTTCTTTCGACACGTCGACAGGGGTAAGGCCAGTCATAATATGAAGACAGCGAGGTTGAAGGATTTTGGCGTAATCCAACGCCAATAGAATACTCTTGCGGAACTCAGCCATTCTTCGTGGATCGCAGGCTGAACCTCGATCTCCTGCTTCCCAGTCACCAGGAGGACCGTTGAACAGTACTAGCTCTAGCCCTGCCTCATCCAAGCAGGCCTTAATGTCACCAGCAGGCCACTCATATGGAAAGAGGAATTCCACGGCCTTAAAACCAGCGTCAGCTGCCGCCTGGAAACGATCAGGGAAAGCGACTTCATTAAACAACAAAGTCAAATTTGCAGCGAGCCTCGGCATGATTTAGCCAATTCTATGGCCTTCAACCGTCATTCGATCAACAAAGGCACGGAAGGTTTGATCCAAGCGATCAATCATTTCGTCAACTTGATTCCGTGTTGTTGTCAAAGGCGGCGATGTCATGATCCAATCACCATACTTGCCATTGTTTGTGCGCCGAGCATAGATCGACAAACCATGATCAAATCCTAATTGACGAAGCGTGTCCGGTGCCTTTGCTTCAGCGGAAAAGATTGTTTTATTATGACGGTCGCATACGATTTCAGGAGCGAGCAGAAATCCTAATCCGCGAACATCGCCAATCACGGGAACAGTCTCGGCCAAGGCCCAAAGCCGCTCTTCCAAGTAAGCGCCCGTATCAGCCGCATTCTTAATAAGATTTCGGGTTGTCAATTCTTCAATGGTTGCGATGCCGACTGCACAAGCCAACGGATTGGTGTTCGAAGTGTGACCATAGTTGAACCCCGTCAGCTCTCTCAAACGATCCACTTTTGATGCAGGCGCGAGCATGATGCCAAGCGGGATGTAACCCGAACCAATACCTTTCGCGAGGACCACAAGATCAGGCTTGGCCTCAGGGTGATAGTGCGCCGTCAGAAAGGCTCCCGTTCTGCCGGCACCTGACATAACCTCGTCGAAGATCATCATCATACCGTGGCGATCACAGACCTCGCGAACGCCTTTCACGAACCGCTGGCTCAGTACGTTGCAGCCAGATGCCAAACCGCCAACAGGCTCCAGAAAGATCGCCAAGCATTTCTCACTACCGAGTTCATTTACCCGATCTTCAAAGCGCCTAAGAATTCGATCTTCGTTCTGCTCGTGAGTCAAGCCTTCTAGAGGACGGTATGAAAGCGGGGCCGAAATACGCTCCGGCATTACCGCCATATCTTTGTAGATCGGCTCAACCGCTTCATCACCCGAAAGGGCTAAAGCAGCCACCGTTCCACCGTGATAGGAGGGCAAAAGAGAGAAGAGTTTGGTGCGCTCTGTTTCTCCATTAGCCCAAGCCCATTGGCGCGCAAACTGTATGGCCGTTTCAACGGCTTCTGATCCACCTGAAACATAGAAAGAACGCTCAAAACCTTCCCCGGCTAGAGCGGCGAGCTTCGCAGCCAGCTCAATGTTCTCGTTGGTTCGACCAGTGCGGTTGGTAACAAAAGGCAGCTTTGCCACTTGATCCTGGATGGCCTTCACGACGCGTTGATTATTGTGCCCTAAATTGGACGCGACTGGTCCAGAAGAAATATCGATCAGCTGGTTACCGTTGTCCTCATAGAGGTAGATATCATCGGTGCGAACGATGCGTGGATAGCGGAAAGTTTCATCTTTTGTGAAGAACAAATCTTGAGGGCCACCAGGGCCATCCCAACCGTCAGCGTTGGTATCGATTGAATTGATTAGCTTGTTCATAGTTTCAAATGTCCTGACTGCGCCGATGAATTGGAACCAATTCAGCGAATGAGAATTACTGAAATCACTATAGCCTGCCGTCAGAAGAAGTTGCAAATAGGGCTTGCAAAAAAGTCCGATGATTGTCCTATGAAAGTATCAAAGAACAATAACTTGTTCCATCATTGCAACGGGATAACCATGACCCATCTATCGTTTGATGACGCCCTAGAGATTGCCAACAAAGCCGCAAGAAACTGCGGTACCTCATTGGAGCATGCGCAAGCGCTGGCACTCTCAATCGTCACCGCCGAAGCAGAAGGAAACAGAGCCGTCGGCTTCGCTCATTTCTTTGACTACTTAGATGCGCTTAGCGCCGGTCGTATTCTCGGCCAAGCTAAACCGGATATCACTCGGACAACACCGATTATTCAGACCATAAATGCCAATGGCGGCATGCAGCATCTGGGGGTTGATTTAGCGCTCGACCAAATGGCGGAAACGGCGAAGGAATTTGGGCTTGCAGCAATCTCAAGCCGCAACGGCTATACCATCGGCGCGCTCTCTTATTACCCCAGAATTTTGGCAGAACAGCATAACCTCGTCGCGATGTGCTTTGCCAATGCAGCGCCAGCGGTGATGCCAGCTTCTGGCGGGAAAACGCCCCGCTTCTGCACAAATCCTATGGCCTTTGCGGTTCCAGCCAGCGATGGCCGTTGTGTGGTGATTGATCAATCCTCAACAGCAACTGCTATCGTTTCAATCAAGCAAGCCGCAGACAGGGGAGAAACAATTCCCGACAATTGGGCGCAAGACAAAGACGGTAAACCAACAACGGATCCTGTAGAGGCGTTGAGCGGACTGTTCCTCCCTTTTGGAGGTGCTAAAGGTGCCAACATGGCGCTAATGGTAGAGGTTCTCTCCGCCGCTGTAACAGGAGCCGATTGGTCTTACGAGTCAGCCCCTTTTAACACAGGCGAGCAAACGCCGAACCTTGGCTATTTTTTGTTAGCCATCGACCCTGGGAAGATGGGGAACCCTGGCTACGCACGGCGCATAACTGACTTGATAACGACGTTGGAAGGAGATGGTGCCTTTCTGCCTGGCCTTAAAAAACAAAGAGCCTCTCGCGATTCTAAATCCCTTGGGATGAAAATCGACTCCGAAACTTGGCAAAAGCTTCAAAGTTATTTGGGTAACAACTAGGCCGAACCTCCAGAAAATGCAGAAAACGTGATCTATATCACTAGCAAGTTTTAGGTGGTGTGAGAAGATAGCTCTATTGAAACATATCCGACCACACCAATAGGAGAAAGCTCATGATCAGCAGATCTTCATTCAGTTCCAAGACCGTTGCCGCCTTTGCCATCGCATCCGTTGTAGCGATCTCTTCGCTTTCAACGCCGAACACTGCCGAAGCAGGACGCCTCGGTAAAGTTCTAGGCATAGGGTTAGCTGTAGGTGCTGGCGCGCTCATCATAAATGAACTCAACAAACAGAATCACGGAACTAAACACTACAAACGCCATCACTATCACGATGGGTATAGTCACAAACACAAGTATACCTATCATGACCATTCTCACGGCAGTTACACCTCATATTCCAAGCCCAAGAAACATTCTTATTCAAAGAGAGAAACACGCCGCATACAGATTGCTTTGAATGATTGGGGATTTTACGCCGGCCACCCTGATGGCGTCAGTGGACCTCAGATCAGACGTGCGATCAGAGACTTCCAGTCTTATCTTGGTGCAAAAAGAACCGGTCATCTGACGTCATACCAGAAGAGAACACTGCTTAACTAAGTTAGAACGAATACCCAGGTTATGACCAGAGACTGGCTACAGTTCTCTGGTCATACAGATTGAAAACGAGTCTGGCTTATAATCCGCGAAAGGCTCGCAAGATACAAAACCATTGCGACGGTACAGGCGATGTGCGGGATAGAAAGCTTCGATATTTCCAGTTTCCAAACTAAGCCTTTTGTACCCTCTGGATTTCGCCTCAGAAATCAGATGCTCTAATATGGATTGAGCAATGCCTTGCCCTCTCTTTGATTGGCTAGTGTGCATGGATTTGATTTCGCCATGAGACCCGTCGAGCTCTTTTAGTGCAACACATCCGATTAAGGCATCCTGATCGCGTACTGTCCAGAATGTAATGTTTGACGCCCTCAGGGCTTCAACATCCAAAGCATGAACAGACTCGGGCGGCGACAAAGAGTTCATGAACGCCAAATGAACATTCAAGAGAGCCGTTATCTCTGGATCGGCTGGATCCTCACTTTGGATTTCCAGCGCCATCGCTAGCCCGCAATAACTTCTCTTAGAGCCACATTGACTTCCGGCGCATGCAACCGCGCAATTTTATCAGATGGTGCCAGCGCTTCTTGCTTAAAGAACTCAGGCAATTCATCGTCCACTTCGGTGAAACCAGCGGCCTTATTAAATTCCTTTTCCATCCGGATTGCTTCAACGCCGAAGTTAACGATGTCGTCACCGTCCAGATCCAAGTCATAAGCGGCGTTAATGGCGTCCGCAATCAACTTGCGATTCACGTCGGTCACGGACCGGCCAAAAACACAAAGTCCTAGCGAGTCAGCAACGGCGGAATTTATCTGCATTTCGTACGAGGCGACGGCCAGTTCTTTAATAGACTTACCATCGCATTCAAAAGTCGGTGCGTTTCCAGTCGTATGATCGGCCCCTTGTGCCGTGTACATCATGGAGATGCCGGTCACTTCGATCACACGGGGATCGTAGGCTGAAATAGCCTGCTTCTTGATGACGGGGAGACGTTTAATGCCATAGTGCTTGCCCACTCTCGCTGTACCGCCAGCCAGCAAACGACCGCGCTCATTTCCTTCACGGATGTCTTCCAGTGCTGCGGCCATGAATTCAACATCGCCGTATTCTGCCTGACCCGCATCCATCAAGGTCGCAAGCATAGCGCCAACCTCAATAGTATCAATGCCAAGGTCATTGGCTGTGTAGTTCAAACGTGCAATCTCATCAGGATCCGACAGGCCACAGTTGGTACCTAACAGGCCAATGGTCTCATACTCTAAAGGTGAAACCATATCCTTGCCGTCTTTATCGACATAGATATTTGAACACTTGATAAGGCAACCAGGCATGCAAGCGTGAGAGACAGTACCGCCGCGGCTTGAATTCAAATCATGGATAAAGTTGCCACCAACTTTCAACGGACCGTCTTTGGAGGTATCCACCATTTGGCCTGAACTGAAATTGCGAACCGGCAAACCGCCCACCTGATTAGTAAAGTCAGCTACCATGGCTGTTCCGTACTTGCTCAAGCTTTGGACTGGGACTGATTCATTTAACAGCTTGCCGTAAGACTTCACACCGCCCATAACCTTCTTTCGGTCATGTAGGACTGGCATTTTGTCTTTGTCGACAATGATCGCCTTCACTTTCTTAGAACCCATAACCGCGCCGACGCCACCGCGCGCTGCAATACGAACCGGGCGGTTCTCAGCATCACTCACGGAGATGCCTCCCAGTAGCCCCTCGTATTCCCCAACCGGGCCACAGATAGCGACAGAGACTTTCTCTCCGTAAACTTCATGCAGCATAGCGGCGGTCTCAATCACACCCTTGCCCATGTAGGGATCAGCAGATGAGAAAGTAATATCACCTTCCTTTGGAACATGTATGATGACCCATTCGTCAGACTTGCCGTGAAGTGTGAAACCGGCAATATGAAGTTGGCCCATAGCAAAGGCAAAAGTACCCCCTGCATTGGCTTCTTTGATGCCACCGGTCAACGGAGACTTACAGCCAACACTTAGACGGTTGGCGTTGGAAAAGTTCGTTCCCGCAAAGGGACCAGCAGAAAAAATCAGCGGATTATCGGCACCCAGAGGATCAACTGTGGCTGTGCCCATCTGCAATAAAGTTTTGGCAATAAAGTAACGACCAGCTTCTGTGAGCTCTCGTCCCTTTAACTCACGTTCGGAAATGGATTGGGAATTCAAATCAATATCGAGATATTTGCGCACTGGGCCGGTTCTTTTCTGAATAGCGGTCTAAAAATTTTACAGGTCTGAATTTAGCACAGTCCGAGCCCTCATCAATGCCATAGTTGTTGATTATTATTGATGACTGTCTAAGCTTGGTCTCAAATCATCTAATTTCAAGGAGTCCCGATGGAATCTCTATTGTTCCAAGCCTTTGTCTATTTGAGCGCCGCTGTCATTGCCGTTCCAATAGCCAAACGCTTGGGGTTAGGCTCCGTATTGGGTTATCTGCTCGCCGGGATCATCATCGGGCCCGTCATTGGTTTAGTGGGAACAGAAACCAAAGATCTGCAACACTTTGCAGAATTCGGGGTTGTAATGATGCTGTTCCTGGTTGGACTGGAACTGGAACCAGCTGTTCTCTGGCGCATGAGATTCCGTCTGACAGGGCTCGGTGGTTTTCAACTTGGAATCACCACAGCGCTCATAACTGGCTTTTGCATTTTCTTTGGTCTCGCGTGGCAAACATCGCTTGCGATCGGTTTGATCTTTGCCCTCTCTTCCACGGCAATCGTCCTGCAAACCCTCAGCGAAAAAGGCCTGATGAAGTCCGCTGGAGGCCGTAGTACTTTTTCGGTTTTGCTGTTCCAAGATATCGCCGTTATTCCCATGCTGGCTTTGTTACCTTTGCTGGCCACCACGAAACTGACAGTGTTCAGTGATCATAGTGGACAGACCCACAGTTACAATCTAGTGGCCGGATTACCAGGTTGGGCAACTGCCCTGATTATTCTTGCAGCAATCGCAACCGTGATTTTGGCTGGGCATTTTTTAACCCGGCCTATTTTTCGTTTCATCGCAAAGTCCCAACTGAGAGAAATCTTCACTGCCGCAGCCCTGCTTTTGGTCATATCGATTTCGTTGCTTATGGAACTGGTTGGGCTGTCGCCTGCCTTAGGCGCCTTTCTTGCTGGCGTGGTGTTGGCCAACAATGAGTATCGCCACGAGCTGGAGTCGGACATAGAACCGTTTAAAGGGCTCCTGCTTGGTTTGTTTTTCATCACCGTTGGAGCCGGGATCGATTTCGAGGTTCTCTTTGCTGATTTTACTCTGATCTTTTTGTTAGCATTGGGGCTCATTGTGCTGAAAGCATCAGTCCTCCTTTCCATTGCCAAAGCTTTCAAAATTCCGCGAGGGGATAACTGGTTGTTTGCCCTAGGTCTGGCCCAGGCAGGTGAGTTCGCGTTTGTTTTAATTAATTTTTCCGTTGGGAATGCTGTACTGGACCTTAATCTCGCAAAAACTCTGTCGCTAATTGTTGGGCTTTCCATGCTTTTAACACCGGCACTTTTCATTCTGTATGAACGGCTAATTGCGCCAAGAATGATCAACCATGATGAGCGTGAAAATGATGAGATTGATGACCAAGCGCCAGCCATCATCGCTGGCCACGGTCGATTTGGGCAGATCGTCAACCGCATGTTGCTGACTAACGGTATTAAATCCGTTGTATTGGACCATCAAAGCGACCTGGTGGATGGCATGCGTCGATTCGGGCTAAAGGGGTTTTACGGTGACGCAACCCGACCAGATTTGTTGATGGCAGCTGGCCTCCAAGAGGCTCGCGTTCTGGTCGTCGCTATTGATGACCGGGAGCGCACAACAAAGATGGTGGAATACGCAAGGCGAGAGCGACCTGATTTACATATCATTGCACGAGCTTTTGATCGTCCTCATTGTTACGCTCTGTTTAATGCTGGTGCCAGCGACGTTGTGCGTGAGACTTTCGATTCGTCCATTCGAGCCGGTCGCTACGCGCTGGAAAACCTAGGCCTTTCCCGCGGTAAAGCCCGGCAGGTGTCTTATGTCTTCTACAAGCACGACCGCGCGTCACTGAAGATCCTGGCAAAAGAATGGGACCCCACTATCGATATTTTGAACAACACCAGCTATATGGCTCTGTCTGAAGAAAGAAACCGCCTATTGGATGAGGCTATTCAAAACATGGAAATGTCAGAGGAAGAAGAATAAATGGACGTTGCATGGCATGACATCGTTGGCACTTTTGGCGTCTTTTGCATCGTTTTCGCTTACCTGATGATCCAAATTGAACGTTGGAGCAGCGCTCAACTGCGCTTTTCAATCGTGAATGGCTTGGGGTCGATCCTGATCATTATTTCTTTGTATTTCGAATGGAATTGGTCAGGCTTCTTGATTGAGTTCTTTTGGGCTTTGATCTCTCTTTATGGAATCTTCCTGTACTTGCGCCGCCCAAAGAGCGAACGGCGCATCTGATCAAACTGAACGTCACTCACCCCGAGGGAATCTTTGATTTTCCTCAAGAGTGTTGAGATCAAGATGGTTGCGCATATAACGCTCTGATGCTTTCTGTAAGGGTTGAAAATCCCACGGATAATAAGCGCCATTACGCAACGCATCATAGACCACCCAGCGACGGGCCTGGCTTTCGCGCACAGCTGAATCAAAGGCCTGCATGTCCCAACGAGCTTTCACCTGATCCATCAGTTCCTCAAAAATTTCGGCGTGGTCAGGATCATCCGCCAGATTGGTTAGCTCATGCGGATCATTGACCATGTCAAAGAGTTGTGGCGGGTCAAGTTCACAGTGAATAATTTTCCAACGTGCGTCCCGAATAGCAACCAATGGTGCGTTTGACCCCTCGGCCGCATACTCCATCAAGACAGGCGACTTTCGCTTAACTCCCTCTGTCAACGGCAACAGAGATTCGCCATCTGTCCAGGGAGCAACCTCGCTAAGATCCGCACCAGCCAAATCCGCCAAAGTTGGTGTGACATCCAACAAAGAAACCGGGGCTTCAATGGTTTGGGGCTTCATGTCTGGTGATGAAATCATCAGCGGCACACGGGCTGACCCTTCCAGGAATGACATCTTGAACCAAAGGCCGCGTTCACCCAGCATATCGCCATGATCGGAACAGAAAACGATGATCGTATCATCTTCCATCCGACAATTGCGTAGGGCTTCCATGAGTTCACCCACTTTGTCATCGATGTATGAGATGTTAGCGAAATAGGCGCGGCGAGACCGGTAAACGTCCTCTTCGGTAATATCAAACTTCGTGTAATCGTTGGCGCGGAAGATGCGTTGCGAATGTTGGTCGTGATCCTCATAGGCCATCTTGGGGACCGCTATTTCCGGCATCTTATCCTCATAAAGATCCCAGTATTTCTTTCGAGCCACATAAGGATCATGAGGATGGGTGAAGGAGACCGTCAAACAGAAGGGACGGTCACGGCTCGAGCGTGCGAGATCATAGATCTTGAGCTTGGCGTTGTAAGCGACCTCGTCATCATATTC
The DNA here is from genome assembly GCA_905480575.1 of uncultured Alphaproteobacteria bacterium. GTDB lineage: Bacteria > Pseudomonadota > Alphaproteobacteria > UBA7985 > CAJQQZ01 > CAJQQZ01. The sequence continues at coordinate 82,151 of CAJQQZ010000054.1, read as the reverse complement.
CATCTGATTGGAAATCTCAGCAACGCCCGCCCCGGTGACAGAACCCAGATTGTGATACCACCAATCAATACGCTCATCCGGTTTGCGGTAGTCCGGAGTCCAGCCGAAATCAGCCGGATAGATATCGGTGGTTAAGCGTTCTTCGAAACCATGCAACTGGTCCGGCCCAACAAAATGCATCTTGCCTGATAAACAAGTGTAATAGCCAAGTTTGCGAAGGTGATGTGCATAGGTTGGAATATCTGAAGCATACTCAGCCGCGTTGTCATAGACACGGGTTCGAGACGGAAGCTGCCCCGCCATAAAGGAGGCTCGTGATGGCGCACAGAGGGGCGATGAACAATAGGCATTAGAAAAACGAACGGACTTCTTAGCCAGTGCCTTCAGATTTGGCGCATGTAAAAAATCGGCGGGGCCATCAGGAAAGAAAGTTCCATTAGCCTGGTCGACCATAAGAATAAGGATGTTCGGTTTTTTGGTCACTTCTTTGCACTCCTATGTTTCTGACTTTCTCTCTACAGAAAGGCGTGAATTGCGCAACCACTTCTTCTAACAGGCACCGCGAGACAAACTAGGGCTGGAATGCTAGAACATCCCCGATAGATTTTTTCTAGCGAATTCAACCTTACAGCTGAGCCACGAACGATGCACATAATTTTGGGAATCCTTGGGACCATCGTCACTATACTGATCCTTCTCAAACGATTGGATGACAGTGGGGTCGACATTGGTTGGCTTAATCCCTTCTCTTGGCAGCGAAGGCGAGCTTGGCGGAGATCCTATCTATTCGATCGAAGACCCGATGGAGGCCGCCGCACTGCTCGCCTTTGCTGTTGCCAAGATCGACGGAGAGGTGAGCAAGGAAGAAAAGCAGCAATTGATCATGCTCTTTCAATCAGAGTTTTCTCTGTCGCTCAAAGCAGCAACAGAACTGCTGCTGTCCTGTAGTTATCTTTATGGCCGTGGGGACGACGTTAAGAACAATCTCGATAAAATTCTCAATCGGAGCATTGATTCTTTTTCCTCTGAGCAAGCGCAATCCACCTTGGACTTGCTGGTCAAAGTAGAGACAATCGAGGGTGTGGATAGAAATCAAAAAGAGAACTTTATTCGCCAAGTTGAAACAATTTTTCAAAGCCAATTTCGAACCACCGGCAAATGGGGCTGACCGAGGATTGATGATTCCCCATGAATTTGCTCTTCATTTGCAGTCGTAACAAGTGGCGCAGCCCAACGGCGGAGAACCTTTGGCGTCGAAAGCCTGGCTTCAATGCCCGGTCCGCCGGAACTGCGGCCAGCGCGAGGCGAAAAATCAATGAGGCCGATTTGACCTGGGCTGATCTCATCATCGTCATGGAACCAAAGCATCGCCAACAAATTTTGCAACAGTTCGGCAGTCTTGTTAACAAAGCAAAGATTTACATTCTCGACATTCCTGACGATTATAGCTTTATGGACCCCGAACTCATTGAAATATTCGAGACGGCTATCCCTTCTGTCATTGATTCAGCCAAGGCCCAGGTTTGATGCCCGATAAGCAACTTCTCATTGTTGGCCATATACCTTCACCCAACACACAAGCCCTTAGAGATGCTGTACAGCGTGGTGCCAGCTCTCCTGATGTGGATAGTGTCACCGTTACAACTCTCAACCCTTTCGAAACCCAAGCGGCGCACGTGCTCGCTGCAGATGCCATCATCTTGGGCACCACTGAAAATCTTGGCTATATGTCGGGCGCGCTCAAGGATTTTTTTGATCGTTGTTACTACCCTGTCTTGGAAGAAAAACAGGGTTTGCCGATGGCAGTCTACATTCGTGCCGGACTGGACGGCACCGGTACACGCAAAGGCATAGAGACCATCACAACCGGCCTTCGATGGAAAATGGTGCAAGAACCGCTGCTGTTCAAAGGCAAATGGAACGACAACTGGCTGGAGGAAGCCGAACAATTGGGGCTGTTGATGGCAGCGAGCCTGGAGATGGGTGCTTTCTAAGCACCTCGATTACCTGCCAAAATCAATCGCATGCATAAAGCTCTCATCGTCAATCCTTAGTTCGACCTTTATCGAAGCACTTTCTTGATCTTTTGTGCTAAGCCGCTTGCTCTTGATTGCAGATGGAATAGCACATATGGCCGACCCGAAGACTAACTTTGGATTTGAACTGTTCTTGCTGGCCGTCCTGGCGGTGCTTTGGGGTTCGTCTTACTTCTTCATGAAGATCGCGGTAGAAACCATTCCACCCTTCAGCCTCATCGCCATTCGGGTAACAGGAGCCTCGGTCCTACTGCTCCTTGTCCTGTTCTGGCAGAAAGAAAAGCTCCCCCGCGAAGTGAGGACTTGGGGACATCTGCTGGTCCAATCTTTCCTCAACGCGATTGGCGCTTGGACGCTATTGGCATGGGGCCAACAATACATTGATTCCGGTTTGGCCGGCGTTTTGAATTCTACTTCACCACTGTTTGTCTTCTTCATTTCACTTTGTTTGGGGCGCTTAGAAAATATCAGCTGGCTCAAGCTGATCGGTGCCACACTTGGACTTGTGGGTGTGGTCCTCATTGTAGGGGTTGATGTCTTGGCTGGTTTAGGTCAACAGGTGTTAGCGCAGCTAGCGGCTCTAGCCGGCGCCATTCTCTATGCCTTTGCGGCTCTGAACGGACGACGGTTCTCCGGATTGGCCCCGGTCGTAACCGCCACTTGCACGGTTCTTTGGGGAACGGTGTTTTTAGTTCCGGCTGCTTTGCTATTGGAACAACCTTGGGCACTGACACCCAGTACTGAATCTCTGCTAGCGGCAGCTGCGATGACTTTGTTCAGCACCGTCTTTGCATTCTTGATCTATTTTCGCTTGATCAAAACCCTGGGCTCGCTTGGAACCGCTAGCCAGGCCTTTTTGAGAGCAGGTGTATCGGTGTTGCTTGGCGTGATTATCCTCGGCGAAACGTTGACGCCCATGGTCGCTGTTGGCGTTTCTCTGGCTATTCTTGGGGTGATCGCCATCAACTTCCCTAAAAGAAAGGCCTGATTGCTTCGCCAAAAGATCCTAAGGGTCTACTTTCTCAACTTCGGCCATGACACCATTAACCGCTAAGACTTTAACACTATCACCTTGTTCAGCGTCTGGTCCTGAAGCAATCCAGAGTGAATCACCAACCTTGATTTTCCCGCGACCGCCGACGAAGGCTTCAGCCACAATGAAGGTCTTTCCAACCATTTGAGCACCGCGCTCGTTAAGACCAAAGCTTCCTTCGTTTTCCGCTGTTTTTCGAAAAAAATGACGACCCGCGATCAGCCCAACTAAAGCTGCAACACAGAAGATCAACAATTGCCAAGTGAAGCCCAATTCTGGCGACAACAAAACCACCAGGCCCGTGACGGCTGCACCGACACCCATCCATAAGAAAAAGGAACCAGGTGCCACCACTTCAATCGTAATCAAGATGATAGCCAGGACAAACCAGTGCCAATGATTAGGGTCATTCAAAACCGAAAGAAAGTCGTTCATCGGCTCTAGCCTCATTTTTTACTGTTCCAAGGGCCGCTGTTGTCACTCTGTTCATGCATAGCGTTCTTCACAAGTTCGGTGATCCCGCCGATTGAACCGATAACCCCAGAAGATTCCATGGGCATAAAGATAACCTTACTGTTATCAGAGGTTCCCATCGTCTTGAGTGCTTCGACGTATTTTTGGGCGATAAAGTAATTAACTGCATTAACACCGCCGTTCGATATGGCCTCAGACACCATGGCCGTTGCATTGGCTTCAGCTTCACCAGCTCTTTCACGGGCTTCTGCTTCGCGGAATGCTGCTTCTTTGTTACCTTCCGCGTCGAGGACCACTGCTTGTTTGTCACCCTCAGCTTTAAGAATAGCCGCAGCGCGGAAACCTTCAGCTTCCAAGATCTGGGCACGCTTTTCACGTTCCGCCTTCATCTGACGTGCCATTGAATCGACCAGATCTCTTGGCGGTGCAATGTCTTTGATCTCGATCCTGGTTACTTTAACACCCCAAGGATTAGTGGCCTCGTCCACGACATGGAGCAAGGCGGCGTTAATCTTGTCGCGTTGGCTGAGCAACTCATCGAGCTCCATCGACCCCATGACAGTACGAATGTTAGTCATCGTCAAATTGATGATTGCTAGTTCTAAGTTATTGACTTCGTAAGAAGCTTTAGCGGCATCATGGATTTGATAGAAAACCACGCCATCAACAGAAACCATGGCGTTATCGCGTGTGATGACTTCCTGAGTTGGAATATCCAGCACTTGCTCCATCATGTTGACCTTTCGGCCAATGCGATCAACAAAAGGGATGATAAGGTTCAAACCCGGCTTCAAAGAAACCCGGTAGCGACCAAACCGCTCGACCGTATATTCTCGGCCCTGAGCCACCGACTTGACGCCTGCAAATACGATGAAAATGACAAATACGAATAATACGACGACAAAAATCGAAAAGCCTTCAAGCACGCTCAGTTCCCCCGAGTTTATGATGTTTAGAATTTATCTTTAGCTTATATTGAGATCCATGTGTGGAAATTCAATCTTTTTCGCTAAATCGCCTTGGGCCTTGACCCAATTGCCGTCACCACCTAGGTGTAGCCAAAACCCTGTTAGTGTTTAAAAAGTAAGTACAAATGGCCGTTCTTCCCCTCGTCATAGCACCCGATCCTGTCCTCAAGAAAAAAGCGCAAGCCATCGATGTTGTCGATGACGCCGTTCGCAGTTTCATGGATGATATGCTGGATACAATGTATGAAGCGCAAGGCATCGGGCTCGCCGCTAATCAGGTCGGTGATTTAAGACGCATCCTTGTGATGGACGTGGCTCAAAAGGAAGATGAAGACGCGCCAAAAGAGCCCATCGTGATGGCCAACCCAAAGATCACTTGGTCGAGCGAAGAGCTCAACGTTTATCAAGAGGGCTGCCTTTCCATACCAGACCAATACGCGGACGTTGAAAGACCTGCCGAAGTGAAAGTTACTTTTTTGGACCGCGACGGTGTGGAGCAATCTGTCCATGCTGACGGCATTCTGGCGACCTGCATACAGCATGAAATCGACCACTTGAACGGTATCCTGTTTACGGATCACATCTCGGCTCTCAAACGCAATATGATGCTTAAGAAATCACTTAAGATCAAAAAAGCACGTGCTGCTGATTTGGAATAGGATCTCCGGCCATGCGCATCATCTTCATGGGAACACCGGACTTTTCCGTGCCCTGCCTAGAGGCCTTGGCCAAAGCCGGTCACGAGATTGTAGCGGTCTATTCTCAACCGCCTAGAAAATCGGGCAGAGGTCACAAAGTACAGCTGAGCCCCGTTCAGGCTTTTGCAGAAAGCAAAGGCTGGCTGACACGTCACCCTTTGTCGCTCAAATCAGAAGAAGAGCAACAAGCTTTTGCTGTATTGGACGCCGATCTGGCTGTTGTTGTCGCTTATGGTCTGATCCTCCCACAAGCTATTCTTGACGCGCCGAGGCTTGGTTGTATCAATGTCCACGCATCACTGTTGCCAAGATGGCGAGGCGCTGCACCGATCCAACGCGCTATGGAAGCAGGCGATGACAAGTCCGGCGTATGTATCATGCAGATGGACAAAGGCCTAGATACCGGGGCCGTCATCGCCCGATGCGAAACCGACCTAACAGATGAGACAACAGGACAGTCTTTGCACGACCTTTTGTCAACATTGGGTGCCGATCTTCTCGTTAAGTCAATTAAGACTGGTGAGTGGCGTTCTGAACCTCAAGATGCGGAAGGAATTACCTACGCTCACAAACTGGAAAAGTCAGAAGGCCAACTGGACTTTTCTCAACCAGCCGATGTTCTGGAAAGAAAAATCCGCGCCTTCTTCCCGTGGCCTGGAACCAGCACAAAGTTGGACGGCAAAATTCTCAAAATCCTACAAGCATCAATTGTTGAAGGAACAGGCAAACCGGGAGAAATCCTGACCGACGATCTGGTTGTGGCTTGTGGTCAAAAAGCCCTGAAACTTGAACGCATCCAGTTACAGGGTAAAGGTGCCATGACGGCAATTGATTTCCTAAGAGGCAATCCCGTGCCAAAGGGCACAGAATTGGGGAACTGATGACCCGCTACCTGCTCAAAATAGAATATGACGGTCGGCCCTTCTGTGGCTGGCAACGTCAAGAAAATGGCCCCTCTGTCCAACAAGCGATCGAGGAGGCCATCCATTCGTTCTGCCAGGAAAAAGTTGTGGTCATGTCTTCGGGGCGAACCGATGCTGGTGTTCATGCAAAAGGCATGCATGCCCACGTTGATATTGCAAAATCAACTGACCCACACAGCTTGTTTAAGGCTATTAACGCTCTGCTGCGACCTCACCCTATCGCCATTGTCGGTGTCCAGGAAGTCACTGGTGATTTTCATGCGCGTTTCTCCTGCATCGGCCGGGCCTATCAATACAGAATAGTTAATCGACGGGCCCCTCTCACTTTCGACAAAGGTCTGGCGTGGAATGTCCATCGCTCCCTCTCTGTTCCCGCCATGAGAAAAGCGGCATCGTATTTAGTTGGCAGCCATGATTTCACATCATTCAGAGCGGCCAACTGCCAGGCAAAATCACCGATCAAAACTCTGGATCGTCTCGATGTTTATCGCGAAGGCCAGGAAATCATCATTGAGGCTGCGGCCCGTTCATTCTTGTACCACCAGATCCGGAATTTTGCCGGCAGTCTCAAGGAAGTTGGAGAGGGCAAATTCACACCTGAGGACCTGAAGGACATTCTCGAAGCCAAGGACCGAACCATAGCAGGAATGACCGCGCCATCAGACGGGCTCTACTTCATGAATGCTTTCTATCGAGACGTCTCCTTCTAAATTTTTATACGATGGGCCTTGACGAAAGGTCAGCATAGCTTACCTTTGTTTCCATGGATGAAAAAGAAAAACAAGTTCGCGACGCCTTCGCGGTGCAAGCAGAATGGTGCGAAAAACTCGCCTCCCCTTTTACAGCTTTGTTCTGCCGAACCTTCGCAGAGCGAGTTAATAGATCCACTCAAGCAGGCAAAGCCATCTTAGAATGGCCAGGGAACTCTGATCCCCTGAATGACGTATTGACCCTGCGCGTCGCCGGCGTTTTCCATGCTCTCGCTAAGCGCGGAACCCATCCTAAGCTAGCGGCGCTCTATCCGCCTGGACAGTTGCCCAAAGGAGCCCAACTTTGGGAAGCTGTTTCTGAGGTTTTGGAAAAGGAAGGGCCGGAAATCTTGCGTTGGCTGCAATGGGCACCTCAAACCAACGAAGTGGCGCGCTCAATTGCGCTCAATGCTGGATTGATGGTCTTGGCCAAAGAGACATTGCTGCAACTCAATCTTTTCGAGGTTGGCAGCAACGCTGGGCTCAACCTGTTCCCTGACCGCTTTCACTACATTTACGACGGTGAAAGCTACGGAGATAGCACGTCGGACCTCACGCTAACCACCAGCTGGAAGGGGTCACGCCCACCACAAGAAAAATACGAAGTGAGTGCCCGCCAAGGTGTAGACCTAAATCCTTTGGATGTCGCGAGCGAGCAGGACCAAGAAAGACTGCGCTCTTACATCTGGCCAGACCAGCCAGAGCGACAAGAACGGGTCGCAGCGGCCATTGCCATTGCTGAGAAAACGCCACCAAAGCTTGATCGGATGGACGCCGCAGACTGGGTCGAAGAGAAACTTCTAGGAATAGAGGGCCAGGTTTCTGTTCTGATCCACTCGATCGCGTTCCAATATTTTCCTGGTGCTAGCCAAGACCGTATTATTCGACACATGGAAAAGACTGGCGCGGTCGCCGCGCCATCTGCCCCCTTGGCCTGGTTACGGTATGAGATCGACCCGGAATATGATAACAGGGCTACATTACGCCTACGGCTCTGGCCAGAAGGGCAAGAGCTTGTTCTGGCAGTGGGTGATCCGCATTGTCGTTCAATCGAATGGTTAGGATAAAATGACCTCTACTGATCAAATCCTGAGCTATCATGCTCACATCTACTTTGACGATAGCAGCTATGATCTTGCCCAGAAGCTGTGCGAAGAAATGCGCGACCTGTTTGAAATCAAGATGGGCCGCATGCATGCTAAGCCAGTCGGGCCTCACCCTCGCTGGTCTTGTCAAATGACGGTTCCCGCCGATAAGTTCGATCAAGTGATTCCTTGGCTCGCACTCAACCGACAGGGCCTAACGGTTTTCACCCACCCGGACACAGGACAGCATCTGGAAGACCACCGCGACCGCGCCATTTGGATGGGCGAGCTGTTAGAACTTGATCTATCGATCTTTAGTGAAGACTAACGCGCCGACGTCTGGCTGGCGGCAAACTTGCCTGCTTGAAAAGTAAAATTAGCCCTTTGAGATTCTGGCTTGGGCTTGGAAGCGCTTCGAGTGTCTGCAAAGCTGATCGCGCTTCCACCTGTGGCGTTGTCTCATGGGGTAACGCCATCAACCAACCAAAAAAGGCCTCTTCTGCCGTGAGCGTACGACCCTTTTCATCCGTCAGTAAAAACTGAGCGGCAACCTTTGGCTCGTTCATACCCTTAATCAACGTCGTCAACAACATCGCAATTCTCCCGCTTGCGTGGATTCAAAAGAAGAAATTGTGAGAAAACGAAGAGGTATGTCAGCAGCCACGAATGAGTGCGGACAGCCCTCAGTCGCCGCCCGCAACATCCAAAGCAAATTCCAAGGCTGGTTTCCGGGCTCAGAAGTGAGTTTTTAACTCTCGCCTGTCGCCTTCCCAGGTTACCCCAGTGGCTTAGTGACAAGCTCTCTTCTCTACCGTTGCGGGGGCAGCGTTGGCTTAGGGGTGAAACCTGTACCAACTTCCCAATTATCCGGCCCCTTGCGGGACCAGCACCTTGCAAAATGCAAACTATACAAGTCTTCCACAGAAATCTAGCGTCTAACTGGTTCCACAACTCCACAAGGGGTCTTGGATTCTTCGATTCTTCCAAATATCTTGAGACTCGAGGGAGAATACCGTGTTCAGATCAGTCATCATACCAGGTTTAGTAGTGGCAGCGCTAGTTGCCACACAACAAATTGTGGTGGCTGGCAATGTCACGATGCCTTCCGTTGGGCGGCTGGCGTCCATTTCTTGCGACTGTCAGGCCCTGGTTCCCTCAGGTGCTACGATCACCATTGACTACGTTGATCCAAATTTGGCTGACGCTAATCAAAGCCTGAAATCAGGTAGTTACTTAATCAACCGTAGCCTTCGCATGCCCTTTTCCATAAAGATGCCAGAGGCCCCAAGACTCGGTAGAGAGGTAAGTGTAGCGGTTTCGATTTCAATGGATGACCGGCTGATCTTCACCAATAATACCGCCCAATTACACAGCCCGTTCAGCATGACTCATTTGAAGGTCATCCAGGTTCACTGATTAAGACTCTACAAGTTTCCAAACAAAGCTCGGCCGTTTTGCTGTCCTGATGGCTCGACCAACTACCAGTCTTCTTCCGCTACTTCTTTGACGGCAGGGACTGGTTCGCCAGTGAAAAATGGTGTTAGGATAAGTTGGTCAGACTTGGCCCCTTCTCAACACCCTGCTTAACAGGAAAACAAGCAATGATCGACACTTCCCTAAACCTTGGTTTTATTGGTCTTGGCGTCATGGGTATGCCGATGTGCCGCAATCTTGCAAAGAAGTCTGGTTGCTCGGTTTTCGCATTTGACCAAGATCCAAACCGCGTGGCCAGCCTTGCGGATGTCGGCGTTAAGGCTTGCCGAGAACTGCGAGACCTGATCGCACAAACTGATATTATCTTTATGGCACTACCCAGCGGCAAGGAGGTCGATCTGGTTTGCCGAATGGAACGTGGCTTGATCGATGGCGCTATGCCGGGTCAGATAGTCGTCGACCTTGGCACAACCCCCGTTCAGATGACCAGAGACATTGCTAATGAGTTTTCGCAGGCTAACGTCACCTACATCGATGCGCCAATAGCCAGAACCCGGCATGCTGCCATTGACGGCACACTGTCCATCATGGTGGGGGCGAGTGGAGAGAATTTCAAACTTATCGAACCCTACCTCCTGTGTATGGGGGAGGAGATCAATCACTGTGGTGATACCGGTTGTGGTCAGGTTGTGAAAATCATGAACAACATGGTGCTGTTTCAAACGGTAAATGCACTGTCAGAAGCCTTCGCCATCGCTGAGCAGAACGGCGTTGCAGCAGACAAACTGGCTGAGTTTTTCGGGACCGCTTCAGCGGATTCATTCGCGCTTCGCAATCATGCCAGGAAAGCCATCATTCCGAAGGACTTTCCAACACAAGCCTTCTCCGTCATGTACGCTCTCAAAGATGTTGCTTACGCCTTACAGCTTGCGGATCAATCAGAGCTTTTTGTTGGCGGCGCAGAGAACCTTTGCAAGGTCCTAGAGCGGACGGCGGAAGCAGGTCACGGCGCCAAGTATTTTCCTGTCATCAGCCAAATGATCGGCAAACGGCCGGAGGGGTGAGACAGCATAGCACTTCCCGCCTCTTGCTCTTCATGTTAGCCAATCTAGATTGACCACAAGTCCCTCACGAAAGTTAGACCCATTTCAACTGCATCAGAAACATACGACCACGGTCGAGCCAAAAAGAACGTTGGCATCTTGGTCATCGCTCAAGCCATCTTGGGCGCACAAATGCCAATACATTTTGTGCTGGGTGGACTGTCTGGCCAACTGCTTTCCATCGACAAGTGCTGGGCAACACTCCCGATATCTTTGACCGTTTTCGGTTCAATGGTTACTGCGCCCTTTATGGCCAATCTTATGCAGAATCATGGCCGCGCCTTGGGTTTCACCATTGGCTCAATGGGTGGTGCGCTAGGCGGTGCCGTTTGTGCGCTAGGGCTCTACGTTGATTCGTTTCCAATCTTCCTAGCGGGATCCTTCCTTATCGGCATCTACATGTCCGCTCATGGCTTCTATCGGTTTGCGGCGACCGACACGGCCAGCGTTGAGTTCCGTCCGAAAGCCATTTCCTACGTTATGGTCGGCGGTTTGTTTGCGGCCATCGCTGGCCCGCAGCTTGTAAAATTTACACAGGACGCTCTTTCACCTGTGCCTTTTGCTGGTGGCTATCTCACACTGATGGCGATTAACATCTGCTCCGTATGGATTTTCCGTTTCCTTGATATTCCGAAGCCAGAGAAACAGACTGCTACAAATCAAGGGCGCAGTCGGTTCGAATTATTGAAAACACCTCGAATTTTGGTGGCTATGATTTGTGCTATGGTCGGATACTCTTTGATGAATCTCTCAATGACGTCCACACCCCTCGCGGTGGTTGGTTGTGGTTTCACCACAAACGATGCCGCTGATATCGTCTCCGCGCATGTGCTGTTCATGTTCATTCCCTCGTTCTTTACCGGGCATTTGATCGCCCGATTTGGGGTTGAAAAGATCATAGCCGCCGGTCTAGCAATCCTATTTTGCTCTGGGGCGGTTGCGCTCGCAGGGGTCGAGCTCGAGAACTTCTTCATCGCGCTCATCTTGCTTGGGATCGGATGGAATTTCTCATTCATTGGCGGAACGGCCATGTTGGCTTCTGCCCATGCGCCCGAAGAACGTGCTCGTGTTCAAGGCATGAACGATTTTGCGGTTTTCGGTATGGTAACGCTCGCTTCGCTGTCCTCGGGCCTTTTGATGAACTGTTCAGGTGGCAACGCCGTCGAAGGTTGGTCTGCTGTGAACTACGCCATGCTCCCATTCTTGGCGCTCGCTGGCGGTGCCTTGATCTGGCTGGCGATCGGCAAAAAGAGTCAACCAGCAGGAGCCTAAAATGGCGAATAACACGCTTAGAAAACTACACAGAACCAACGCCTTGTTGCTTCTAGTTTTCATTGTTCTGCATTTGATCAACCATATGACGATTGTCTTAGGGATTGACAATCACTTGGCGGTCATGGAGGCTCTCAGGATAATCTATCGTTTCTTACCAGTAGAAATTCTGCTCTTTGCACTTTTCTTTGCCCAGATGATAATCGGGCTGATGTTGATTTTTCGTCGAGGGAAACCTCAAGGCGGCTGGGCTTGGCTTCAGGTTTTGTCCGGTGGTTATATTGCGTTCTTCTTGCTGCAACACATGACGGCTGCTGTGGCAACACGGATGATCTATGCATTAGACACCAACTCATACTGGGCTGCTGGTGTTGTCAGCAAAGCGCCTTTCGTCTGGTATTTCGTCCCCTATTACGTTCTAGGAATTGTCGCCATTTTTGCTCACTTGGCTTGTGCGTTGCGGTTCCGCTCATGGCCAGCACCGGCCACAAAGGTGCAAGTGCTGCTCCCTTGGGCCGGGCTGGTGGTAGGCGTGATCGTTGTTTCCGGGCTGATGGGCAGTTTCAGCCCAGTGAACCTCCCTGTTCAATATCAAGCCTACCTAGACAATTACTGGAGCTCAAATTAGAGGGTTAGCCCGTGACGATGTCAGTCACGCGGCGTAGCGTTACACGGCGATTACGCCATTCCTCATATGGGGTCGGCACGAGCAGGTATTCTTCGCCAAAACCAACGGTTTCCAAAGCATAGGGGTTGATACCAAACCGACGGACCAACAGTCGTTTCAACGAGGCCGCACGACGCTCTGACAGATGTTGGTTAAATCTATGAGAGCTCACTGCATCTGTATGCCCTTCGATCAGGAACACCTCGTAAGGATCGCGGCGAAGCATCCGACGCATAGCACGGGCGATCTCGCGCACTTTCCAACGCTGATTGCGGGGAATACGATCTGAGCCAAACTCGAAATTGATCGCATGAATGTCAATCGACGGGGCGACGATGCGCAAGTCTTGGCGGTGACGCAGCTCTTTGCGTTTGATACGGTTGTTGAAAGGCAACAGCAACTTTGGCGCTACTTTCAACGACCGTTCAATCTGGTCCGCCGAGATCGCGTGTTGGGCAAAAGCTAGGCCAGGAAGAGTGCTCAAAGTGACCGCAGCTGTTGCGGCGGCGGCACCTCTAAATATTTGACGGCGGTTCAACATTGTTCAGTCCTTTCGTGTATCTTTAATCAGGTCATTTGTTGATCCCAATTAAGCACAGACAGTCTGAACGATTGATGAATTGAAAATAAACGCTTTCTGAACGTCTAGAAATCTCGGCGCTTTTCGGCACCGTGATAGAGAATGTCCGACCAGATCTCGTTGCAGTGATCGCGTCTTGCGACGTCTTCAGGCATCATGTTTCCGGAGGCACGCGGTGTTGGCAGAAAGTTGCCAAAAGGGTCTTCGCCACGAACATGCTGGGCATAGACTGGCTTAATGGTCTGCTGCATCTCTGGCTTCATATAGCACTGGATCACGAAGCCAATCCGTCGCTCGTCACTGAGGTTGGGCTCAGAACCATGGATAACGGTCATAGAATGGAAAGACATTTGACCGGGTTCCAAAACCAGATCGACAATGTTGCTTTCGTCAACATCCTGGATGTCTTGGCCACGGGTCAGAATGTTGGTTTCTGCGAAGGTATCAACGTGAGACCTGATGCCGTCTTTGTGGGTTCCTGGTACCATCTTCATGCAACCGGTCTCTAGGTTGGACGGTGATAGAGCCAACCAGACCGTAGCACCAGAGGCAGGTGGTGTAAGTCCCATGTAAGTCGCATCTTGATGCCAGCTCACAAAACCCGGCGTGTTAGGATCTTTGATGAAGAGCACTGTCCCATAGGCCAAAAGGTTCGGGCCAAGCAGATCCTCGACAGCATCGACGATACGGGCATCATGCACCAACTCGTCCAGAAATTTGAAATTGAGGTGAGCGTTGTTGCGTCCTGCCCCTTCAAATGCCTCAGGCCATTTGGCTTCTGCCTCTTCGAGCGCTTTGCGGAACTCTCCCGCCTCTTCTGGTGACATCACCGTAACAGGAGAAAGGAAACCATCGCGCTCATAAGAATCAATCTGGTCTCGGTTCAGGACCTTTGGCATATTCTGTACTCTTCTGTTCGCTAAATTCAGAAGTTACCCTAACAGGCGTTCTTTCAGAAAATCAAGTCGATCTTGGCCCCAAAAATTCTCACCATCAACCACGTAAGTCGGTGCCCCAAAAACATTGGCGTCGATGGCTTCCTGGGTTAAAGCCTCATAGCGCGCATCCAAGGACCCGCTTTGCACGGTTTGCAGCAGCGCTTGGCCATCATAACCAGCGGCTGTCGCCACGGAAATGAGGTTGTCGTCTTCCGCCATGTTGAGGTCATCGCACCAGACACCACGATGAAGTGCATTGGCCAAATCGCCAACATCCAAACCAGCATCAGTCGCGGCCATGATCATCTTGTTGGCGGGATTATCATCAAAGGGGAAAAACGCCGGTTCAAAATTGAAGTCAAGATTGAGCTTCACCTTCCAACGCTTCAATTCCATCATGCGATAGGCCAAACGTTGCGGTGAACGCTTCTTAACGGGCAAGCCGCCTGTCACACTGAAGACGGCACCTAGATTACAAGCCTTGTAGTTTACCGTGGCGCCCGATTTTTCCGCAGCAGCACGCAAGCGCGAGAGTCCAAAGAAGGACCAGGGTGATTGGATCGTGAAGTAATAATCGATGACGGGCTTACTCATCACCTGGCACGCCATATGAAGGAGCGGTCTCAGGGTTTATGCCACGGGTCACATAGTCGTGCATCTCAGGTTTCCAGGCTTCCCAAGTGGCCGCCATGTCTTCGATTGGAGTGTCCGCTTTATCAACGCGAATGTCAGCAATGTACCATTGCTCTTTGTCAGCGATAACCATGCCAGCCGACGCGACTGGGCCCATCTCGCCACCGGATGCCAAGCCCGCCAACATACCTGCGACCAAACGGTCGCCCAATTGTCCAGAAGCATTCTTAAACCCGTCAACCATGGCCTGCGGCACGCCAACATGAGACAGCAAATTGCCCGCTGCCGCGACACCATTTCCGGTCGCCACTGCATTGGTCCCAAGAGTGTTTGCGCCCGTATGTGTTGCGGTGTTGCCATAACGATCCACGACAGCAAGCTGGCGATACTGCCGGCGCGCGTGAGCAGCCATGATCGCATCCAACGCTTCCCGAGCCTGATAGCCCTCAGACAACAAATCGAGGATACGCGGTGCCAGCCTTGGGTCAGTAATGTTTTGCGTGGCAACAGCGCCGTAGTGCGCTCTGGCAAAGGCACAGCGAGCGGCAACACAAAGCGAGCTGGAAGTAACTGCGACACCAAACTGACCTGTCTCTGGGCAAACGGCGGAAATGGAAAACGTCATTGGGAAACCCTTTAGCTAAACAATTTCAGGCAAGCTAAATGGAATTGATCAAGGTTGCAATCATCCAGATGCCGAGGCCGCCCAAGAATACAGCGGCAGAGCGATTGAGCCAAAACTTGACTGGCCGTAAATGGGCTCGGACAAAGCCGGCACCAAAGAGGTAGACAAAAAGAAGGTACCAGGCGATGTTGATGACACCGCAACCAAGCAGCACAGATGCTCTCTCTAAATTGGTCGCGTCGATTGGCACTAGTACCGCAAATATCGAGAAGAAGAACGTCATCGCTTTGGGGTTGGAAAGATTGGTCATCAAACCTAGACCATAGGCCTGAAGCAAACCACTCACCCTTGTTTCTTCTCGCCAGTTGAGTTCATCGCGTGCCGAGTTCCAAAGCTTCCACGCAAACCAGAGGAGGAATGTGCCGCCGATCAAACGGACAAAATGAGTGAAACCCGGCCAAACAGCCACGACACTGCTCATCCCGTAGATCGCTATGAGGGCGAAAAGGAAGTTTGCTGTAATGACACCTGCACCGGCAGACCAACCAGATGAGCGACCTTGGGTCGTTGTCAACGTCGCAGCCATGACCAAATTAGGGCCAGGCGACATAGCAGCCATAGCAAAGGCTAAGTAAATCGCAAATAAACTCGATAAAGTCATAATCCCACTTAGACTAATTCAAAGTGAAAGTGGGGAAATCTAAATCAGCTTTCGCAGCCTAAAGCTTGTATCGCCAGAAAGTGTCAAAGAGCAAATAATCATACTCGTATGTCGTACCGGAGAAGTTACCATGAAAATATTCGGAGTACTGAACTCTACCACCCACCTCGTGCTGAGGAAGCGGCGACCAAGTTAGTGAACCGGCAAAATAATTGATTGTATTTTCATAGGTTTGATTCTCCGCACGCCCTGCACCGACGAAAGCAGTCAGATTATCATCCAAAGGAATGTGGGCGCCTACCCCAACGCCGATTGACGAAGCGTCAGGCCAACCAACCGCTTGCAGTCCGAGAATCCCCTGGGAGAAAGTACCCGTCACGAAGGCATCCGCAGGGCCAAGCTTAAAAGAAGCGGAGCCAGTGATCACAAATTGGTCATCACGGGTTGGGTCATATAAAGCAGCAACGGCGATCTTCGCTGACCCAACTTCTGTCTGCAGATTGGCGGTAATGTCAAAAAAGTCACTATTGGTTTGAAAATTGTCTTCCAATGCAACGGCCAACGTCGCATCACCAAAATGAGTTGTATATCTTAGCTGCTGTCTTTGCCGCCAGGTGGTCGGCGCTGAAATGGATTCAATTGTATAAAAACTATCGTCCGAGCCGGAAAGGAACGGCATCCCTTCGCGCATAAGTGAGTCCGTTTGACCTGCGAGAATTGGACCAACTTGTCCAAAGGCATGTCGGATGATAGCAAGTTGATCACCTAACAATTCGCCCTCAATCTTTGCTGTAAAGGCGCCGAGCGCGGTATCGCCTGTGGCAGTAAAGCCGTATCTCGTATTGAAATTATCGATGTTCCAATCTTCATATTCGGTATGGGTCACGGTCAGGCCAGTGGCAACTCTGACGTGAGAGTTAAGTTTGTAAATATGAGTGTCTACCAAGCCGTTGAACACGACTGTGAAGTTATCGTCCGCTTTTACCTGATGTGGGGCAGATAAGGGCAATCCAATCGCTAAAACCGTTAGCACTGGACGCATCAGTTTTTTCCCAAACACAGCAAACATTTCGTTATTTTCCCCCAGAGCCAGCTAAAAATGCTGGATCATTCAATAATCCGGATAACACAATTGAATTGCTAAGAAGTACTAATCCGCACTTTCGCTATGATGACACACTACATTTCTATTCAACTGTGACTTTGTGGACACAAACCTTTGCTAGAAACTTTATCTGACTAAAAAAAAGGCCGATCCAAAGGACCGGCCAAAAGTATCAGGGAGGATACTAAACTTGAATTCTTAGTTGTTAAGAAGAACGCGGAGTTCCTGGCTTGCTTTCTCGTTCCAGCGGTTGCTGTAGAACTTGGCTTCAGCATACTGCGCAGCTGTTAAAGCGCGGTTGAAAGAGCTGAAAAAGTTAGCGATTGCAGCGAGAACATCTACGCGATTATCAGCTGACGTATCGATTTGAAAATTTGCTGTTGCTGCCTGTGCCATGGAATTCTGTCCTTTTTGTTCGGTTGTTGTCTTGATCAGAATATGGCATCGAGGGACAAAGTTTAGAAGCATCAAAAACGTACACCAGCCCTGCAATTAGCACATGGCAGCAAGGAAACCGCTATGACGGCCGATCTTATTTTGACGGAAGCTTCCGTTCGTACCATGGACAAAAGCAACCCCCATAGCGAAGCCGTGGCTATTGGAGGGAACAAGATTCTAGCCGTTGGAACTGCCAAGGAGATGGCCACTTACCGAGGTCCTCGAACCAAAGAGATTGCGCTTGAGGGCCGAATGGTGATGCCAGCCTTTATCGAAGGCCATGCGCACCTCATGAAACTCGGCCAAAAGTATCTTTGCCTCAACTTTGACGCCGCTAAGTCTTGGGATGAAATTCTGCATCAGGTCAAAAAGGAGGTCGAGCGAACGCCAGAAGGTCAGTGGATTTATGGTCGAGGCTGGCACCAGGCGAGATGGGACCAACTGCCCGCTGACGCTGTAGAGGGACTGCCAGTCAACGCAGAGCTGGATCTAATTGCACCCAATCATCCTGTCATCTTGACCCACAACTCAGGTCACATTCTGATCGTCAACTCACTCGCGATCAAACTGGCGGGGGTCAATAAAGATACGCCCGATCCTGAAGGCGGCGACAAGCTAAAGCTCGCAAATGGCGAACTGACCGGCGTCTTTCGTGAAGCAGCACGGGAAGACATTTATGCTGCTTACCAGAAGGCTCTTTCTTCCCGACCAGCAACCGAGATCAAAGCCGCCAATGATCGAACATTGGATGCAGCAATCAATGCTTTGCATAGCCATGGCATCGCCACTTTCCATGACATGATGACGACGTTCCAGGAATACGATTTCTTTCTCGATAGGGCAGAAGAAAACGGCTTGGGTGTGCGTGTCTTGGCTTTTATTCATGAAGAGCCTGAACGTTTGAAGGAACGCCTCGCTTCCGCTCGACATCAAGGCAAGGAAAATTGGCTTAAAATCACAGCGCTGAAGCGTTTTATGGACGGAGCCTTTGGCTCCAACACCGCCCTTATGCTCGAGCCTTACGCTGATAAGCTGAACGATATTGGGCTCTATTACGACAGCGAAGAAAAGATTGCTGAAACCATTCAACTGGCGATAGAGCATCAATTGCAAATGGCGATCCATGCCATTGGCGACAGAGCCGTCCGTGAGGTTCTAGATCACTACCAGCGCGCCGCGGAGACCCATCCCCTCGTCCGGCAAGCGCGGTGGCGGCTGGAACACGCGGCTGCTATTCACCCCGATGATCTGCCAAGGTTCAATCAGCTAGGCGTCTTGGCACCCATCCAGGGATCATTTGTCGCCTCTGATGCCGATTTCCTGTTGGAGCGGTTGGGTGAGGCGAGGTGCAAAGAGCGCGCCTATGTCTTTCGCACGATGCAGGACATGGGCATTCCCCTTTCGAACGGCACGGATTCGCCGATCGAAGACATCGATCCATTTTACTGCCTCTATTCGACAATGGCGCGGAAGAGGCCTGGAGAAGACAACGGTTTCTTCCCAGAGCAAGGCCTCACGGTTCAGGAAGCTCTTGAAAGCTATACAGTCAACGCTGCTTACTCTGGCAAAGAAGAGGCCATTAAAGGCAGCCTGGAACCCGGCAAACTTGCCGATCTAGCCATCATCTCACATGATTTGGTATCAGAGGGTGTTGAATCCATCCCAGAAGCAAAAATCGACATGACAATGGTCGATGGGAAAATTGTCTACGAGGCCTGAGCCACGCTCCGCTTAGCGAGCCAATACAGTACCAATCCGATCACGGCCAAACCAAGCATTGTCGCTAACACCAAATCATAGCCGCCCTGTGTCCAAATGAGAGATCCGAGAAACGGCGCGGATCCGGATCCGACTAAGTAGACAAGCGCCAGCATCCCTGTCTTGGCCCCAAAGTTTGCACCGCCAAGAATTTCTCTAGCCAGCAGGGGGCGTATGATTGATACGACTCCGTAGGCAGCCCCAAAAAAAGCGACTGAAAAGGCAAGTAATGCAAAGGCGCTGCCTGCCGACGCTAAAATCAGAATCGCCAAGCCAATCGAGACACAACAAGCAATCGCGACGCCATGATTGGAGACTTGTTTTTCAACCATCACCATGACGATCCGACCAGCGACCTGCATAGGGCCAATCAGTGAAGCCAGCAATATCGCTTGATCAGCACTAACCTGCTTCTCGCTCAAAATCGGTAAGAAATGATGGATCGTTGTGCCATGCAAAAGCGAGATGCAAGCAAAAGCGAAGGCGAGGAACCAAAAATAGGGCAGGAAAAGGAAGGCTTTTTCGGACGCGATTTCAGCCTTCAAGGTAGCGTCGCTGCGTTCTTCATTCTCCAGTTTCTTAGCGCCCCAAGCCATGAGTGGACAGGTTACAAAAACAACAACCGCCGCAAAAACCCAGAGGCTAACTTGCCATGAAAAATTTTCCGACAAGAAGTATGAAGCTGGAAAGGTCAGGGTCGAGGCGAAGCCCGCTGCCAAGGTGATGCGGACAATACCAGACTTTGCCTCTAGGCCTCTGGCTCTGGTAACAAGAGCAAAACAGGGATCGTAGAGACACCCCGCCCACATGACACCCATAACACTGGACACCAGATAGAATTGCCACAGTTGAGTAACCAAAGGAATGAGAGCCAACAAGACAGCTGCCGCAAAAGCAGTGACTGTCATCATCATGGGACCAAACCCTCGGTCAATGAGTTTACCCATAAAGGGCGAGGCTGCTGCAGACAAAAACAAGGCCAAGGTGACCGCACCCGTGACCTCCAGACGGCTCCAGCCGAAGGCCGCTTCCCATCTCAAGATCATGGCCGGGTAAACGTAAAACGTCGCCGCCCAGATCAGGGTTTCGGCGATTGCCAACGCTATGACGGCGCGGTCCTTAAACATGCCAATTAGTAACCCGGCGGAGAAACGAAGCCCCCGTAGATCTGTTCCAACAACTGCGCAAATCGGATGGTCTTCAGGTCCTGATATTGTGCGCCGATGATTTGCACACCGATCGGCAGTCCCTGCGCATTCTGACCGGCGGGTGCCACCGTGGACGGCATTAGCGTGACGCCAGAATAACCAGCCCAGAACAATTGGTCAGTAGTCGGAACCTGTTTGCCATTCACAAGGATTGTTCGTTCGTGCCGCTCGCCCGCTTGGTCATGGGGGTGGGCACAAGAAGCTGCAGCGGGGCACAGCATCACATCGTAGTCCTGAAAAAAGCTATTCCAAATCATTCGCAACTCGTGACGGCGTTGGTTCACTCCCAACCAATCGCGGTGCGACATGACGTAGGCGCGAAGGAGTTTAGCCTGATAGGATTGGTCTTCGGGCGCGAGGTTGGTGACCTGCGCAACGTTTGCCAAATAGTCCTCGTCCGTTTGTCGCCGTGACGTCGCCGACCGCAGCAGCGCGATATAAACATCGTGGATCTCTTCGTCGGAGAAAGCTGGTCGAGCATCAAAATCAACCTGCACACTTTGCTTGATCAGGAACTGAGCCAAATCAAAAATCTTCTCTTGGATTTCTTGGTCAACTTCTGAAACGAAGGAGTCCATTTTAACGGCGACTTTGAAATCTGAGAGTTTCTTTTGTTTGGGGTTTGGAAGTTCTAGCTTCCAAGCTTGTGAATCTATTGCGTCACCACCTACCATCACTTGCAAAGCCGTTTCCAGATCGTATGCTGACCTAGCAAGAGGCCCAATGACCGAGATGTCCGTGCTCGGCAACACACCTGGTAGCGCCTGCCCTCTTGGAGATACAGCCTCCCAGGTAGGTTTGTGGCCATAGACACCACAGTAGTGGGCCGGGTTTCGGATCGAAGCGCCAATGTCGCTCCCTGCTTCTAGTCCCGTAAGACCAGCCGCAAGAGCCGCCGCCGAGCCGCCAGACGAACCACCCGGAATCAACCCTTCTCCCCAGGGTGAGCTCGTTGTTCCATAGATGTCATTGAAGCTTTGCCAATCCGACAACAGCAGAGGCACATTGGTTTTGCCAAAGATTACCGCGCCAGCTGCTTCCAGTCTATCCACTGCTATTGCATTGGTCGCTGGATAATTGTCTTTCAAGCTTGGCACGCCCCAGGTCGTCGGACTGCCAATCCAATTATACGATTCCTTGACCGTCATCGGCAGGCCATGAAGCGGCCCAAGGTCAGTGCCCTTTGCCAGCGCTTGGTCAGCCTCCTTGGCTTTTTCTCGAGCCTTTTCGATCTGGTCAAAAATAATGGAATTGAGGGCTGGATCTAATCTTTGTTTGCGCGCCCAAAAATGTTCCAACAGTTCTAGCGCTGAAATCTCCTTTGTTTTTATTTTGGCAACCAGTTCGGATGCTGAGAGGAAAGCTAAGTCTGACATCGAATGATCCTTTTGTTCCAAAAGAAAGTTAGTCGATTTCTCATCAAGAGCAATTGAATTTCTCCGGCCAATGCTGTTATTGAAGGAATGCGTAGAAGATCTTTTTTTAAATGGTTCGGTTTATTGTCGGTTACCGCCGTTTTTACTGGCGGCGGATATCGGGCCGTAAAGACCAACACCAATCCCTATTATTCTGGCCCCAAGTCCGATCATTTTGACGGCTTGCAGTTTTTCAATCCTGGTGGGGAACATCCCAGGGGGTTTAAGAAACTGATGAAGTGGCTGTTGTCGGACCGGCCAAAATGGCCCAAGTCCTTCCCAAGCCCTTTTGAGGACAAGCCACCGGTGCGTGTTGCAGGTGCCCAGCTTAGGCTGTCATTCGTTGGCCAAGCAACCACGTTGATTCAGACGGCTGGCCTCAATATCTTGACGGACCCCGTGTGGTAGGATCGTGTTAGTCCTGTCGCCTTTGCTGGTCCGAGCAGAGTAAACAAGCCCGGCATCGATTTTGACAATCTTCCACCCATAGATGTCGTCCTGATCAGCCATAATCACTACGATCACCTCGACATCAAAACCATTGGCCGTTTGGTCAAGGCTCACAATCCTTTGTTCGTCGTCCCTTTGGGTAACGATAAGATCATTCATAAAAAGTATTACCGAGCACGTACAGTCGCCGGTGATTGGGGTGACCAGATTGAACTAACTCCTGGTGTTAATGTAACCTTAGAACCGACGCATCATTGGTCGGCTCGAGGCACAACCGATCGGCGCAATGCCCTGTGGGCTGCCTTCGTCATTGGGACGCCAGGAGGTGCCATCTATCACATTGGTGATACTGGGTTTCATGATGGCCACAATTACCGCGAGGCTGCTGCCAAATACGGTGAGTTCCGCCTGGCCATTCTTCCTTTTGGCGCCTTTGAACCCCGTGATTTCATGAAAGCACAGCACCAAAATCCGGACGAGGCCGTTCAAGGGCATATGCTTTGCAGAGCTCGCTATACCCTTGGTCATCACTGGGGAACCTTTCAGTTAACGGATGAATCAATAGACGATCAGATCAACCATTTGAAAGCGGCCAAAACCAAATACGCTATTGCAGAAGAGCGTTTCCGCGCCCTGCGTCCGGGGCAGGTTTGGAACGTTCCGGCCTAGTTCTACTCAGGTACTTTGCCGAAGAGCGTTTGTATCGAGCGGCCTAAAAACACCCCAGAGACGGAACCAACGATCGCGGCGATAATCGCTATGGTCGCTGGATTTGCTATGATGTCCGGAAAAATCGCGGTCATCAAACCTCTGGCAAAATTGGTCCAGAATATGATCATTATCGTGACTAGAGTGAGCCACTCGCCTTTGAGCGAAACGCGTGATCCCTTGCGCTCTAGCACAATTTTCTTCTGATAGTTAAAGCCAAACAGACCGCCTGCTATGTAGAAAACGGCGAACACGGCCCATGCCAAAACAGTGGCTCCGAAAGCAGCCATTGAATTCACTGCTAGTGCCCCCAGAAGCGGTAGGAACCAGAAAAGGATGAGCGGTGCTTGGCGTGATCTCGTACCCAATAAGCCGATAGCGAGTAGCCCGATAAAAAGCGGCCAAACCCAAAGCGGCACGTTGATAATAATTTGATAAAGCAAGGTTAGCTTCCGAAAAACATAAGATTGAGGGCCCGGTCAGGCGAGAGTAAAGCCGGTAACCCAGCCCCCAAAATGCCGCCTATCATGGTGCCCAACATCGCCTGTTTGTGGCCCCGTAGATTACCTCTACGAATGTGATAGACACCCAGAGGCACGGAAATCAGAACGATTACTGAAACGATATGAATTGGGCTGACCCCATAAGGCATATCGAATGAGTTGATACCAAAAGACCCCAGCGCCAACCCCAGCATGATCAAGGCCCAAAACTTGCCCAGCAATTTATGCAATTTGGACCCCTTTTTCAAAACCAAGATGGCAGGGCTCACGAGGATCGCAACGAGCGCCAGAATAATATGAACCTGCACTGCCAGCGAGGCTTGATTGAAGACTTCTATGTTCAACGTTACTCTCCCCTAACTGCTGTAGAAATTGCCATGCAAACCGAGCGGTATTGCGTAGTCCATTTCCATACGGGCAACCGGTCCATCTGAAACCCGCTGAGCATCAAACAGATTGAGCGCTGACTTGCCTCGCTTGTAATCAAGCGACGTTCCCATCAACCATCCTTTGCCCTCCTCTATACTGTCGGGGTCAGGAACAAAGACATGCTCTTCCGCCATCTCTGTGGCTGGGAAAGTATAGCTTTCAGTGGTTTGTTGTTGATGGTCGATCGACATAAGCTGATTGATCCCTTTGTAGGCAGCACCCTCTTGTCCGCGCATAACTGCCGTAAAACGGTGACGGCGACCTTGCATGCGCTGGTCGATCCTAGGGAACTCAGAGGCGACCGCCTCTTCTATCTCCGTCATGTCAAAGTTGCCGGTTAAAGGATTTAAGCGACATTTCATGAGTTGAGCACTGTCGCTCCCAACCTCATTGCCACGCATGATTTCTCTGAAACTCGAGGTCATGACATCTGGTGTTTGATAGATCGGCGCATCAAAACAGATGTCACCGCTGCTGTCCTCAAAAGCGTTAGCAAAGTGAAACACCCAAAACGGTGGCAGCTCGATCTCGTGCTGAGCCGCCAGATTATTTTTATCAATGATCAAGGCACGCCCGCCTTTCTCTGGCGACCAATTAAAGCGATCAACGAAGGCACCTTCGCTCGCGTTGTCAAAGTGGTAAGGTGGTAGAATGAGAATAAGATGGTTCTCAGTGATCAGAAAATCATGCACCATTGGCGTCGCAGGCTTCTGTACCAGCGCCCTGTCAATGAGTTGTCCGGTAGGGCTAATTCGGTAGACAATCAACGCGCCGAATATGGGCGCGTAGCCGAAATTCCACAGCGTCCCGTCTTGGTCGACTCTGGGATGTGCACTGAACGGCAGACCTGCTGTCTCCTCTGTCCAAGTTTTGAGACCAAGTGTTTCAAGCGTTTCTCCGTCAAGGCGATAAGCCGACCCACCTTCCCAAAGCGCCAAGAGTTCCCCGTTATGTTTAATAACAGAGATGTTGGCCACGTTAACCTCATCGGCACTGCACCCAGATGTGAGAGAGGAACCTGCTGTTCCGAAAGTTTGGAACAGCGCTCTACCCGCCTCTGTTTCCTTTTCAGTTTTGATCGTGTCGACAAAACGCCCGTGATGGGTCACACTTTCACCATCGAAGTTAAAAGCATGGATCATACCGTCACCATCAAACCAATGCCGATAACGAAGGTCACCAACCTCGTGACGCGCGGGACCATTGCGGTAGAAGATACCTTTCAAGTTTTCCGGCAACTTGCCGTCGATTTTTAGATTGGTCTTTTTGAAGTTTTGATCCACGCCCTTGTAACCTAATAACCAAGGTTTTTGCTTGAGTGCCCGGGTAAAGTCTTCTTTCCAGTTGTCTCCGGCAGCCAGGACTGGTGAACCAGTCACCATTCCAGCGGCCAAAGACAATGCAAAACCTTGCAATAATTGACGACGATCCATGTTTTCTCTCCCGCTCTATTTTGCCATTTGAAAAGTGATGGAAAGATTTTCTTCACCAACGACAAAAGAGGCGTCTTCGAAGCTTGGCGGACCGAAGGAACCGCGAGCATCGTTTGAGAAACCATAAGGCTCGTTTGGCATACCCATCAGATTGGTATCGAATTTGCCGTTGGTGTTTTCATCGTACCACCCAGCGATGGCATAACGTCCGGCAGAGAGGCCCCCGATCGTGAAACTATTAGAGCCTGCAACGGCGTTTTCGACGCGCTTACCTGTCAATGCTTTACGCTTGTTTGGAAAGCCTTCTGCACCGTCCATGACGCCAACGGAGATCGTGCCGCCTGGCGTTTCTAGGCCGGTAACTGTTACGGTCAGATCAGCAGCGTGCAACGCAGTGCCTGCAAATAGAACGCCAGAAGTGATCAAAGCTGTCTTTAAAAAACGCATGGTATTTCCTTAATAGCTAGGTATAAAACTCACAGTGTTTTCGCTGTAACTCAGCGGTGGGCTTGTTATGAAGGGGCTTTTTGGGACAGGCCAGCGACCGTTCGTAAAAGGCCCCCAAAACTACGTGAATGGCGGGAGTTGAATTTGACGCTTCGTGAAATGCAGGCAACGATCTTTGCCCCGACCCGGCTGGTGATCTATGCTGCGGTCGCTGTAATTTTAATTGTTGTTAGTCCCTTCGGCACAGACAAGATCTTGTCGTGGCCTGGGCGGATTGGATACTGGGGCGTATCAACGCTGCTGATCTGTTTCATCTCAGATATCGTGACCAGAGCGGCCAATACTTTTTTTACCGATGATAAAGCCATCTATCAGATTGCTTCTAACACCGTCCTAACGAGCCTTGCTGTCACAACAGTAGTTTTTCTGGTCAACATGACTGTTTGGGGTGCTGACCCCAATGTCCCCGGGTTTTTCGATCTGTTGTTAATTGTAGTGCCGATCGCCTTAGCTGTGTCATGCGCAATCAACTTTTTGATCCGAAAACTTCGCCCGCAATCGGCTGAAAAGGAAATCCCCTTCTTTCGTCGGCTCCCTCATCATCTCGGCACAGAACTTTCGTACCTCTCTATGCAGGACCACTACGTTGAGGTCGTCACTTCCAAAGGTAAAGAAATGCTGCTGATGCGCTTTTCCGATGCGCTGGCTGAGCTCGAGGATTACAATGGCTTGCAGATCCATCGTTCACATTGGGTGTCTAAAGAAGCAGTCGCTGGCCCTAAGAGAGTAGACGGCAAGCTCTTCCTACAGATGGTCGACAATGCCGAACTGCCTGTCAGCCGATCCTTCCAAGCACAAGTCAAAGAAGAGCTCAGATTTTAGAACTGAGCTTTACTTCCTGACAAATGGCAACTTGAGTACGTCGAAGCTGCGCTCATAAGGTGGCAACCCAGACTTAGGACTAACACCTAGATTTTTTGGGGCCGCACCTGGCTTGTAATAGAAAGTTCCAAACAGCTGGTCGTAGAGTGATAGGGTAGCACCATAGTTTTTGGCTTCATTCACTTTGGCACTGTGGTGGTAACGATGAAGTTCCGACCCGATAAAGAGATAGTTCAGCCATCCCATTCTGACATCGACATTGAAGTGGCTGATAAGGCCGTGGAAGCCGTTAATGATCAGAAACATCACAACGACTTCCTGATTGTAACCCATGAACCAGATGGGCAACACCAACGCCACGACCTGGATCAGAATGCCATTGAGGGGGTGAAAGACGGCATGCATGATCAAGTAGAGACGAGGAGGCAGGTGATGTGCTGCATGAACGCGCCACAGAAACCGACCGACCGCGCCCCTCCCCTCGTGCATCAGACGATGAATGGAATAATTGATTGCCTCGAATATCAAAAGGCAGAGCAGCAATTGTACTGGCACGGGCCAGAAGGTTGCAGGACCAACAACTTCGCTCGATAGGGAGATCGCAAACAACGCCAATGTTGCTGACACTGCCGTTACAAAAGCTGTGTTGATGATCGCAAATTTCATATCGGCCAGGAACGACTTAAAACTCATTGACCAGCGCTGCTCATAAGGGAACCGCCATTCAACCAGCAAATACGTGACCCCTAACAAACCAATCGTACTGGCCCAGACCAAGCGCGGATTTATCTCATGTGTAAGAAGGATGTGGAAAGCCGTTAGAACCACAAACCAGCTCAAAGGATAAAGTCCCCAACGTAGTAACAGCTTCACTCTACCGTCATTGGAGCTCGCCGCGCCTGAAACCTTATTGCTCATATGCTTGCCTAATTTGGTTGAATTATCGGACACTTGTCCATTAGTGTGCTTTTGACCGAGAGCGAAGATCGCTGTTTCAAATTCTGTCCATAAATGGACAAGTGAGCAAATAAATGTCCGAAAACAAACAAGAAGACCGCAGAATTCTAAAGACCAAAAACTTGCTGTGGGAAGCACTTCTCAATCAATCGAGAATACAAAGCTGGGACAGCATAAACGTTCGCGGGATTTGCGCAGAAGCAAACGTTGCTCGGTCTTCCTTCTATCTTCATTTCGGCAACAAGTTTGAGCTCTTAGATTTCGGCTTCTTCCATGGCATGGAGACCGCAAAAGCCTTTGTTCAAAGCCACAAAACACCAAAGGGTGAATGGGCCACGTTTGACTGGTTGTTCGATCATATCAGTGACAAAGACGAGTTTTTCAAAGAGGATGGTCCAGCGAATGACTTTATCTTTGCTCGTTTTCAACGGTCTGTTTGCGAAGTGTTGACTTATGAGTTGGCGTTAAAGCGAAGCCGGCCTTCAAACGAGGCTATTTCCTTTGCTGTCGGCGGTGTTTTCTCTGTCTTGAAAAGCAAGGCTGTCAAACAAGGGCAGAAACTCTCAGGAGAGGAACGTAAGCAGCTCAATCATTGGGCAAACTTAGTGCTCGGAATAGAAACTACTTAGCGCTATCCGAAAATTGGTCTGATGATTTTGTTCGATTCTATGTATTTATTCAGTCCAAATCTCGCGCTATTTCTAAACTCATGGCTACTTTATTATCTGTAAATTTAAACAAAATCGCCCTGCTGAGAAACTCTCGCGGAGGTTCCGCCCCTGATCTTTTGCACTTTGGCCAGCTGGCCATCGATAATGGCGCCAAAGGCTTGACTGTCCATCCTCGTGCTGACCAGCGCCATATTCGGTTGGATGACGTTGTTGCGCTCTCCAAGCTGCCTCAAATTCAGTCCGGTGAGATTGAGTTTAACATTGAAGGTGATTTGCGCCCTGAACTGATCCGAATGTCAGAGGTGATCAAACCAACACAGTTCACCGTCGTGCCTGTAATGCCAAACGAGATCACATCAGATCGTGGCTGGAGACCATGCGACGAGCATGATTTGCTGAAAGAGACCGTTGATCGCTTGAGCGCTCATACACGTGTCGCTGTTTTCTGCGATGCTGACCCGGCATCAGTGGAGCTTGCTGCTGAGGGCGGTATTCAGGCTATTGAGATTTTCACCGGTCCTTATGCCCACGCTTTTGACCTCGGCAATAGTGACGCCGAATTGGCAGCCATCAAAGCCGCAACCGACCGAGCGACAGAACTAGGTCTGCGCCTCAACGGTGGCCACGATCTCACTGTAGAGAACTTGCCCAAGCTGCTGGATGCCATTCCTTTTCATGAGCTTTCTATTGGTCATCACCTCACTTGCATGGCTGTTGAAAATGGTTGGGCAAATGCTGTGAGAGCCTACGCGGACGTTTGTGCATAGGTACAAAAAAAGCCCCACTCGTGAGAGTGAGGCTTTGATCGTTGATCTTTGTTTGATCAAGAAATCTTCTGCAACAGCGCGTCAATCGACGCCTTCGCGTCACCGTAGAACATGCGGGTGTTTTCTTTGAAGAACAGCGGGTTCTCGACACCTGAGTAGCCCGTTCCCTGACCACGCTTGGAAACAAACACTTGCTTAGCTTTCCAGACTTCCAACACCGGCATACCTGCGATCGGAGAGTTAGGATCTTCTTGTGCTGCTGGATTAACGATATCGTTTGACCCAATCACCATGACCACATCTGTGTCTGGCAGATCATCGTTGATCTCATCCATTTCTAACACGATGTCGTAGGGTACTTTGGCTTCGGCCAACAATACGTTCATGTGTCCCGGCAAACGACCAGCAACGGGGTGAATGGCAAAACGGACATTCTTGCCTTTAGCGCGAAGACGTCTGGTGAGCTCTGAAACGGAACTCTGCGCTTGTGCTACTGCCATGCCGTAGCCCGGAACAATGACAACAGAGTCAGCTTCATCAAGAGAGGCTGCCACCGAGTCTGCATCCGTTGCGATCATCTCGCCATCAATTTCCATGGCCGGGCCTTTACTGCCGCCAAAGCCGCCGAGGATAACGGAGATAAAGGATCGGTTCATGGCTTTACACATGATGTAGGACAGGATCGCACCTGAGGAACCAACCAGCGCACCAGTCACGATCAACAAATCATTGCCTAGCAGGAAGCCGGTCGCCGCTGCGGCCCAACCTGAATAGGAATTCAGCATGGAAACAACCACCGGCATGTCGGCGCCACCAATGGCCATCACCATATGGATACCAATGATGAAAGCGATTGCTGTCATGGCATACAATGTCCAAGGACCAGCGTGGTTCATATACATTGCGCCCAAGACAAGGCAGGCGATAACCATAATCGAATTGAAAGCGTGACGACCCGGCAGTGTCAGAGCTTTACCGTTGATCGACCCAGCCAATTTACCATAGGCGATGATGGAGCCAGTGAAGGTGATGGCTCCAATAAAGACGCCCAAGAAGATCTCAACCTCATGGATGATCAGTTCTGCGCCAGCCAATCCAGCAGGAGGGTTGAAGTCTGAGTTAATGCCAATGAAGACAGCAGCCAAACCAACGAAGGAATGCAGTGCTGCCACTAACTGGGGCATACCAGTCATCTCGACACGCTGCGCAACGATAATGCCAATGACGGCACCAACGGCAATCATCACCACTAGGATCGTGCTTAACTCAACAAGAGGACCAAAGACAGTCGCCAGAACAGCAATCGCCATACCGACAATGCCGTACCAAACAGCGCGCTTAGCGGACTCTTGGTTACTCAAACCACCCAGCGAAAGGATGAAAAGAACGGAAGCAGCAATGTAAGCTGCGGTAACGATACCTGTACTCATGTGCTCTCTCCTACCTCTAAGATTTCTGGAACATGGCCAACATACGACGGGTGACCATAAAGCCCCCGACAATGTTGATGGAAGCAATCAATACTGAGATCGCCGCCAAGACCATGACAATAGTTGAGGAAGAACCAACCTGGAGCAAAGCACCGACAATGATGATGCCGGAGATCGCGTTAGTGACTGCCATCAAGGGTGTATGAAGGGCGTGACTGACGTTCCAGATTACCTGGAAACCTACGAAGCAGGATAAGGCAAACACAATGAAGTGCTGCATGAAGCTCGCTGGTGCAAAAGCCCCGATAAAAGCCATCAGCAAACCGCCAGCAATCAAAATCAAAGTCTGGAAACGGCCGGCTTTTTTCATGGCCGCCGCTTCTTCAGCGGCTATTTCTTCCGCTGTCTTTTCCGGCGCTTTTGGAACCGCTTTCGCAATGGCTTGAATTTTCGGCGGTGGCGGTGGGAAAGTAACCTCTCCCTCATGCGCCGCCGTTGCACCACGGATCACGTCGTCATCCATGTTATGGAACACTTGACCGTCTTTCTCCGGTGTCAGATCATCCATCATGTGGCGAACGTTGGTCGAATATAGAGTGGAGGACTGAGCGGCCATTCGACTTGGGAAGTCTGTGTAGCCGATCACGGTCACACCATTGGAAGTCTCTACCTTCTTGTCCATCTGTGTGAGGTCGCAGTTGCCACCACGCTCTGCTGCCAAATCGACAATCAGAGAACCAGGCTTCATGGCCATGACCATGTCTTCAAGCCAAAGCTTTGGCGCGTCACGACCAGGGATCAAAGCCGTTGTTATAACGATGTCAACATCCGGTGCTTGTTCGCGGAACAAAGCCAGTTGCTTCTCGCGGAATTCAGGGCTGGAAGGCGCAGCATAGCCACCATCGCCTGAGCCGCTCTCTTCAAAATCAAGGAAGAGGAACTCTGCGCCCATGGATTCAATTTGTTCCGCCACTTCTGGGCGAACGTCAAAAGCACGCACGATCGCACCCATGGACTGAGCAGCACCAATAGCCGCCAAACCAGCCACACCTGCACCGATCACCAAAACCTTCGCCGGCGGAACCTTTCCAGCGGCAGTGATCTGTCCAGTGAAGAAACGACCGAAGTTATTGCCCGCTTCAATGACGGCACGGTAGCCAGCGATATTGGCCATAGAAGACAGCGCATCCATCTTCTGTGCACGCGAGATGCGCGGCACCATATCCATGGCGATCAGCGTTGAACCGGCTTTATTGACCTTCTCGAGCAGAGCTTCGTTCTGTGCCGGATAGAAGAAGGAGATCAGGGTCTGACCTTTGCGCAGTTTCTTGGTTTCTGCGTCAGAAGGCGGGCGAACTTTCGCGACAATGTCGGCTGCTTTCCAAAGTGCAGATGCCGTCTTGACGACTTCCACACCAGCAGCAGCATAGTCTTCGTCGCTGAATCG
Source organism: uncultured Alphaproteobacteria bacterium (assembly GCA_905480575.1). Lineage (GTDB taxonomy): Bacteria > Pseudomonadota > Alphaproteobacteria > UBA7985 > CAJQQZ01 > CAJQQZ01. Next base: position 50,224 of record CAJQQZ010000054.1, on the reverse strand, counting down.
CGCTGCAGCGCCAGCACCAGATTCTATCAGACAGTCATAGCCAAGCTTCTGTAATGCTTGGGCTGACTGAGGCGTCATCGCCACACGATCTTCGCCTTTAAAGGTCTCCTTTGGAGCACCAATCTTCATAACCCTACCCCTTGTTTCGAACATGCTTCAGATGAAACATTCAAACATGAAGATATGTTAATTTTATTCATTAACAACCATACTGTTTGTCGCACCCGATGATCAAATAAGGAAATAGCACTAAGTGCTCGAGCGGCCATCGCTCTAACTGTCGCAGGCCCCCGCATTTATTATATTTTGATCGCTGTTTAAGCAAAACTGAACGCTGTGAACCAAATCAAGCAAGCAGGACAGAAATTCAATTGTCAAAGAAGTGGAATTCTCTGATAGTGGCAACGGTTATGACAGAGGCCCGCTCATATGGATTTTTCAATTCAGCTTTCTTCCTACTTCCCAGACAAGTCTTACGGTGGGGATCAAGTTTACAAGGACATGCTTGAACAAGCTGTGTTGGCAGACGAGCTGGGTTACGATTCTGTTTCGCTAACCGAACACCATCTAATCAATATCTTAATGCAGCCTGCGCCCTTGCAAATGGCAGTGAAGATAGCCTCGGCGACAAAACGTGTGAAGATCATGACCTCCGTCGTGGTGTTGCCTATCCACGATATGCGTACCTATGCTGGCGAAGTCATTGTCACTGACATGTTGACTGATGGACGGCTGATGCTCGGTGTGGGCCGTGGCGCTTATGCCTTTGAGGTCGAACGTCTAGGCGTTGATATGGCTTCGACGCGTGAGAAATTTGACGAGTCCTTGAATGTGCTTCAAGCCCTGATGCGTGAGGAAGAAGTCTCCTGGGGCGGCAAGTATTACAAGTTCGATCCACTCACTGTTATGCCGAGACCGATCAACGGCGAAGGTCCACCGATCATGATGGCTGTTCTCATTCCCGAGGCTATTGAAGCCTGTGCTAAGCGTGGTTTCCATATTCAAACCACGCCATTGTCCGGCGATCACCAGCATATGGTGGATCAAGTGAGTGCCTTTAATCGTGGTAAGGACGCGCTGGGAGAAAAGGGTAGCGATCTGACCCTCTCTCTATCACGTGTCGCCTTCATGGCATCATCGGATAAAGATCGTTGGCGGAAAATTCAGCAAGCCGACGACTACTACAGCCGCTTCGACAACGTTTTCACTGGGCCTGGCATCGTCAAAAATGGCATGATCGAACCCTTGCCGCGAAAACAAACGGCCGAAGATCTCGGCGAAGGTTTGCTGATTTGCACACCTCAAGAAATGATCGACAAGCTCAAGCCTTATCAAGAGTTAGGTGTCAACCGCATTATCCTAAATTTGAATTTCGGAATGACTCAGTCAGAAACACTGGAAACCATTCAGCAGCTCGCTGAAGAAGTTATGCCTCACTTCACTGACTAGAGATTAAGGATTAGGCGCTTTTGGCTGCCGTGCAAGATGACCTCGCTTCACCCAAACTTTGGCACCTTCTGTTCCAACCTTGGCGGTCACCGATGCACCCCGTGGCAGTCTGAGCCAAGAGTATTTTTCAAAACTCTCCTCACCTTCACTAAAACCACCCTCAAGGACCAAAACTTCCAAGCCGTCTGGGGCTTGTAACTCAACTGTTGCCCCGGCTGCCCACTTTTCCATTGTGACCGCTTCATTGTCATCTTTGTGAAGCAGGAACTGCTCTACCTCAGCACCAATTGCTTTGAAGGTTTGATCTTCAGGTCTGTGGAACACTTCCGTTCTATCGGCCAAATCAAATTGCCAAAGCTTTACGAAGATTGTGCACCCCGCTTCTGATCCTGGTGTGTGCGACGTCGTTGGTGGATTGCGGATATATGAGCCCGCTGGGAAGTCGCCATGTTCGTCCTGAAAAACACCTTCCAGAACCAGGAATTCCTCTCCGCCCTCGTGAACATGCGGCGAGAACTGGCTGCCAGGTGCAAAGCGAACAATGGTTGTGGCGCGTGCCACCTCATCGCCTAAGCGATCCAACATTCGGCGCTCAACCCCGCCCATGGGGGAAGGCACCCAAGGATTGGAATGACAGTGTACCGAGACACGCTCGTCAAAATTGGCGTTAAGTTCCATGTTTCCTCTAGTGGCTTAAAGGTTGTCCCAATTAGCTTGGGCCTTCTCGATCATTTTATCCTGACCTTTGTCAAAGAACTTACCGCCTTTGGGTGCCGCGAACAAATAGAGTTTGTCCTTGTAAATGCGCCAGACCTTTGGATTGGAATGGACCTTTGATCCAAAAGACATCGCCCGGGTGCAAAATCCACAAAACTGCGGCGTGTAAGCAGCAGGGTTTGTTTTGAACAAAGCGGCCTCTTCCGCTGAAGCAAAACGCCACTTCGCACCTTCCCATTCAACGACATGAGTCTTGCTGCCTTTGCCATGAGAGCCCTTCTGAAAATAGGCAGTAGTGTCATGACCCTTGATGGCCACACCGGCTTTGGTTTTTGAAACGAGGCTCTTGGCAAAACCGAGCGTTGGGAAAATCAAAGTCGTCATGGCACCAGCAGCCATCAACAGCGCGGAGCGGCGGTTAAGCGAATTTTCGGTCATGGCAAACCCATTTCGTAACAATGGTGAATTTGACTAAGAATTAGCACTGGGTTCTGTTCTCTACAATTCACGTTACGGTCAACGACAGCACCGCATGGTATGCCTCCGACAATGGGGCGTACGATATAGGAAAAGAGGCGGCGAAACGGCCTGTGTATTTTTCGCTGGTCATCCGCCCAATCTGTGATTAACTGCACCAAACGTTGGTGAGAGATAAAGCGATGCTTGATCAACTAGACTGCCAAACGATTGAAACGGACCGTAAAAGGACTCTCGAGGCAATCTATTACATCTCCAAGGATGAGCTCAACCAAGAGAAGGAAAAGGTCTTCTTCCGCTCTTGGCTTTATGCTTGTCATGCCAGCGAACTGTCAGACCCAGGCTCCTTCGTTACGATCAAAATCTTCGATCAAAACTTATTTTTGGTCAAAGATCGTGAAGATAAAATCCGCGCCTTCTACAATGTCTGCCCCCACCGAGGCCATCAACTGGTGGAAGGATCAGGCAAGAAAAGCCGAATTACTTGCCCCTATCACGCTTGGACCTTTGCCCTCGATGGTAAACGCATCGGTGCCCGCAGCTCGGAGACACTTGCCGGTCCATCAAACGACGAAATCTGTTTGTCGGAAATTCGTGTGGATCACCTAGTTGATTTCATTTTCATCAACTTAGACCCACAGGCTCAACCGCTCTCTGTTTTCGCTCCAGGGCTTGAGGAACAAATATTATCGATTGAGCCTGATCTCCCATCTATGCGACCTGAAGAAACCGTTCAATTAGACATCGACTATCCTTGCGAGGCCAATTGGAAAGTCCTGGTCGATAATTATTTGGAATGCCATCACTGCTTGAACGCCCATGATCAATTCAATGACATGATGGATCTCGGCAAATCGTCATTCGCTCTCAATCAGAACTACACTTTTCAGATCGCACCAACAGACGATAAAGCAGAAAACAAAGCCTTTCCGCTGGACCGCAATCACGACATCACAACCGGGCATTTTTGGTGGCTTTTCCCTAACACTCTTATTGGGCAATTCCCCGGTGCCAAAGGTTTCTACCTATCAACAGTAACCCCCGTCACGCCTGACAGCACTATGCGAAAATCGGTAACTCTGAAGCCTCCTGCTCCAACAGACCCAGAAATGGAACAGCGCCACAATCAACGTGCCGAATGGTTCCCAACGGTCTCAGCGGAAGACAAAGCGCTTTGTGAAAACGTTCAACGTGGCATGCATCAACGTGGTTACCAACAAGGCTGGTATGTGACCGATCCTGAAGCCCATGACATTTCAGAACATGCTATGCGTTATTTTCATGATCTTTATCTAGCAGCGATGAAGACACAAGTTGCTTGTTCTTCAGCTTTTCAATCGAAGTAGATAGCGAAGAGATTTAAATCTTCGGCAACAAACCACGCGCTATGATCTCTGCTTGCATTTCAGCGGCACCTTCGAAGATGTTGAGAATGCGTGCGTCGCAAAGAATGCGGGAAATTGGGAATTCCAAAGAGTAGCCATTGCCGCCATGAATCTGGAGACCATTATCCGCCGCTGACCAAGCCAGTCGAGCCGCCAACAACTTGGCCATGCCCGCCTCCACGTCACAACGACCGCCTTGGTCTTTTTTGCGGGCGGCAGCGTATGTCAATTGACGTACACCCATGATCTCAACAACCATGCGCGCCAGCTTGCCGTAAATGCGTTCGTTCTCGATGATCGGTTTGCCGAATTGGACACGGTCTTGGGCGTAAGCGAAGGATACTTCCATTGCGTTGACGGCTACGCCCATGGCACGAGCGGCGGTTTGAATACGGGCTGCCTCGAAAGTTTGCATCAACTGGCGAAAGCCTTGACCCTCTTCACCGCCAAGGGCAGCGTTTATTGGAACCTCAAACCCGTCAAAAGCAATTTCATATTCCTTCATGCCGCGATAGCCGAGAACATGAATTTCTCCTCCAGACATTCCAGGCGTTGGGAAAGGTTCTTCATCCGTGCCGCGTTGTTTTTCTGCCAACAGCATCGTCAGACCGCGATGACCTGGCTCATCCGGATTTGTCCGTACCAGCAAAGTCATAAGGTCTGAACGACCGGCGTGCGTAATCCAGGTTTTGTTACCAGTTATTTTGTAACGACCGTCAATCTTCTCCGCTCTTGTTCGAAGCGATGCCAAGTCAGACCCAGTGTTAGGCTCCGTAAAAACGGCCACGGGCAAAATTTCACCAGATGCAATAGCTGGCAAGTACTTGGCCTTTTGTTCTTCTGTCCCACCAATCTGGATAAGTTCACCTGCGATCTCTGAGCGGGTGCCCAAACTGCCAACACCGATATAACCGCGCGACAGCTCTTCGGTCACAATACACATAGCCAATTTGCCAAGACCTGTGCCGCCAAAGTCCTCGCTAATCGTCAAACCAAAGACGCCGAGATCAGCGAGCTGGCGAACCAGGCCGTCTGGGATCAACTGGTTTTCTAAGTGCCAACTTTGCGCATGCTCACTCACATTTTCATCAACGAAAGCGTGGAATTGATCAGCAATCATTGCAAAGGTTTCGTCCAGTCCCTGGTTGCCATAAGCACCTTGGTCAGCACAAAGATCGACGATTTCTTTGGCAAGATCAGCGGTACTAGATTGACGACAAGCCTGAACCGATTCTGTCGCAAGATAAGCAGTCATGGCCTCAGTCGAGCCAAGCCTTTCCGGTCTAATCACCTCGTCCTGGCTCATGGCAATACCGTGAGCCAATTGGGTAAGATAATCACCGAATAGCGCTATCCCAATAAGCCGCTCTAGTCGGCCCAAGCGACCACTGGCCTCCAATTCTTCCATCCAAAGAAATGTTGCGGCCAATGTTTCAACATAGGCGGCGTACCAAGCAAAGCCGTGTCGGACATATTGGTCAGCCGGTGAGAGCTTGCGTTCCGCCAACTCGCTTTTCATGTTCCCCACCAAAAGGTGAGCGGCATTGAGTGCCCTGCTCAGTTCTTGTTTTAGATCCGCGGTGTCGAGATCTTGTAGTGCCGTTCGCGCTTCATGAGTCATGGTTTAGACGCCTGTTCAAGAAAACTGAAAAACTACCAACAACTGTTGGCAAGCACCATTAAAAAGATAGGGGTCTCAGCATCCAAATTTCAAATCTAGAAAGGTTTTCGTTCATCTGAAAAACTAACCCTGCGTGGGCCAAACGCGATGTTCATCGTCGATTACAAAGTAATGTCTATGAACGCTCCTTCCGTTTTTGACAACAGCATCGGCCAAATGCGGATGGTCAGGTGGCAGGTCATCATGGCTGTGTTCCAGTACCTGTTGTGGTTTTGATGGCCAAAACCAGTAGACGGCCCAACAACCCAATAGTGCGAGACCAGCGAGAACAACCATCGTCGCGCCCAATCCAAACCATTTACCGAAGTATCCCGCAGTTGGATAAGCAATCAGCCAACAGGCATGAGAGAGAGCGAACTGTGCCGCAAAGAGCGCAGGCCTATCTTCACTGTGTGCCGACCGGCGCAGCAAGCGACCCGAGGGTGTCATCACTAGGGAGCCCAATAGCCCAAGCACAGCCCAAGTAGCGAGAAAAACCGGCCAACTCGGCAATCCTTTGGTCAAGAAGATCAGCGCAAAAGTCAAAGTGACAACCGTCGATCCAAGGCCACCGACCATCATCACTGGCCAATCGCGCATCCGCTCAAGCACAGATGGCAGAGCAAAAGCCGCAATCATTGAACCTGCACCATAACAAGCAAAGACAATGGCGACATCTTGCTCTGACCCTTCGAAACTAGAACGAACAAAGACGATTGTATTCACGAGTACCATTGATCCTGTCGCAGCAATGGCGAGATTCAGCGAAAGCAAACCTCGTAGCCTCGGTGTCGCGAGATAGATTTTACTGCCGCGCGTCACACGGTTCCAAAATGTCCCTTCTTCTGCTTTTTTGAGCAAGGGGGGGATCACAGTTACAAGCACGAGCAAAGCAGAAACGACAAACCCGAATACTGTGCCGAAGAACAACCAATGGAACGAGATCACCGTGAGTAACAGTCCGGCTAAAGCGGGGGACACTAAGTTCTCGATGTCATAGGCCAAGCGGGAAAGTGATAAAGCGCTGGTGTAGTCTTTTTCATCTTTCAGAATATCGGGAATGACCGCCTGGAAGGTCGGTGTGAAGGTGGCGGAAGCTGCTTGGAGCACAAAGATCAATATATAGATCTGCCAAACCGCATCAATGAAAGGCAAACATAGCGCCACCCCTGCCCGGCACAAGTCCGCACAAATCAAAACCGATTTTCGGTTCATCCGAGAGGTGACCACAGCAGCAATAGGTGCCAAACCAACATAAGCCACCATCTTAATCGTATAGGCCGTGCCCAGAACCAATCCTGCAGAGTCGCCGGCCAACTCATAAGCCAGCAAGCCAAGCGCTACCGTCAGTAGACCAGTGCCAAGCAGGGCTACAACCTGAGCCATGAACAGGTGACGGAAGGAGGAGGTTTTCAGAACGCTCAGCACAGGCTTAAAGATCTCCTGACTGAATCCGCTTGATGCCCAACGACAACATTTCTTCCCAGGCAGCGTCCAAGGAACCATCAAGGTCGATCGCGCGGCATCCGTCTTCCACAACTGTGACCTCAAAGCCCAGTTTGGCAGCGTCGACCGCTGAATAGCGAACACAGAAATCTGTGGCCAAGCCAGCCATCATAAGATTAGTGACGGCGCGTTCGCGCAGATAACCGGCCAACCCCGTCGAAGTTTCATGGTCGTTTTCGAAAAAGGCTGAATATGAATCAATTTCTGGACGGAAACCTTTACGAATAACCAAGTCAGCCCCATCTGTTTCTAGGTCTTTATGAAAAGCTGCCCCTTGGCTACCTTGAATACAATGATCCGGCCAAAGAACTTGAGAACCATAAGGCATTTCAATCAAGGTGAACGCTTCACCGCTCTGGTTTGAAGCAAAGGATTTGTGGTCAGCCGGATGCCAATCCTGTGTGAGGATCGTTGTCTCAAACTGCACCTGCAGCTTGTTGGCAACCGCTACCACCTGATCGCCATCAACAACGGCCAACTTCCCACCGGGGCAAAAATCATTTTGGATATCGATGAGAATCAAGGCTGAGTTAGTCTGCTTTGTCATAAGTTCGTTCCTCAGATTTTAGTCACCGTTGAAGACTGCATCGCGCTTTTCAATCAAGGAATTGACCGCCTCTTCGTGATCGTTGGTTTGGTGACAGGCACCCTGATAGGCAGCGGCCATTTCCAACAGAGGCTCCAGCTTCATATGCAAGGCTTCACGCATCAAACGTTTTGATAGCCGCAACTGCTTTGGTGGATTTTTGGCGATCCGACCAGCCAGCTCCAACGCAGCCGTCATAAGATCTTCCGGCTGAACGACCTGAGAAACCAAACCCCATTCGAGAGCTTTGTCGGCCTTCACTGGTTCTGCGGTAAAGGTCATTTCAGCGGCTCGGCTCAAGCCTATTTGCCGAGGCAACAGCCAGGATCCGCCGTCGCCGGGAATGATACCCACCCTTACGAAATTTTCTGCAAAAGTCGCTTTAGTTGACGCAATGCGGATGTCCGCCATCATTGCGAGATCACAACCTGCTCCGTACGCAGGACCGTTAACTGCAGCAATGACAGGAACCTCTAGATTCCAAAGCGCCTTTGGCACGCGCTGAATGCCATTGCGGTAGCCGTCTTTGACCGCCAAAGCATCACCGCCGAAAATGCCTGACTTTTTTTGCATGTGTTTAAGATTGCCACCGGAGGAAAAACCTTTGCCCGCGCCCGTCAAAATCACGCAGCGTATAGACATATCCTGGGAAACGTCTTCGCAAGCGACGACCAGAGCCTCAACAACATCTTGGTCGGTGATCGGGTTGCGTAGGTCCGGCATGTTGAGTGTCAGGACAGCAATGTGTCCGTGCTTCTCCACCAACAGTTTATCGGTCATCAAATCTTCCTTTTGGTTCGTCCAGAAATGTTAACCGAAGCGAGCCAAAAGCTGTAGCGAATAGTTCAGCACCAAGTGATCAAAGATCGATTTCTATTTCACCATCCGGTTCAGCAGCCCGGGACTGACAAAGAATGATCGTCTTTTCCCGCTGCTTGTTGGACAAGACAAAATCGCGGTGTTCGACATCACCAGCGACCAAGCCACATTGGCAAACCCCACAAATGCCATCGGAGCACTTTACGTCGATTGCATAGCCGCTTTCATTCAGGACATCGGTGATCGATTGGTCCGCCGCTATCGCAAGTGTTTTGCCTGATTTCGTCAGTTTGAGAGTGAAGTTATGGTTTTCATAGTCAGGTAATTCTGGAACCGAGAAATATTCCAGATGGCGGTTTTCTTCTGGAAAATTCTGCTGTTCCGCTGCCTCGATGACCGAATTCATGTAACGGTCTGGGCCGCAGGTGTAGACATGATGCCCTTCCTTGAAGGCATCTAAAACGGCCTGCAGATCTGCACGTGAGTTCTCATCAGAGAAGTGAAGGTGGACTTTATCCTTCCAGGGTACGGCCTCGAGATCTTCCAGATAGCCAGCTGTCGATCTTGATTTGGCTGAATAATGGAGTTCGAATTCTGCCCCGACGCGATGCAACCGGTGGGCCATAGCAATCATTGGCGTCACACCGATGCCGCCGCCCATCAAAAAGGTCTTCGTCGCAGCCTCATCTAAAGGGAAATGATTGATCGGTTTGGAGATAAAGATCTTACGGCCTTCGCTAAAGATCCGATGCATCAGCTTTGAACCGCCCTTGCCTTCATCTTCGCGTAGGACGCCAATCTGATAAAGGGACTTGTCCGCGGGGTCACCTGACATCGAATATTGGCGCAGGAATTCTGGCGCCACAACAATATCCAGATGGGCACCTGCTGACCACTTCGGCAAGTCACTGCCATCGACAGAACGAAACTCATATTTGGTGACATCGTCCGTCATTTTCTCAGCTTTTGAAATCACAACCCTTACCACCGGCGCATCACCGGGGATGGTATATTCATGAGCCAAATCTTCCGTCTCACCGCGCGCAAGCCGAAGCTTGTATTCTTCGGCGGTGATCATAGTTTGGTAGGCCTCAATGCCTTTTTCGCGGTCCATGAGGAATGGAAAGGGCCAAGGGTGCGGCGCGAGATTGGCTGGATAAACCGCCAACGTTTGATCCTCATACTTGAGGTCCAACTCCTTTTGTAAATCCCGAGCGTTAACCTCTTTTTCTGTGGGTCGGAAACGACCATCCGCTTGAGCCTCTAGATCCCACCACCACTTCTTTATTGGATTGAGACCGCCGTTACCGACCATATCATCCAGCTTGGCAAGGAAGGGGGCAGTACTCGGCATGTTCATGGCTGCCCAGCGGAACGGCGCTTCTGCAAACAAACCTTCTAGGTTCCAAGGGCAGGTTTTCATGCACCGCCCGCACATCGCGCCACCTTCCGTGCCGATGCGATAGGTCGTGCAGCGTTGGCTATCAGACTTCCAAATCTCGTAACCGTTGAACATCAGCTTCGGTCCAGCCGTAATCGCGCCCGACGGACATTCCCGAGCGCACTTGTTACAGCTTTCGCAGAAAGTTTGCATGCCGAAATCAATCGGTTTGTCATGCGCCAGTGGCATGGTTGTTGTGACAACACCGGACTTCAGTCTTGGGCCCAGATAGGGATTGAGAATGACCTCGCCAATTCGGCTGACCTCGCCCATGCCTGAGAGAAGTAACAGGGGTGGCTGGAGAACGTCACCATCGACAACAGTGTGAGCCTTCGCAGAATAACCTAGATTGCGGATATGTTTGGCGATCACGCCTCCTAACAAGGAGAAGCGCAGATAGGCCCGCATGGATTGCGCGCAAGAAATCCAGTCGTCTCCCGAAGCCCCCTCCATGGTCTCATAACCCTGGTCGATAATGATCGAGATCGCCTGGTCGTGGGGCGGCGTAACATCCTCACCAATGGCGTTATGAGAATACCAAGTCCACTCTGGGCAGCGTGAAATGCCAACAGCGTCGCAGCCCAGGAAGTAGGCCGCAGCTTTGACATTGGCGGCATTGCGTTCTGCGTCTGTTGCGAACTCAGCAATCTCAGGTGCCGGTTCGCCGTCTTGTAAAAGAATAAATGCGCCCAATGCCCGTCTTTGAGATGCAGATGTCGGTGCTTTCAGAACATACTTGCCATTGCGGGCATTTTCTTGCGGGCCTTTACCGAGGTCCCCGAAAAGGGAGCGCGCAAACATATCGGTACGCTTAGGCACACGAGGTACCCGGTCTTCATCAATGAAGGTCGTTGGTTTCTCGACACGTTTGAGCTTTTCAAAGGGATGAAGGCCTTGGATGAAGCCACGTTTGGCATAAGGCGGCTTTCGATTTGTGTTCGATAAGGCTTGACTGGCCAGGGGCATATCCTCAGCCATAGCGAAATCAGTGGTCAGTGCGGCCAGGCCGAATTTTCGACCAACAAAGGGAGCGGTCATCTCTCCCTGTTCCGAAACCACCAAACCGGCTGCGACCGCTAGCTTGTTCAGATCCACATCACTGGTCGAAAGACTGTGCGCGCGAGCCTGGTAACCAAGCACACGCAGATAGTTGGCTAATACCGACGCAGTTTCATTAGCGCGAAGAGCCGAACGTTCGGCCAAAGCATCTTGTATCCATTCACAACCGTCCTCCTGCTGTCCTGGTTCCCTAGGCGATTCATAGAGGAACACAACCGCATGGCTATGGCCCTCAATGGATGAAGGCGCTACCGACATCGACTCCTTCAGGTCAGCCATGATCACATCGATGCCAGATGACAAAGTCGTCGTCTGTTTCGTTCGCAAATCTTCAGCCAGCTGATCGATCGCTGGATTTCTGATCGGTTGCTTCAGTAGCGCCGCATCAGGCAGCTTGCAAACACCGACCATCGTGGCATCACAAAAATAGCCGAAGCCTTTGAGATGGTTGGCACGCTCTGTCAGGTCGTCCGGGCATTCAGCTCGCTTAGGGTTAACAACACCAATGCGGATGGCATCCAACATTGCCTGGTACTCACCCATGGCAGCAACAATCGATTGAGGACCATTGTCTCTGGAAAAAGAAAGGGGCACCATCGCTGGCACCCCCTCTAGTTCGATTGAGCCTTGAGTTCGAGCAAGATTTTCCAGCGGCAGTCCGCCGAGATGGACAGGACGGTTTTTGCTGGAAAAGAACTTCAATTTAGGCCCCCATTGTCTTTTCAATCTGATGAAGAACCTTCATCGCTGGCAGTGTTTGGCGGAAAGAAGCGTTTGGTTCTCTTTCCTCTCTGATAGCTGAAATGAATTCACGATCAATGAGCTCAATGCCGTTGTTGGAAACAGCGACGCCGGACAAATCAATCGGGTTATTGCAACCGTCATACAGATCATCATAACTAGCAACATAGGTCCCGTTATCACAAATATATCGGAAGAAAGTACCGAACGGTCCATCGTTATTGAATGAAAGAGACAGGGTGCACAAAGCGCCGGATGGATTTTTCATACCAATCGTCATATCCATGGCGATGCCAAGATCTGGATGTTTGGGACCCTGAAGGCCAAAAATCTCAGTTGGTACATCGCCGGTTTGATACATGAACAGATCAACGGTGTGGCAAGCATGGTGCCACAGAAGATGGTCCGTCCAACTTCGTGGACCGCCAGCGGCATTGGTATTGGTTCTACGGAAGAAGTAAGTCTGAACATCCATCTGCTGAATGTTAAGCGCGCCAGCTTTGACCTTGTTGTGAATCCATTGGTGCGAAGGGTTAAAGCGGCGAACTTGACCCGCCATACCCACAACACCGGTTTCAGCCTGAACCTTCACCACTTCTTCTGCATCAGCCAAACTGTCCGACATGGGAATTTCGCACAGCACATGCTTACCTGCTCTCATACAAGCGATGGATTGGGCGGCATGCACCTGTGTTGGTGTTGACAGGATCACAGCATCAACATCATCACGCGCTAAGCTTTCGTTCAGATCGGTGGTGGCATGCCCAATACCGCGTTCTTTGGCAAAAGGAACAATTGTTTCCTCTGTTCGTCCCACGATTGACGTTACTTCAACACCATCAATGGCGCTCAAAGCATCGAGGTGTTTCTTTCCGAAGGCACCTGCGGCACCCGCTACACAAATACGCATATGTTTTTACCTGTTTTCAAGAATGACGTGTCCAACTGCCGTATTAGAAGCAGGGACATGATAATGTCGATGAACCTCTTCAACCTTCTCATTCAAGGCACCACGCATCACGTGCCACATGACAAGCTCAATGCCTTCCGAGCCTGCTTCGCGCATGTACTCCAGATGGGTTATCTGTGAGCCCGCTACAGGGTCTTCAGTGAGGAGATCAAGGAAACGTTTGTCGAATTCTGGGTTGATCAAGCCAGCGCGTTGGGCCTGTAACTGATGCGACATACCACCCGTGCCAAAGACCATCACATTGATATCTTCCTCATAAGAATCAATCGCCCGGCGTACGGCTTTACCCAATTGATAACAGCGATTGCCGGTTGGGGCCGGATACTGCACCACGTTAACGGCCAAAGGAATGACCGGACAGGGCCACTCATCTTCAACGTCGCCGAACATGACTGACAAAGGAACTGTCAACCCATGGTCCACTTCCATCTTGTTCATTATGGTAAGGTCAAACTCATCAAGAATGACCGACTGTGCGATGTGGCTCGCCAACTTCTGATGACCTTTGACAACAGGCACGGGGCGCGGACCCCAGCCTTCGTCTGCTGGTTGGAACTCCGCGGCACATCCAAGCGCGAACGTGGGAATAACCTCTGCCGAAAAGGCTGTGCAATGATCATTGTAAACCAAGAAAATCACATCCGGCTTGTTGTCTTTCATCCACTGACGTGATTTTTCAAAGCCCTTGAAAACCGGCTGCCAATAGGGTTGCTCTGTGATGCCAGTGTCCATAGCGACACCAATGGCTGGAACGTGGGAACAGCCGACACCCGCTTTAACATAAGCCACTATTTGTTCTCCCATTCGATTTTGGATCGGTTGCCTTCAATGGATCGGCCACCCTTTACCATCATGTCTCTGTACTCTTCACTGGCCATGCCGGTCATTTTGGCGGCTAGTTCCTGAAAAGTGATGCCGTCATTGGCTGCGAGTTTGGCGGTGTAGTAGATATTGCCGCCTAGTTCCAACATACCGTTCCAGGCTCGATCTCGAACAGCTTGGCGTTGCGCGTCCGTCATTGGGTACAGAGCCATGTAAGCTTCTGGATCAGCCTTAAAAGCCTCCCTATTTTCGGCCAACCTCAACGAAATACAGAACATGTTGAGATGATAGCCCTCTCGGGATCGGTCTGCGTCAAACACAAAAGTGCCCGGAATATCTTCATATTCTTTCGCCATATCTTTACCTTTCTTTGTCAGGCTGCAGAGCCTGCAATATTCTATCTGCCCGTGAAGGGTAATCGTCTTCCGCTGGATCCAATTCAAGATCACCGATAGCCTGTTGCCAATCAACTGTGGCTGGAGCCATGCGGCTGACCAGGCCAAGTTCTTCGACCGTCTTGGTGACTTCTCGCATTTCTGCTGCTCTACGTTTGCCATGGACCATGACACGTTCCGCCATGTAGGCGGCTTTTTCCTGCCAGCCAAACCCAGGGTAGGTTTTCTCAAGCGACTCTAGAACCGCACGGTCAACACCAGCCTTTCGACCAGCGAGGACACATTCCATCATCAGCGCCTCCAGCCCCTTCATCATGATGGAACGAACCATCTTAGTAGATGAGGCGACGCCAACACCGCCCTCAACCAAGGTTGGATTCATATCCAAAGCCGTCATGAGTTCAAAGGCCTCCGTCGCATGGGGTCCACAGATTGAAACTGGTGTTTTGTTCAACGCCGGATAGACTGGTGCCATGACAGCAACATCAACGTAGCGCCCACCGGCTGCTTCGATAAAAGCCGCTGCTTGTTTTTTTGTACCGGGTGAACAAGAGTTACAGTCAAAGAAAAAGGCATCCTTCTCGATAGCGTTTCCGGTAGCCACAGCAGCCTTCAAAGATTGGTCGGCCGTTACAAAAGAAAAAACTGCTTCTTTACCTTCGACCGCTTCTGCGTTTGACCAACCAGCTGTTACAGAATGCTCAGCGTAATTCACTAGCATCCTAGCTTTGCTTGCCTCTGTTTCGGTCTTGATATCGTAGGCGGAGAAATTAGCGTTCAAGCGCTGGCCCCAGCCTTTAACAAAGGCAGTTGCCGCTTCCCCAAATCCAATCAGTGCGATTTGTCTTCTATTGCTCAAGATAAACTCTCATTTGATTTCTCAAGACCTATCACTCTAGTGCCAAGCCCGTAAAGTTCGTTTGAGGTTTAAGCTATTCATTTTTTGAATAGCCTTCGCCGCTACCAAATTCCCGAACAACCGATTGCTTCAACAGTTTTATGAGCAAAGCTTGTGCTTCCGTCGGTCGCCAATTAGCGCGTAAAGTCAGGCCAATATCACGTGATGTTGACGCCGTATCCACATTCAGTTTAGCAAAGAGCCCCTGGTTGATTTCAAAATGAACCTGTTGCGCGGACATGATCGCCAGTCGTTCGCTGCCTATGACGAGCCCTCGTGCCAAGGCCATCGAGCTGGTCTCAATCAACCTTTTGGGCTCCAATGCGCCTGCTTCTTGAAACAGTTTCTGAAAAAAAGCTCTCGTTGGTGTACCTATTCTCGGAACGATCCAAGGATAAGAGTTTAACTCAGTGAGCGATAATTGATTCTCTTTATTCTGAAGAGGGTGATTAACATCCGTCACTACAACCAACGGATCACTGAACAGAGCCTCCTGACGGATATCATCGACTGGCAGCGGATCTCTCAACGCCCCGATCATCATATCCAGCTCTCCATACCTCAAGCCATGGAGCAGATCATCATAACGACCGTCCACGACTGAAACGTTCACATCAGGGATATGTTCAAGAAGCTCATTGATTGTGTTGGGCAGCAAGAATGAACGGGCCAAAGGTAAGGCACCGATCACCAGCGTTCCTCGATCTTTACCCAACAATTCAGCGATTTCACTCAAGGCTTGATTGAGTTCAGCAAAAGCTAGGTTGGCATATCGTGCCAACACCTCTGCCGCTGGTGTTAATTCAACCCCCTGCGTAGCGGTCTTAAACAGAACCAGCGCCGTCACTTTTTCAAGATCTCTCGCCGTTCTGTGCAAAGCGGGCTGAGAAATTGATATGGCTCTTGCTGCCAACGAAAAATTCGACGTCGCGGCTAGTGCTAAAAGCGAGCGCAATTGCGCTGTCGTGATCAACAGAACAAAATCAGCGGTTTCTTTGGTTCGCAGTCCCTTTGCTTGCTTCAAGGCAAGCAAACAACCGTCTTCCAAAAAATTAAGTGCTGCTGAAGCACGTGCAAAAAACCGCTCGCCCGATACCGTCAAATGCATACCAGAATTGCGACGACGGAACAGCGCGGTTTCAAGCTGGGCTTCAAGCTTGCTCAAAGCTTGAGAAATTGCTGGTTGTGAAATGTGCACGCGGCCAGAGGCCAAGCTGATCGAGTGGCATTCAGCAACTTCGCAAAAGGCTCTCAGATGCCGGATGTTGAGTTTAAGGTGATCCATTACCCAAACTGTTTACCGTCAATTGGCAACCGGATATAGCCAAAACTTATAGCCTGTCGCGACTTTGAAATAGGATTTTCCTATACGCTCCGCCATAGTACGAACAGATTTGATGTTCAGGAGTTTAAAATGAGTGACAAGAAAACCGCTTTAGTAATATCCGCCCACGCCGCTGATTTTGTTTGGCGCGCCGGTGGTGCCATCGCTTTGCATCAAGCCAAGGGCTACGACGTTACAGTGGCTTGTCTTTCTTATGGTGAACGCGGTGAGTCTGCCAAACTCTGGAAACAAGAGGGTTGTACGCTAGAGAAAGTCAAAACAGAGCGCCGTAAAGAAGCCGAAGCAGCGGCCAAAGCGCTCGATGTCCACGATATCCTTTTCATGGACTTGGGCGACTACCCGCTCAATCTAGACCGCGAAGCCAAGTTCAAACTGGTTGATATCATTCGCGCGGTACAGCCAAAATTCATGATGTCCCACTCACAATATGACCCGTACAATACTGACCACATGTACGCCACTGAAGTGGCCATGGAGTGTCGGATGATCGCGCAGGCTTGGGGCCACAATCCCGGTGAAAAGGTCTTAGGTGCTCCACAGCTTTACCTCTTTGAGCCTCATCAAACCGAGCAGATGGGATGGAAGCCCAACGTGTTCCTCGATATCACTGATGTCTGGGACAAGAAACGAGCGGCCATCGAATGTATGCAAGGCCAGGAGCACCTCTGGAACTATTACACTAACGTTGCGGAAAACCGCGGCAATCATTTCCGTCGCAACTCCGGCGGCCAAGCAGGCGGTCGCCCTGCTAAATACGCTGAAGGTTTCCAAGCGATTTACCCGACTTGTGTGGATGAACTCTAATGGCTGTCGTCGTGCAAAACATTGACCGTGCCGATCCGGCAGTTATCAAAGCACTCGGTGAATGTGGGGTCGCCACAGTCCATGAGGCGCAGGGTCGCAAAGGCCTGATGGCTTCATACATGAGTCCTATCTATTCCGGCACCAGTCTTGCTGCCTCTGCCGTGACCATCCTCGCCCCACCCAGCGATAACTGGATGGTTCATGTGGCCATCGAACAAATTCATGCAGGCGATATCTTGGTACTAGCTGTTACCTCTCCGTCAGACGCCGGCTACTTTGGTGACTTACTGGCAACCTCTATGCAGGCGCGCGGTGGTGTTGGCCTGGTCATTGATGCCGGTGTGAGGGATATCAAAGACCTTACCGAAATGAAGTTTCCTGTTTGGTCAAAGGCGGTTCACGCTCAGGGTGCCGTCAAGGAGACGCTCGGTTCTGTAAATGTGCCAATCGTTTGTGCCGGCGCCGCTGTTGATCCTGGTGACATCATCGTGGCTGATGATGATGGGGTTTGCGTGGTTAAGCGTGAGGAAGCGGAAACAGTTCTAAAGAATGCCCAAGAACGGGTCGCCAACGAAGAAGCCAAACGCCAACAACTGGCATCAGGCGTTCTTGGTCTCGATATGTATAAAATGCGCGACCGCCTCGCTGAAAAAGGTCTCAAGTATGTCTAGCTCCGCGCCCTGCATGTGGATGCGGGGTGGCACCTCCAAAGGTGGTTACTTTCTAGCCTCTGACTTGCCGAAGGATCAGGAAGCACGCGACCGATTTTTGCGCTCCGTCATGGGCTCTCCTGATGATCGCCAGATTGATGGTATGGGTGGCGCGGATCCCTTGACCTCTAAAGTCGCGGTTGTTTCACCGTCCAATCGACCCGGCGTGGACGTGAATTATCTGTTCCTTCAGGTCATGGTCGATAAAGCCGTCGTTACGGACGCTCAGAACTGCGGCAATATCCTGGCAGGCGTCGGACCGTTCGCGATTGAGCGCGGACTTGTCAAACCTGAGATCGGCGAAACGAGAGTTTCCATTTTCATGGAAAACACGGCTCAAGTCGCGGTTTCAACTGTCCAAACGCCTGATGGTTCTGTCTCCTATGCTGGCGACGCAATGATTGACGGGGTGCCTGGTACGTCTGCCCCGGTTGCGATTGAGTTCAAGGACACTGCAGGATCAAGCTGTGGTGCTTTACTGCCAACTGGCAATGAAGTCGACCTCATCGAAGGGGTGCCTGTAACGATGATCGACAACGGTATGCCTTGCGTTGTCATGTTGGCCTCTGACATGGGTATCAAGGGCACTGAAACTCGTGAAGAGCTAGAAGCCAATTCAGCGCTTCGTGACAAACTTGAAAAACTTCGTTTGGCTTGTGGCCCGCTCATGAATTTGGGTGATGTGAAAGACAAAACGGTTCCCAAAATGACGATGGTTTCACCTGCTAGAAAGGGCAGAACGATCTCCACTCGCACTTTCATCCCTCATCGCTGTCATGCTTCTATTGGCGTTTTGGGTGCAGTGTCGGTGGCAACTGCTTGCCTTCTTGAAAACAGCCCAGCTTTTGCAATGGCCGACATTCCAGACGGTTCACAAAAAAATCTAGCTATAGAACACCCTATCGGACAAACAACAGTCGTCGCTCACATAGATGATCAAGGCACTGTTGCTTCCACCGCCATCCTTCGCACAGCTCGCAAGCTGTTTGACGGCACCATTTTCGCTTCGGAGTAAAGACATGGATCCCGATTACCTTCCCTTTCACCCAAACCCTGCCAAGCCAACCTTTGTTGCCCCAGTAGGCGCGGTCGATGCCCATTGCCATGTCTTCGGTCCGGCGAAGACATTTCCTTACGCGCCGGAGCGCAAATACACACCTTGTGATGCGCCCAAAGAGAAACTGTTTGAACTGAGGGATTACCTGGGCTTCGAGCGCAACGTCATTGTCCAAGCCTCCTGCCATGGTCGTAACAACGACGCTCTTGTCGATGCACTTGTCACCGCTGGGGAATTGGCACGTGGCGTCGCCGTTGTTTCACCAAACATCACTGACGAAGAACTCAACGTCATGGACCGGGCCGGGGTTCGGGCCGTGCGTTTTAACTTTGTTAAGCGCTTGGTTGATTCGACGCCCAAAGAAGTCTTTCTTGGCATTGCAGAGAGGATTGCCAAACTTGGCTGGCACATTGTCGTCTACTTCGAAGCGCCGGACTTAGAAGATCTTAAGCCCTTTTTGAAACAACTCCCAACGACCGTGGTTGTTGATCACATGGGCAGGCCTGATGTGACCAAGGGTGTTGATCACCCTGATTTTCAGTCATTTACCTCGCTTCTCGAAGAGAATCAAAACATCTGGACCAAAGTCTCCTGTCCTGAGCGTTTAACTGTTGCTGGCCCGCCCTACAAGGATGTCATCCCTTTTGCTCGCCACTTAGTACAGCGTTTTCCGGATCGTGTACTCTGGGGTACCGATTGGCCACACCCCAACATGAAGTCTCATGTTCCCGATGAGGGCGTTCTCGCAGATGTAATCCCACACATCGCACCAACAGCAGAGCTGCAACAAGCCTTGCTCGTTGATAACCCCATGCGTTTGTATTGGGGCAGCTAGAATCCGGCGTAGCCCAAGGAGTCGCTGTTCCTGGATGAGCGATGTGACGAAGGATCTGTTTGAAACGAGCGCGAAATTTCCCCTCGCGACCAAGCTAAAACTTCAAAGAGATCCTTCGGGCACTTACGTGCCCTCTAGGGATAGGTGACCTGGCGCAAGGTAAGGGACAGTCAGATTGCAGCGAACTAACGTCCCATCAAACGATCATCGAATGGATAGGTGGTGAGGTTCTCGTAGCCGTCTTCTGTGATTAGGACCTGGTCCTCTAGTTTGATAGAAAAGTCACCGCCGACAGCGCCAACAGCCGCCTCAACACAAAGCACCATGCCTGGTTCCAGCGCATAGTCAAATGAACCCGGCACCGCTTGGTCAGGATAGGCGACCAAAGGCCATTCATCACAAAGACCAACACCATGCATCAGACATCCATATTTTTGAGCCTGGAACTGCTCGTCCAAACGATGTGAGTTTTCGACGAGTTCGGGGATCGTAACGCCTGGTTTCAGCATCTCCATGTTCGTCATGATGTGCTCGTGGGCATGTTGCATCGCATAAACCATATCAGGCCGAGGCGCTTCGTCACCGACCCACCACGTACGAGAAATGTCGATGCAAATACCGTAACTGCCAATCAGATCCGTATCGAAAGCGATGATCTCGTTGTTCTGTACAATGCGCGGACCACATTCCTGGAACCAAGGATTGGTGCGCGGACCGGATGCCAACAAGCGTGTTTCAATCCACTCACCACCACGTTTGATGTTCTCAGCATGAAGCACGGCCCAGATATCATCTTCCGAGGTATTGCCTTGAGGCACTATTTCACGCGCGAAATCTTCCATCGCCTGGACGGCTTTCTCGCAAGCATCATGGGCGCAGCGCATGGCCATGATTTCGTCTGGCCCTTTGATGGATCTGGATTTCTCGGTGACCTCTTCGCCCGGCAAAATTTCAAACCCTTGCGCCTGCAGTGCATGCAAACCGTGCAGCATGATTTTGTCCACCGCCAATCGTTTGTTACCCGAGGCATGTTCTTCCAAGAGGACTCTAATTTCGTTGGAGAGGACATCAGCGGCGACGTCAATTTTGTCACCACGGTCAAAGTAGAATAGGTCAGCGCCTGAACGCTGTTCCTTCACTAGCGGATTAAACGTCGATAGGAAGGGTGAGTTCTTGTAATCCCAAATGACCATGTAGCCATCCGCACAGAGCAGCACCGCGCGGAAAGGATTGTGCGTATTCCACAGTTGCATGTTTGTGCTGTCGGTGGCGTAGCGAATGTTGAGCGGGTCGAACATCAACATGCCAGCCAGGTCGCGATCAACAATGTGCTGGGTAAGGCGTTTCCAGCGGAATTCTCGCATGCGTTGAAGGTCTGGCAAAACCAGTCCAGCCGCTTCCCATTCACCAAAGGCCAACTGCGTTGGCCCAATTTCGATGCGATTGTTGTCATTGGGCGTGTTGTCGCCTAACAACGCGCCTTTAGTCGGATCGATTTTACGATTGTCGCTGTAATGAGAAGTCATGAAGCTACCTGTAAGAGTCATTTTTGTGAGCGCATGGGAAACCAAAAGCGCCGTTAAATCCCCTATACAAGAGCTTCAAAAATCAGACTATCTTGATAGCAGCACTCCAGATGACGGCTTTAGACAAATTGCAGGCTCCGTCGCACGGATTAAAGACAAGCTTCAATCAACGCTCTTGTGTTCTCTGCCGTCATTTCAATAGGGTTGCCGCCGGTACTAGGGTCGATCAAAGCTCCTTTCACCAAGCGGTCGATATCTGGATTGACCAGCCCAAGTTCAGTTAAGTTTTTGGGAATACTCAAGGCTTCGTTTAACTCGCCAACAAATACAAAGAAGCCGTCAAAACCGCCAGCAATATCCAAATAGTTTGCAGCCATACCGAGCCTATCCTCGATAGCTGAACGGTTAAACTTAAGCACCTCCTGCATCACAACCGCATTCGTTGTGCCGTGGTGGGTATGATAGTTGGCGCCGATGGGATGGGAAATAGCATGAATTGCACCCAAGCCTTTTTGGAAGGCTGTAGCCCCCATCGCAGCGGCGCTCATCATGTTGCCACGGGCGTCCAGGTTTGCGCCATCGTTGTAGGCGGTCAACAAGTTGTCTTTAACCAGCTTCAAACCCTCTAGCGCGATGCCTTGTGACATAGGATGGTAGTGGGGTGAGCAGAAGGCCTCCAGGCAATGGGCGAAAGCGTCCATACCGGTTCCGGCCGTGATCATTTTAGGCATGCCGACCGTCAGTTCCGGATCGCAAATCACGACAGCCGGTAGGACTTTCGGATGGAAGATGATCTTTTTCTCTGCAGTGACGGAGTTAGTGATGACGCTCGCACGCCCAACCTCAGAGCCTGTGCCTGCTGTTGTCGGAACAGCCACGATTGGATCAATGCCGTCTGGATCAGCCCGCGTCCACCAATCGCCGATATCTTCAAAATCCCAAATCGGCCGAGTCTGCCGCGCCATGAACGCGAGCATTTTTCCAAGATCCAAACCGGAACCACCGCCAAATGCTATAACACCATCATGCCCACCTTCACGGTAAACCCGCAAGCCATCTTCGACATTCTTTTCATTTGGATTAGGATCGACATCACTGAACAGGCCTCTACCCAGACCCGCAGCCTCCATCAAATCAAGCGTCCCCGTTGTGATCTCCAAAACGGCCAACCCTTTGTCCGTTACTAGCAAGGGCTTTGACATACCTGCCACTTTACAGGCTTCGCCAATTTCAGCAATGCGACCCGCGCCAAAACGGATAGCGGTGGGGTAAGACCAGTTAGCGTTCACTGTCATGATGCAGGCTTTCTTTCAGGATCAAAATAGTGGCCACTTTAGCCACTGACATGAACTCTATCGTGAGCTTCTTTTGACAGCAACTGACAATTTGGCAGCGCAGAACAAAATGGCAGGATTCCGCCAAACTAGCCAAAGCAACAAAAAAAGTAGTGGTGCTGCTTGGCTATTTTTGATGCATCAAAATTATATTTATAAACATCATCTGTTGATTTACTCTCCCTGATTGGCATAAAGAGAGCCTAAGCAATTTGGTTAGAAGGCTTCTGGGGAACTTCTCAGGATCAATAGAAGGATCGTCAAAACATGAAAACTTCCATTGCAACAGTCTCTGTCCCAGGAGAACTGAGAGAGAAACTATCCGCCATTGCTGACGCAGGTTTTGACGGTGTAGAAATTTTCGAACAGGATTTTTTAGCCTTCGATGGCGGACCAAAGGAAGTCGGACGAATAATCAAAGACCACGGGTTGGAAATCACCCTTTTCCAACCTTTCCGTGACTTCGAAGGGCTTCCAGAGCCTGAGCGCACTAAAGCTTTTGATCGTGCGGAGCGCAAATTCGATTTGATGAATGAGCTGGGGACCGATCTTGTTTTGATTTGCTCTTCCCTACATCCAAAAGCTCTTGGGGGTATAGATCGTGCAGCGGACGATTTCAGTGAACTGGGTGAGCGCGCAGCAAAGAAATCCATTCGTGTCGGTTACGAAGCTCTGGCGTGGGGAAAACATGTTTGGGATCACCGTGACGCCTGGGAAATTGTCCGTCGGGCCAACCATCCCAATATCGGATTGATCTTAGACAGTTTTCACACCCTGGGTCGCGGCATCGATAGTGAATCCATCCGATCGGTTCCGGCGGACAAGATCTTCTTTCTGCAATTGGCTGATGCCCCTCTGATTGAAATGGATCTCTTCTATTGGTCACGCCACTTCCGGAACATGCCAGGCGAGGGCGATTTGGATCTCCTTTCCTTCATGAAGGCCGTGATGGCAACGGGCTATTCAGGACCGCTTTCTCTTGAGATTTTTAACGATCAATTCCGCGGTGGAAGTCCTAAGCTGGTGGCTCAGGATGGATATCGTTCCCTTGTTAATTTAATGGATCAAGTCAACCGTTCATCACCGGACCTGAAGTTGGCTCTTCCCTCTATCCCTGCACCAGCGACATCCAAGGGAATTGAGTTCGTTGAATTCACAACCGATGAAGCGGAAGCAGAAGTTTTGGGTTCCTTACTCAACCAAATGGGTTTCATAAACAGTCATAAGCATGTTTCAAAATCGGTGGATCTTTGGACTCAAAACGACATTAAAATTGTCATTAATACCGAAAAGGAAGGCTTTGCACATTCAGCTTACGTCACCCATGGAACCAGCGTTTGTGACGTCGGCCTGGCAGTGGAGAACGCTGAAGAGGCTTGGAAACGAGCAACAGCGCTAGGGGCGGACCCCTTCTCCCAAACGGTTGGTCCAAATGAGTTAACCATCCCCGCCATTCGTGGTGTTGGAGGGAGCCTGCTTCATTTCGTCGACGAAAGGAGCGAACTTTCTAAAGTCTGGGAAAGAGAATTCATACTCATTGAAGACGCGACCAAAGCAGCGACAGATGCCAAACTCAAACGGGTAGACCACATAGCCCAAACCATGAACTACGATGAGATGCTCTCTTGGACACTCTTTTATACATCCATTTTCGACGCAACCAAAACACCACTCGTCGACGTTGTTGATCCCGGTGGTCTGGTTAGAAGCCAGGCCGTAGAAGGGAAAAATTCGCTACTTCGCATCACCCTTAATGGGGCCGAAAGCCACCGCACATTTGCCGGACAGCATCTGGCAAGTTCATTTGGTTCTGCTGTTCAACACTTGGCTTTTGAGTCGTCAGACATCTTCGGAACCGCAAGAGCCATGAAGAATAAGGGATTTGAAGCCTTAGAGATTTCCCCGAACTACTATTTGGATCTCGCCGCGCGGTTCGATTTAACGGAGGACATCTTGTCGGAAATGCAAGCGCTTAACATCATGTATGACAAAGATGAGCAGGGTGAATTCTTTCAGTTGTATTCCAAAACCTATGGCGAAGGTTTCTTCTTCGAAATCATCCAACGAAAAAAAGGGTATCAGGGTTATGGAGGGCCAAACGCTCCCTTCCGAGTAGCCGCCCAAAAACGAGCTGGTCGGGCCAAAGGCATGCCAAGAACTTAAAATCAAGAACTTAAGACTTAGAAAAATCCATTCCCCAGCTTTTGGCTTGCTTCAGATTTTCACGGGTGATGATCTCAAGATAAGTCGGTTCGAAATCAGCGGTTCGACCACTGGAATGATCGATGATGGCTCTAAGGGCGGCTTTGGCGGTGTAGTTCATGTTTTGATGTAGAACAGCATCAATGGTCCCCTGGACCAGGGCCTGTCGCGTGAGAGGTGTAAAGTTAACCGCGATATAGGTAGTTTCTTTAGCGCGACCAGATTCAAGAAGAGCGCGTTCAATGCCTCTGTTACCGCTGCCGACATTAAACAGGCCCGTTAAGTCTTTTTCCTGAGCCAAAATATCTTTCGTAAGCATGTAGATCTTATCAGGATCGTCATATCCGAGACAATCAGGCAAGAGTTTCAGATGTCGAAACTCGTCCCTGATAACTGAACGGAAGCCAATTTCGCGCTCTTCATGGTTACGATAAATGTTGCCGCCAGTAAACAAAGCTACACTGCCTTCAACGTTGGAAAACCGCCCCATCAGTAAGCCAGCTGTCCGACCAACAGCGCGATTGTCCAGTCCGACATAACCGATAACACCTGAATCAGGTAGCGGTGTCAGTATGGCCACTACCGGAATGCCCTCGTTTGACAAATTGGCAATCGCCTCTCGCACCAAAGGGTGCTCAACGGCCTGAACAACAACGCCAGCACTCTTGCGTTTCAAGCAATCTCTTAGGCCAGTAGCCAGAGCCTCAGCATTCATCCGCGCTGAATAGTCGAAATTCAACAGCAACCCACTGCGTTTCGCATAAGAGTTCAGCCCCTTTGCCAAGAGATCGTTGGCAAAACCTGAGCGACCTGCAATCAAAACGTCAATCTCCATCCCAACTGCTATGGAAGGAATAACTTGAGGACGGGGTGATGCTAGATTGAGCTGTCGTATCGCCTCGTTAACTTTGGCCACCGTTTTGGCCTTAACACCGGGCCGTTCGTTAAGGACCCGATCAACAGTTGCAGTCGACAGGCCCGCTTGTAGGGCTATGTCAATAATTCGCGGCTTCGGCGTATCAGATGTCATTTTCAGCTCTAATGATGCATCAATTCCATCATCTATAGAAATAAGACATCAATTTGGCCATCAATTCTTTCATGGTCTCAAAAATTTGCTGCGCAGAACAACCAGCAACGTAATATGGTCGAAATGATTCATCTGCTTAAGGTGATTTCCCAATTCAGCAAAAGGCAAGATTGATGCACAGCTTTGAAGGTAAACGAGTATTTGTTAGTGGCGGCTCAAAAGGGATCGGTCTAGCCTGTGCGAAAAGATTTGCTAACGCGGGAGCAAAGGTCTTTTTGTCTTCTTCAAACGAAGAACGCCTCTCAGGTGCAGCGGCCAGCCTGGATGTTTTAGGTGCACCAGAAAGTGCTTTCCATGCCAGCGATTTGCGTAGCATGGAAGGCTGTCAATCAGCCGCTGATGCTTTCCTCGCGAAATGGGGCGGGTGCGATATCTTTGTTCATTCCGCCGGTGCCACCAAAGGCGGGATCTTCCCCGACCAACCCGATGAAGAAATGGTTGATGGATTTGCCCTCAAGTTTCACGCTGGTGTGCGCCTATCTCGGCTCCTTTGGCCGTCATTGAAAGAAAACAATGGCAACGTCATTAACATCGTCGGCGGGTTTTCTAGAACACCTGCGGCGGACTTTATGGTGGGTGGTGCTGTCAACGCAGCCTTGGCCAACTTCACCAAAGCCTTGGGCGAAAAGGGCCTGATTGACGATGTCAACGTCACCTGGATCCATCCTGGACTGACAGTTACAGAGCGCCTTGAAACAATCTTTGCAGACCGCGCCCAACAACAGGGCAAGACCGCTGAGCAAGTCGAGAAGGAAGCTGTCGCAGCTGAAGGCATCCGCAGACTCGGGCGTCCAGAAGACGTCGCTGAATTGGTGGCTTATCTCTGTTCACCGCCAGCACGTCACATTCATAGCACCGGCATTGTTATCGATGGCGGTGGTGCCAAAGGTTACTATTAACCCAGATATCGAACTTTACTCATGAAAAAGAACAAATTCATCAGCAAAGATGAGATCGCGGACCTCATCAATGATGGCGATTCGGTCGGCTTGATTGGTGGCGGTGGCGGGCTCGTGGAAGCCACTCTGCTTCACGAGGAAGTCGAGAAGAAGTTTCTTGCCTCTGGCGTTCCCAATAACCTGACCGTTCTCCATGCGCTCGGTATTGGCGACAGAGACAAACGCGGTGTTAACCGCTTTGCGCACGAAGGTATGGTCAAGAAAGTCATTGGTGGTCATTGGGTCTGGTCGCCGCGCATGCAAGAGCTTGCGCGCGAGAACAAAATCGAGGCCTACGTCCTGCCGGGTGGTGTTGCTATGCAGCTCATGCGGGAAATCGCCGCTAGAAGACCCGGCCTGATCACGCATGTTGGCCTCGGTACCTTTGTTGACCCGCGCCAACAAGGCGGAAGGATGAATGAGGCGGCACAAGACGAGCTGGTCAAGCTGATTGAAATCGACGGTGAAACCTACCTTCGCTATCTTCCCTTCCCGATGAATGTCGCCTTGCTCAAAGGCTCGTTCGCGGATGAGGACGGCAATATCAGCCTGGACGAAGAACCTGCAAACGTTGACATTTACGCCATGGCCGCTGCCGCTCATAACTCAGGCGGCAAGGTCATTTTCCAGGTGCGGAAAAAGGTCAAGAATGGCGAACTTTCAGCCCGGTCCGTCCGTGTTCCCTCCGCCATTGTTGATGCTATCGTTGTCGATGAAGGCCAACGTCAAGGCTATGATTTGGTTTATGATCCTACGATCTCCGGGCAAGAATTCGTTCCTCAGCCAAAACCAGAGCCACCTGCATTTTCGATACGTCAAATCATAGCCCGGCGTGCGCACCAAGAACTGTTTGACGGCGCCGTTATTAATTATGGATTTGGTATTCCAGACGAGGTTGCCTCCATTGTTGCCGCACGTGAAGAACAGAACCTCTATTATCAAACCATCGAACACGGCACTTATGGCGGTAACCTGTTAACAGGTACGCTCTTTGGCTATGCACAAAACCCTAGCTGCATGATTGATGGGCCCTCTCAGTTTGATTTCTACTCTGGCGGAGGGCTAGACATCGCATTCCTAGGCTTTGGTGAAATCGACCAAGAGGGCAATGTGAACGTCTCGAAGCTTGGAGGTACGACGGTTGGACCAGGCGGGTTTATCGACATTGCCCAGAACGCGCGCAAAGTTGTCTTTGTTGGTACCTTTGACGCTAAAGGAGCCAAACTGAAGACCGGCGACGGATCACTGAAGATTGAACAGCAGGGTGCCGTGCGAAAAATGGTCAAACAAGTTGAGCAAATCACCTTTTCCGGAAAACAAGCTCTCGCACAGGGGCATCAAACGATCTACGTCACGGAGCGTTGTGTTTTCGAACTTAAACCCGATGGCCTGCATGTAATCGAGATCGCACCAGGCGTAGACCTGCAAACGGATATTTTGGATCAGATGGACTTCGCGCCAATCATTGATCCAAATATGACCACCTCTAACAAAAATCTTTATCTGGAGAACCCTTTATGACCGTCCGCCTAGGCATAGTTGGAGGTGGCGTCATTGGTCACCGTCACGCGCGCTCCATGAAGGAAGTTGCAGAGGCGGAACTCGTTGCCGTTGCGGACCCAGCCCCTAGTGGTCAAGGTCTCGCCAATGAAATGGCCGTGCCCTTGTATCAAAGCACTGCTGAAATGTTGGCTGCCGAAAACCTAGACGGCGTCATCGTCTCAACGCCAACAGAATATCATGCACCGCCAACGCTTGAAGCGCTGGATGCGGGCGTTCATGTGCTGGTCGAAAAACCAATTATGCCAACCCTGGAGCAGGCTGAAGCGACTGTCGCTAAGTCAGAAGAGAAGGGCTTGAATGTATTGGTCGGGCATCATCGCCGGTACTATCCATTGGTTTTGAAGGCACGTGACATCGTACAGTCCGGTGAGCTCGGAGACCTGGTTGCTGTATCGGGCATCTGGTCTGCACGCAAAAACAAATCTTACTACGACCAAGATTGGCGCAAGAAATGGGAGGCTGGCCCTGTCCTTACCAACTTGATCCACGAGATGGATTATCTGCGCTTTATCTGCGGAGAACTTGAGTCGCTCTCAGCGGAGGTTTCTCACAAGGTCTGGAACTTCGAAAAAGAAGACGCCGCCGCTATGGTTTTGAAGTTTACAAATGGTGCGATCGGGACTTTCGTTGTTTCTGACCAGGCGACTTCACCCTGGGCTTGGGAGTTCTCGACCGGTGAAACACCCGCGTTCCCGAAGACAGGTCAAAATTGTATTCGCTTCATCGGCACCAAGGCCGCATTGGACTTCCCTAACCTGACTCTGTGGCACCATGATGGTCAGACCCCGGACTGGAACCACGCTATGATGGCCGAGGAAATGCAGCACAATATGATCAACGCTTATGCCGATCAAATCGCCCATTTCTGTGCTGTTATCCAAGGCAAGGAAGAACCCCGCATCACAGCCAGAGATGCCACAGCAACGCTCAGAGCCACACTGGCAGTTTTTGACGCCGCAAAAACAGGACAACGGATCATGTTATGAGCGACGACGAGACCATCATCCTTGAGCAAAGAAACGGCGTTCTCTATCTGACAATCAACCGTCCCGATGTGCTGAATGCTTTGGATCCAGCTTCTCATCTCAAACTTCACCAGGCCTTCAACGAATTTTCTGATAATGATTCATTAAAATTGGCAGTCCTTCGTGGCTCCGGGAACAAAGCCTTTTGTGTCGGGTCCGACCTCAAAGTCCGTTCAGAAATGGGAGGAGATGATATGCCACCCACTGGATTTGGAGGGTTGGCCGAGCGCTTCGATTTGAAGAAGCCTATAATCGCCGCTGTCAACGGCCATGCGATAGGCGGGGGTCTAGAGATGGTCCTAGCCTGTGACATGGCGATTGCTGTTTCCACGGCCAAAATCGGCCTGCCAGAAGCTAAAATCGGCCTGGCCGCCGCCGGTGGTCTCCATCGTTTGGCCCGTCAACTACCGATGAAGGCCGCTATGGAAGTCGCACTAACAGGACAGCTTTTCAGCGCGGAAAAGGCGCTAGCTTTGGGGCTAATCAACAGCGTCGTAGCACGAGAAGAATTTGACACTGTAGTCGAAGGTCTCGTCGATAAGCTTTTGGCATGCGCGCCGCTCTCTCATCAAGCCACTAAAGAGATGATGCAAAAGGGGTTAGAGGCCTCCTCATTGGAAGCTGCCTTCGCTACTTCTTATCCGGCCTATGAAGCTATGCTCGAAAGCGAGGATGCTAAAGAAGGATCGCTGGCCTTCCTTGAAAAGCGCACACCCGTTTGGAAGGGAAAGTGAGATGCTAAAGATTTGGGGTCGTACAAATTCAATCAATGTTCAAAAGGTTCTATGGACCGTTGAGGAATTGAACATCCACTATCAGCGCATTGATGCGGGTTTGCAGATCGGCGTTAACAACGAAGAATGGTTCGCCAATCTCAACCCCAACCGTACGATCCCAACAATAGAAGACGATGGCTTCGTCCTATGGGAGTCAAACGTCATTATCCGCTACTTGACAGAGCGTTATGGCCCAGAAGAATTTTACCCAACAGATCCCCAACAGAAAGCCTTGATGGAACAATGGATGGACTGGCAGCAAACAACAGTTATGTTGGATTTGGGGCCACTTTTTTTGAGTCTGATCAGAACGCCAAAAGATCAGCAAGACGCTGAACTGATAAGTCGCACCGCCGAAAACATGGAACAACACATGGCGATCCTTGATGGTCATTTACGAGACAAAGACTATCTGCTTGGTCCAAAGCTTACGGCCACCGATATTCCTGTGGGTGCCGTGGTCTATCGTTGGTACGCCCTTGATGTTCCCCATCCAGAATTCCCCGCCCTGAAAGACTGGTACAAAAGATTGCAGACCAGTTCAGCTTATCGTGAGCAAATCATGAAACCCTTGAGTTAAGGCCATGGTTTTGTTGGTAACAGGTGCCGGAGGCCACATCGGTAGTGGTGTCGCAAGAATGGCTCTAGCACAAGGTCTCGAAGTTGTGGCTACTTATCGGGGCAGCGAGCCACCACCCATCGTCGGAGACTTGAGAGGGACTAGCAGATGGGTCTTTTGCGACCTCATAAACCGTGAAGCTGTGGCTGAGCTCGTCAAACGACACAAGATAGATCGTTGTATCCATTGTGCCGCGATCCCAAACGAAGCCTTCGCACGACCTAATCCAAGAGGCGCTTTTGATGCCAACGTTACTGCCACCGCAAACCTGTTGGAACAAGCACGACTGAATAAGTGGCAGCGGATAATCATGGTGAGTACTGGATCGGTGTTCCAGCTTCGGCCCATGCATGGTAAACCAATTCTGGAAGATGAGCCTCCGGAGCCGAAAGACGTTTACAGCACTACCAAAACAACGGCGGAGATGCTCTGTCGTATGTATCGGACGGAGTACGGGCTTTCGGCTTCTGTCGTGAGGATTTCTTGGGTCTACGGTCCGCCCATCGCCGTTCACGCTCCAACCAGAGGACCAATCCCTTCATTCCTTGCCCGCGCTCTTAGCGGCGAAAGGATTGATGAAGGCGGTGGTGACTTCGCCGTTAGTTTTACTTTTGTTGATGATGTTGCCAACGGGTTGTTAGCTGCGGCTCGGGCAAACAATCTTAATCACCCGATTTACCACTTGGGATCAGGCAAAAACATCACGCTTGGTGAAGCGGCCGAGGCGATTAAAAGGGCGGTGCCAGGAGCAGCGATTGCACTTGCTGACGGCACAGACCCCTGGACTCAATTCACGGCCCTGCGCGATCCACTTGCTGGCACAAAGCTAGAAGAAGATACAGGCTGGAAACCACAGTATTCGATCGACGAAGGTGTGAAAATCTATGCCGATTGGCTACGTCAGAATTCACACCTCTGGTCAGACTAGCCCTCAACCACCAACGATGTCGGCAGCCACCATGTCAAAAAGTTCAGATGTCACCGTTGGCCTTGTGCCGAACCAAAGTTCAAAACCTCGAACCGCTTGATGGAGCAACATGTCTAATCCGTTAGATGTCGCAAAGCCTCTAGCCTCTGCAGCAGCGAGTAAGTCAGTCTTGAGAGGAACATAGACAATATCTGAGACGACCGCTCCTTCAGCCATAACAGAAATGTCGATCTCAAGATCAGATTGACCATGCATGCCCAATGAGGTCGAGTTTGCAAGCAATGTGGCCCCCTTCAGCAAGGAAGGTAGACTGTCCCAGCTTGCTGGAACAACATCACTGCCAAACGCGTGTCTAAAAGCCTCTGCCTTTTCAATCGTTCGGTTTACCACGTGGACCTCTTTCAGGCCACGTTCCAGGAGACCATATACAACCGCTTTGGCAGCACCGCCCGCGCCCAACACAACAGCGCTTTCGCTCTTCTTATCCCATCCCGGTGCATTGGCATCCAAGGCACCGATGAAGCCTTCGACGTCAGTGTTCGTGGATTTAAGGTCACCGGCTTTATCAAACCAAAGCGTGTTGGAAACACCCACAGATCGTGCGCGTTGATCAGGCTCTGAATATTGAAGCGCTGCTTCTTTGTGAGGCATGGTTACGTTAGCCCCCACATACCCGTGCTCATCCAGTTTCGTAACAAAGCCTGGGAAATCCGCGGGAGAGATTTCCTCAATACCGTAGTGCCCCTCGATCCCATGTTGCTCGAGCCAATAGCCATGAATTTTAGGCGAACGAGAGTGTTTGGCCGGGTAACCGATCACACAAGAACGACGCATAGTGCCAGCCTTTAGGATTGTTCAGTGACGATGTCAGCCATCGCATCGACCGAAACCAAGTAACCGTTCACACCTAGGCCACAAATAAGCGCCGTTGCAGCGAAGGTCACATAAGAATGGTGGCGGAAAGGCTCTCGTTTATGGGGATTTGAGATGTGTAGTTCGATAATCGGTTGTTTGATCATGTTCAATGCATCAAGGATGGCGACTGATGTATGCGTGAATGCGGCAGGGTTAATGATGATACCAGAGACGGTTTCGATTGCGTCATGAATCCAACCAATGATTTCAGCTTCAGAGTTCGACTGACGGAAATCGATGTTGATACCACGCTTCTGGCCACGCTCTTCACATTGGGCCTTGAGTTGTGGGAGCGTCGTTGAACCGTAAATATGCGGCTCACGTGTGCCGAGCATGTTGAGGTTTGGGCCATTGATGATCAGAACAGGTTTCGTCACGGGATTTTCCTTTGAGGTAAGATCTTATTCTTCATAAATTTCGAGGCTGATAGCATCCAAACCGCCAAATTGCACCGTCAATTTTTGACCCACGCGGATCGGCGTTGGTAGCGTTAGGGAGCCTGTCAGCACAACCATGCCCGGCTCAAGTTCTATTCCTCGCGCCAATAGTCCATTGATTGTGTCCGCCATGATCTCAACGGGGTCCTTGCGATAAGCATTGGAATAGACCTGGATTTCAGGGCTGTCGTCAATTGTAGAGCGGATTGAAATCTCTTCAAAAGACAGATCGCGCCAGTTTTCAACCGGTTCGCCCAGCACAACAACACCTGCGGTTCCATTGTCTGCAATCCCGTCACGGGTCGCCACGCCCCGGCCACCGGTTCCCGGCGCCCAACGACTGGCTGACATTTCAATGGCGGGCAAAAAGGTTAGACGGTCTCTGAGGTCCTCTGCCGAGACTCTGTCTTTGGCAGGTAGTTTGTGATCCAATCGAAAGGCAACCTCGCTTTCGACTTTGGTCGTATGGCAAAGGGTTCCTGGGATACGGCCATGCCCTTGGAAAACCCTGTCCTCAAACAAGCGACCAGGGATTGGGCCGTCGTGGCCTTCAAAAAACTGCACCGCTTCAACTGAGGCCCCAACTTTCCACCCCATGACCTTGCCGCCGATAATCTCCGCCATGCGATCTTGAATCTCAAAAGCTTCATCTCGATCAGCTGGGCCGAGGCCAAGCTCTGGCAAAGAGATCACTTGTCTTTCGTTCCAAGCATTGGCCAGGGCTTTCGCCAGTTCCTCTAAATGTTTCTGCATGAAAATTTGCCCTTTCTAGGCAAGGTGATGCATTGTGATGTCGTCAAAAGCCAGTGAGCTTGATCGGCTATGCGAGTTCGAAACTATGTTTCAAATTCTTCTTAAGCACAAACAGGTGAGTCAGACTGCCAACGGTGTATGTCAATGTGTGGTTTGATGGATAAACGATTCCGCGCTTCCTCCCACATCTCCCGCCATCGGTCGACCGATTGAAGCTCCGAATCTGGGTTCGAACGGCTTCGTGCAACGAAGTCAGGGAAGTGTGCTCGTCCCGTCGGCTGGCCGGTTTTGCTGTAGCGAATATCGAAAGACCACCTGAAGCCGTCCGTCACATTCTCCAAGGAAGAATGAGGCGTTAAGGGATGAAAAATGACAATTCCACCAGATTTGACAGGTAAAGGCACGGCTGTCGACTTGTCGATAAAACCCTCTGCAATCGCGGTCTGCTTCATCGGGCAGTGAGGCATGATATCTGTGTCAGGATTCTTTGGAATAACCTGAAGGCAACCGTTCTCGACCGTCGCATCGGTGATGGCGCACCAGATCGTCACCATGTCTGTCTGATCGGCTTCCTCCAATGCCACTCCCCTATCCTGATGCCAATCGGTTGAGGTTATGTGGGCGCGTATTTCATCGCTGTAGAGGTCTCGTGCGGGCGGTTTGATACGCACATGTTGAATGGGATTGGATGTTATTTCGGACCCGATTAATTGCTCAACGATATCGAGCAAGTTTGAATCCTTCATCATGTTGAACACAGCTGGCCCAAAGTGCATGGGTGTATCCGGCTGAATGCGATCTCCTGGTAGCGAGATGTCCATGGGCTGAAACCAATCACAGCCTGCTTTATAGGCCTCCAACAATTTACCAAAGAAATCGAGACCAGCCGGATCAACCGTCACACGCCCCTCCGCTAACCAGCCGTCATAAAGGCCATCAATCAAGTCGCTGTATTCCGCTTTCAAAGGTGCAATGACCTTCTCGTGATCGAAGACATCCTCAACAACCAAGTAACCTTGGTTGTTGAAAAATGCGAGCTGCTCTTGTGTCAACATGGCTTCACTACCCTTAGAGAAATCCTTGGCGAAAATACTCCAGAAGATTGGGGCGTGAGTCAATCAAAAGACCGTCACGGTTTTCTATTCGGTGCAACGTTGGATCAAAAAAATCCATGGGAGGTCTGATGATGCATCAAGTGAGTGGGAAATGAGGCCGTTCATTGGCTACCAAAACGAGCATCCAAATAGACGGAAGACAATTCTTTGCAAAGTCCAATGGCTGTGTCCTCTTCGAACGGAGCACGCGCTAGTTTTGCGCCAAGACTGTTTTCACCGCCGAGATCTTGGTCTTCTTTCGCAACAGCCAAACTGTCCGCTAGAAACTTCTGAATAAGCGGTGTTACTTCGAAGCCGCAATAGGGGCTGCCTGCAATGACCGTATGATAGATAACCGCTGCTGCCTTCGCGCCTTCTTTGCCGGACCTTGCCATCAAAGACAGCTCCTTCAAGGTTGGGATACCCTCTTCCTTGCTGCTCTTGGAAGATGATCCCTCGTCTGATCCGCCTTCATTCGTGCGGATTTGTTTACCTAAACATTTGATCAACGCTCTGCCAGCTCTTGTGGACCCACGGGCTGTCGTTATAGTGGGGCCAGTTGACATACCATCATCCATCGCTATTTGGCGTTTCGCCTTAACGAAGCGCGCAATGAATTCTTCTGACTGGCGTCGGTTCAACATAGCGCTGATACCAACCAAGTAGTCACCGCCATAGAGATTGACGTTTGTATCTATCTTTTGATTGGTAAACAGCAAATCGCCGTCGATCGCCAGTTTGACCTCAGGTTTACGGTCCAACAGAGAGTTATCACCCCGCCACCCCGGAATCGCTCTGACTTCAATCCCTGTCTGGGATGTGTCGCACCTAACGATAAGCGAACTACTCGTCGAAAGACTAAAGCCCAGAAACACCTTTTCACCTTTCGTGAAAGGGTCTGTCTTCACATCTGAAGACCATTTTTTCCAGCCAGCGTTAGCAGAGCCGACCATTAAAAAGGTTGTGATAGCAATGACGAGAATTCTGGTGACCATTGGGTGTTTCCTTCGCAAATAAAGGCGGGTATTTTTTTCTTAAAATAATCTATAAATTGAAAATTTTGAAAATGCCAACCAAATTATGCAATTGCATCGCGGCTGGTTTTTGCTGTTTCTAAGCTAGCCCAACATTAGTCCCAACCACTGCTAAAGGGGATGTTCTCAAAACCGAAGGCCCAACCTTTTGTTAAAGATTGGGCCAATGCACTTAGCTAGCTCAAGCAAGGAGAGCAGAACTAGGTCAGAAAGATGTTATGTAACCGATCAGACCCGTCGTTGTCCTCACGAAACCAGAAGTGGTATATTACTGTTATCCAAGAGAAACTCCGTGGCCCCACCGAAGATTTGCTCTGAGAGTCTGCTGCGGCTGTACGCACCCATGACCAACATTTCACAATCCTGTTCTCTACCGACAGAGAGGATCGCTTGGCCAACGGAACCTTCATTCGCATCTCGGGTGATAGCCTTAACGTCATAACCTGCTCGAGCCAAATAGGTCGCCACGAAGCTAATATCAATGTTACCAAAAGGGCCTTTTTCATTGCGCCCGGTAACCGACAGGACTTTTAGGTCGATGCTTTTGTCGATAAAGGGTAGGGCTTGTTTAAGTGCTTTGGCTGCCTCGTTACTTTCCTTCCACGAAATAAGAGCCGTGCCGATTGAAGGGGATAGAACTGCAGGCTTGGGCAAAAGTAAAAATGGCGCTGGCGAGCTCTTTAAAAGATCTCCAATCAAGTACTTATCCAAGCCACTAACGCTATTCGCCCAGCTTTTGTCGTGGCTCATGATGACCAAGTCGGCCAGCCGTGAGTGGGAAAGAATAAGTTGAGAAGCATAACCTCTTTGTTCCCGCCATTCATTTCCAACAAGCGCTGCATCACAGGCCGCCGTGAATTTATCTTTAATCCTTGATGCACGAGCATCTTCTTCTTCCTGAAACTCATCGAGGCCTAAAAAGAGAGAGGTCGTTACACCAGCACCAATTGGCGCTGCATGACCATAATAGTTGATGATCTTTTTGGTGAACAGGCCGACCAGAAATGCATCTTGCTGCTTAGCGAAGGCGATTATCTGATCCAGTTTCAGGTCGTCTTGATTGTCTGATGAGAAGTGAACAAGAAACGTCTTCATGGGTAAGCTCCTTCTATTGAATGACTTATCCTCGGATTTTACCTTGCTCCTGAAACTTCTACCTTGATCTAGATCAACGCATCAAAACCACTGATTGCTAGGGTAGATTGAATCGCAATAGCTAGAGTTTGAAATTTAGAGATGGAAGAAAGTCCCACCCTCCCTCGTCGGATCGGTCTCACCTTAATCACCCTCTATGGTATCGGGGGGATTGTTGGTGCTGGTATTTACGCCTTGATCGGAGAGCTGATCTCTGCTTCAGGCGGTCTAGCACCTGTCGCCTTTCTGATAGCGGCCGTAACAGCGGCTTTCACTGGGCTATCCTATGCGGAACTCTCCAGCTATTTCCCAAAAAATGCTGGTGAAGCCTACTACGCGAAACAAGCTTTCAATTCTGGGCCTACCTCCTTGGGCATTGGCCTCGGTGTAGTCTGCTCCAGCTCCGCTGCTGCGGCTTCCCTCGTGGTTGCCTTCGCTGGCTACGCAACGGTCCTGCTGCCGTTGCCTGACCAGGTGTTGGCCATCGGTTTCATTCTTACCCTTACCTTGGTCGCCTTAACCGGAACTGTTTTATCGTTCAGACTGATAGCGATCATCACTTTGATAGAAGTTGGGGCGCTCCTTTTTCTAATCGTTGTTGGTGTTTTTAAGCTCCCACTTCTTTCGTCGGCAACCTTGGACTTAGTGTTTACCATGGAAGATCGCACCGGACCGGCAGTTGCTTTTGCTCTTTCATCCGGCGCACTGATCGCATTCTTCGCCTTTATCGGCTTCGAAGATATCGTCAATGTCGCCGAGGAAGTAAAACGACCAGAGCGAAACATCCCGTTGGCCATTATTTTGTCTTTGGTGATCGCCACCGGCCTCTACGTGCTCGTGACTCTAATCGCCCTTTGGGCCTTGCCTGAAGAGCTCCTGGCCACCAGTAAATCCCCTTTGGCAGACGTCATGAAACAACTGCTTGGTTGGGGAGAATTACCGCTCGTTATTATTGCGATGATCGCGATTACCAACGGTGCTCTTATTCAGATCGTACTTGGATCCCGATTATTGGCAGGCTTGGCAAGAATGGGGCTACTTCCTTCACCATTCGCAAAAACCAACCCGGTTAACGGCACCCCCATAACGGGTGTTCTTTTGACGGCCAGCTTCATTTTGTTGTTGGCCCTGAGTCTTCCGCTCGGCACGCTGGCCAAGATAACGTCGTTAGTTACCCTTGCCGTTTTTACTTCGGTAAACCTCATTTTACTGAAATTGAAAAAGGGAGCGACTTCCTTAGGGTTATGCCCAGATGGCAGCGCTTTTCGGAACCCACTCGTGATCCCAGTTTTGGGTTTCTTGAGTTCATTTTTCCTTATTGCTGCAGAGATTTTCCGCCTACTTTTCCACTAAAAAAGGGAACTAGACCATGAATGCAAACAACATCAATAAATCTGTAAGAGACCTGCACCGCAGTGGGCGCGACCTGATGTTTGATAAAATTCGCCAGCGACGCAATCTTCATCTTGTCTGGTGGCTCTCCAACGAACTAGCGCTTACTGAGAGTCAATCAGCTTCGCTCGAGAACTCGATTGCCGAAGCCGACAACAAAGAAGTAGATAGCGATGACGTTGTTGAGTTTCTCGTTGATTTCACTACGGGGAAAAATGCCGCTATCGACGAAGAAACAATCAAAGCACACCTCAAATCGTTGGAAGAAACAGCCCGGCAAGAAATCATGTCCTCAACGTCGTAGTTCTACAGATCGCTCCAAACTCCAGAGACTTCACCACTGCGGTCAGCTAACGCATCCAAGTCACTCACTCGGTAATGGCTATCGCCTTCAAAAGAAAGGAGACCCATTTTACGCAGTTTACTAAAATGACGACTGACTGTTTCAAGCTTGAGACCGAGCATTTCAGCGATCTCCTGTCGTGTCAGTGCCAACGTGAAAGAAACGCTTTCATCGTCTGACACCGTTCCCGCACGTTTGCAAAGATATTGAATAAAGGCCACAACGCGTTCTTCAGCATGCAATTGGCCGACCACGACTAGCCATTGTTGCGAGGCTTCCAAGGCTTTGAAGGTTTTATCTAGCAAACTGTCTTTGACGGCTGGGTAATCAGTCATAGCCTTAGACACGCTCTGATTCGTCATGGCACAAATATCAACCTCAGTCACAGCGACAGCAGCAAAGTGCATAGGGTCGCTGCCAATGCGGCCAATGACGTCACCCGGAAACTGCAAGCCAACAACTTGCTCCCGTCCATCCGGCAGAAGACGCGTTAACTTGACCACTCCCTTTTGAATCGTACCGAAGAAGTCGTAAGATTCTTCTTGAGCCAAAATTTCTTGCTGTGGTTCATACCTGTATTGATCGATGAGCTTGGCAAAAGACAAAAGTTGTTCTGGACCCAACACGCCACAGACCGCATCATGGCGCGCACCACAATCCTGGCATTCCATCCTGCAATAAGCAGCGTTCTGCATCGCTTACCTGACTTGTTTGCGAATAACTCTATGCCTCTATCTAGTGCCTAATGAGCCTAAATCTAGAGGGTAGATGCATGTCGCGTCAGATTGTCCTTTGAATAGGCATCGAACGCATTGGCGATAACCCTCAAGAAAATGCGTCCCAAGTCAGTCACATTCAGCTTTTCAACACCCAATATGAGGAGGCCAGCACTCTCCAGTTGCTTAAGTTTATCGAGGCTTGAGAGCCAAGCAGGCAATGCTGCTTCTACACCTCCAGGAAGTGTCGCTAGGTCAAGTTTCTTTTGGCACATAATCTGCTGAATGATTTCAGCCCTAATGAGATCGTCCTCATCAAGGGCGAGGCCTCTGTTCACTGGCAGATTACCTTTTGCCACCGCCTCATAATAATCCTTGGTTGTGGACCAATTCTGGCAATAGCCTTCCTTGAATTGACTGATGGATGAAACCCCAAAACCAAGTAGAGAGGTTGCTTTGTCAGTTGTATAGCCTTGGAAATTTCTCGTAAGTTCATGACTGTCCAACTGCGCAGACATCGTGTCGTCGGGGAGCGCATAATGGTCGAGACCTATTTCTACAAAACCCAGCTCTAACAACCTTTGCTTCGCAAGCTTGTTCAACAGAAATCTTTCCTCGCTGTTAGGAAGTTTCTCTGTCGGTATCAGCCGTTGGTGAGGCAGCCGTTGAGGTAAATGAGCATAGCCAAACACCGCCAATCTTGACGGGTTAAGGCTTTTTGAAAGCTCTAAAGTTTCTTCAAAAGACTCTAGTGTTTGAAAGGGCAAGCCCAAGATGAGATCAAAGTTGATGTTGTAAATGCCTACCGCTCTTAACTTTTCAACGCAACTTTTGACAAGTTCATAGCTTTGAACCCGATTGATGGCCTGCTGGACCTTCAAGTTAAAATCCTGAATGCCAAGGCTCACTCTGTTAATGCCGAGCGAAGGTAAGGCCTTGATGAGATCATCTGAACAATAGCGCGGATCAATTTCAATGGCATGTTCGGTTTCTGGATCAATGTCGAAATGGTTGCGGACCGCCTGAAGAATGGCGCTGAATTCCTCTACTTGCAACAGATTGGGCGTTCCGCCACCCCAATGAATATGAGATGCTGTGAGACGACCCGGCAATAAAGCCCCTGCTTGTTCGATCTCCTGAATGAGCCACTTGATATAGGCCTCAATGGGCTTGTCAGACTGTGTCGCTTTTGTATTGCACCCGCAATACCAACATATTTCCCGGCAAAAAGGAATGTGCAGGTACAGAGAAACCGGGTCCGACAAATTCAGATTTGAGAGCCATTTCTCTTTTACGTGCGGATTGAACCCACACTGAAAATTGGGTGCTGTCGGATACGACGTATAGCGCGGCACAGAGCCTTGGCCATAAGAAGCAA
The DNA here is from genome assembly GCA_905480575.1 of uncultured Alphaproteobacteria bacterium. Classification (GTDB taxonomy): domain Bacteria; phylum Pseudomonadota; class Alphaproteobacteria; order UBA7985; family CAJQQZ01; genus CAJQQZ01. The sequence continues at coordinate 9,351 of CAJQQZ010000054.1, read as the reverse complement.
TGAGCTCACGCTCTTCGTTGGTAAGAATAACAGTCATCGCTGTGCCTTAGGCGACTTTGTATCTGAGAGCTTTGATCTAGATCAAATTGCGCGCTGCCTCCGCTTGCTAGATTGGCGCGAATCATTTGTTCAGAAAGCGGAGCTATGCAGCAAAACTCAACCACTCTCAGCTTTGGGGAGATAGGATTATTCTTTCTTTCCGGCAGCACGTTACTTTATGGGCTTGTCGCCGCCAGTCGACGTGTAGACCCAGTCATGGAAATCCATGGCTACTTGATAGCCATCATTTCGCTCGTTGCCATTTTTCTACTGGCGGCGCGAGCAACGAAGGCCGATAGAGCTCAACAAGACAATGAGCCCTATAATATGGATGTGGTGAAAGCCGGTGCGATAGCTTCTACATTCTGGGGTGTTGTTGGATTTGCTGTTGGCTTGGTCATTGCCCTTCAGTTGGCATTTCCAAGTTTAAACTTCGACACCGCTTATTTGAACTTCGGAAGGCTTAGACCACTGCATACCTCGGCGGTTATTTTCGCTTTTGGGGGCAACATCCTGATTATGACCTCGTTCTTTGTTGTTCAGAAAACATGCAAAGCTAGGTTGGCCGGGGACATTGCCCCTTGGTTTGTCTTTTGGGGCTATCAGATCTTTATCGTCATGGCAGCAACTGGGTACCTTATCGGCGGCACCCAGTCCAAAGAATACGCAGAACCCGAATGGTACGTCGACCTTTGGCTCACGCTTGTTTGGGTGACATATCTCTTGGTTTTTCTTTTCACACTGTTCAAACGAAAAGAACCGCACATCTACGTGGCTAATTGGTTCTACCTCGCCTTTATTGTCACGGTGGCCATGTTGCATCTAATCAACAACGCAGGCATTCCAGTTTCCTTTTTTGGTTCCAAGTCCTATGGCCTTTTTGCTGGGACTCAGGATGCTATGACCCAGTGGTGGTACGCCCATAACGCTGTTGGTTTCTTTCTGACGGCAGGTTTCCTTGCCATCATGTATTATTTTATCCCTAAGCGCGCTAACCGCCCAATTTACTCCTACAGACTTTCGATTATTCACTTTTGGGCGCTGATTTTCCTCTACATCTGGGCCGGTCCTCACCATCTTCATTACACCGCTTTGCCGGATTGGGCACAGACTCTCGGCATGACGTTCTCAATCATGCTTTGGATGCCTTCTTGGGGTGGCATGATCAATGGCATGATGACCCTGTCCGGTGCTTGGGATAAACTCAGGACCGATCCTGTCCTCAGAATGATGGTGGTCTCCACGGCCTTCTATGGCATGTCCACTTTCGAGGGACCGTTGATGTCAATCAAAGCTGTAAACTCCCTTAGTCACTACACTGATTGGACCATTGGCCATGTGCATTCTGGTGCTCTTGGTTGGGTTGCATACATCAGCTTTGGCGCACTCTATTGCATCGTTCCGTGGCTTTGGAAAAAAGAAGGGCTCTATTCCAACAAATTGGTTAACTGGCACTTCTGGATCTCGACCCTTGGCATTCTTCTCTACATCTGTGCCATGTGGGTTTCCGGCATCATGCAAGGCCTGATGTGGCGCGCCTACGATCAATACGGCTTCCTGGAATACAGCTTCATTGAATCTGTTGAGGCTATGCATCCTTACTACTTCATCAGAGCACTAGGTGGACTGCTGTTCGTCCTAGGCTCATTGATCATGGCATACAATCTTTGGAAGACAGTAAAGAGCGGTGCATCCGTCGTTACTCCGCAGCCTTCTAAAGCGCCAACTCTTCGTCAAGGAGAAGCAGCATGAAATTTCTAGCCTTTCATCAAATATTAGAACGTAAATCCATTCTCCTGCTTCTTGGTATCGTGATCACAGTCGCCATCGGTGGTTTGGTGGAAATTGTGCCGCTGTTTTATCTTAAGTCTACAGTTGAGAAGGTCCAGGGCATGCGCCCCTATACGCCTCTCGAGCTCGCGGGTCGTAACATCTACATCCGCGAAGGCTGTTATGCTTGCCACTCTCAGATGATCCGAACTTTGCGCGATGAAGTAGAACGCTATGGCCACTATTCACTGGCGGCTGAATCTATGTATGACCGGCCGTTTCAATGGGGATCAAAACGAACTGGGCCAGACTTGGCGAGAGTCGGCGGCAAGTATTCCAATGAGTGGCATTTAGAGCACTTAATCAATCCACGAGAAGTGGTTGTCGGTTCAGTTATGCCAGGATACGCCTTCTTGGCTAACGCCAAGCTGGACTACCGCAACATAGGGGATCATCTGAAAGTCAACGCGATGCTGGGTGTTCCATACGACGATGCAATGATTGCAAAAGCTAAAACCGATGTCCTGGCTCAGCTTGATGAAGACAGTGATGATTATGAAGCTTTCGCTGAGCGTTACCCCAAAGCACCCGTCGGTAACTTCGACGGCGATTCGAAAGATGTAACAGAAATGGATGCATTGATCGCTTATCTCCAGATGCTTGGCACACTGGTTGATTTCACTGTCTACGACGACCAGGCAAACCTCAGATAAGGACAGACAATGACATACTTTGACTTAGCAGTTTTTTCTAAAACCTGGGGCATGATTTTCCTGATTGTCCTCTTTCTCTCGGCCGTAACTTACGCACTGTGGCCCAGCAACAAGAACAAATTCTCCAAAGCGGCTCAAATGCCATTGTTTGATGAGGAGGGCGAAAACAATGAGTGACAAAGACAAGCCAGTCATCGACGAGTACAGCGGTGTCGAAACAACCGGGCACGATTGGGATGGCATCCAAGAACTTAACAACCCTCTTCCTCGCTGGTGGCTTTGGTCATTCTATGCCTGCATCCTATGGGCTATAGTCTATTGGATCTTCATGCCATCTTGGCCATTGGTTCAGGACTACACTCGCGGCGCTCTCGGTTACTCACAACGGACGGTTGTTACCAATCAATTGGCGGCACTTGCTGAGGCACGCGCGGATCTGGGCAAGAAACTGCTGGCGAACGAGCCAGAAAAAATTGTCCACGACAAAGGCCTATTGGAGTTTGCTTATGCAGCGGGCAAAACAGCATTTGCTGATAATTGCGCCGGTTGCCACGGCAGCGGTGCTGGTGGCGCCAAAGGCTATCCCAACTTGAATGATGACGATTGGTTATGGGGCGGCAGCCTTGAAGCTATTGAGACCAGCATTCGATTTGGAATTCGTGCCACGCATGAAGAAACTCGGTTTTCTGACATGCCTGCTTTTGGCGTTGATGAGCTGCTCGAAAAAGAGGAAATTTCAACACTGGTTACTTACTTGCAAGGTCTTTCCGGCCAACCAATAACCGAACCTGAAGTCCTCGAAGCTGGCAAGCTACTCTTTGCGGACAACTGTGCTTCTTGTCATGGTGATGACGCCAAAGGCAACCGTGAACAGGGCGCACCTAATTTGACAGATGCGATTTGGCTCTTTGGTAAAGACAAAAAGACCATTTATGAAACTGTCCATACAGGTCGCGAAGGCATGATGCCTGCTTGGGATGGGCGCCTTGACCCCGTCACCATTCGGGCTCTTGCGGTCTTTATCCACACCCGTGGTGGCGGCGAATAGGAAATAATCTAAGCACATGGCAAACCAGAATTCCTCGCCGCCTATCCAGCTGTTTGAAAGCCGGCGGAAAGTATTCCCTCAAAAAATCGATGGTACTTTTCGTCGGCTGAAATGGCTTGTGATGATCATAGCCTTAGGAGTCTATTATACTCTACCCTGGCTTCGTTGGGATCGCGGGCCAAACGCACCTGACCAAGCCGTATTGCTTGATTTGGAAGCCAAGCGTTTCTATTTCTTTTTTATTGAACTTTGGCCCAACGAAATCTACTTTGTGACCGGCCTGATGATTGCGGGCGCAGTTTCTTTATTCCTGATCAACGCACTCTTTGGCCGGGTTTGGTGTGGGTACGCATGTCCTCAAACGGTATGGACTGACCTTTTTGTTCATATCGAACGGCTTGTGGAAGGTGACCGTAACAAACAGATCCGCAATGACCGAAGTGCCTGGTCAATCAACAAAATTACCAAAAAGTTCGTTAAGCATTCAGCCTGGATATTGGTGGCAATTCTAACTGGTGGTGCCTGGGTGTTCTACTTTGCTGACGCCCCGACGCTCTTTTGGGATTTAGTGACAGGGCAAGCATCATACATCGCTTACATCTGGATCGGTTTGCTTACCTGTACGACCTATCTTTTGGGCGGTATCGCCCGTGAACAAGTTTGTACTTATATGTGCCCATGGCCGCGTATACAGGCGGCAATGACAGACGAAGATGCCCTCAACGTTACCTATCGCTATGACCGCGGCGAACCCAGAGGAGCACACAAAAAAGGAACATCTTGGGATAATCGGGGCGACTGTGTCGATTGTAACCTCTGTGTTTCGGTTTGCCCCATGGGCATCGACATCCGCAATGGCACTCAACTGGAATGCATCCATTGCGCGCTTTGCATTGATGCCTGCAGTTCAATCATGGACAAGATTGGTCGCCCTACTGGTTTGATCGCTTATGACACCGAAGCCAATATAGAGCGGAGGATTAACAAAGAGCAAACTGGTTGGCGGCCACTGCGGCCACGCGTTCTTGTTTATGCAGCCGTCCTGGCCGTTGTTTTCATAGCAATGGGCAGCGCCTACTTTAGCCGAAAATCACTGGACCTTGCTGTACAAAGAGACCGCAATCCCAACTTCGTTGTTTTGTCAGACGGATCTATTCGTAATGGCTACACAATCAAGGTTAGCAACAAAACCTTAGAGGATCAGCACTACTTTCTGACACTTGAAGGCCTAAGTGGTCACGGGTTTTCAGAAGTTGGGAGCCAAGACAACGATATTGAAGCGATTCATCTTGTCGTTCCGGGAAATGAACTCCTCTCGACCCGAGTTTATGTGGCTGCTCCCTCAAGCAACGTTAAATCACACTCTATGCCTATCAGCTTTGTACTAACAGAACAGTGGGGCGGCCCTAAATACCGAGTTAATGATTTTTTCAAGGGACCAGACTTATGAACCGGACAAACTCGACCCAGACGAGCGGCTGGCAGTTTAAGGGTCGCCACGCACTGATCGCTTTCTTCTCACTTTTTGGCCTCTTCATCATTGCAAACACGATTATGGTGACGTCAGCCATCACGACATGGAGTGGCCTGGACCGGCCAAAAGCTTACATCCATGGTCTCAAATACAACGAAGTTCTGACCTCAGCCGCCACACAAAAACAAAGCGGCTGGTCGGGCAGTTTGCACATTGAACAGCAGGAAAGTGCAGACCTTAATCTCGTTTTTCGCCCACTGAAGGACGGCGTTATCAGCCCGAAGGTCGATAGAGTGACGGCATCCTTTCGTCGACCGACAATGGCATCCATGGACCAAATCTTTGAGCTATCCAAAACCAGCGACGGAGATTTCATTCTTCTACAGTCTTTTTCTGCTACCCGCGGACAATGGGATGTAGATCTCACTGCGTACGCCGGGCCCATAGGACAAGAAGTTCAAATGTTCCGGTCTATACAACGAGTAATCCTCGAATGACCTTCTCCCAGGCATCAGAACCTAGTTTCAGACCAGCCGCAATGAAACCTGAACCAACCGCGACGCGCGTCGAAACTTTCGCAGTGTCAGGCCTTCATTGCGCGGGCTGTATGCGCAAAATCGAAAAGAAATTGAACAGTCTCGACTTCGTCACATCTGCCCGTGTAAATTTGTCGAAAAAGCAAGTAACGGTTACATGGGATGCTGCCCAACTGCCGGAGCAACAACTAACAAGAGCGCTGAGTGATTTGGGTTATCCCGCAAAGGCGATAAAGCAGACACAGGACCATAGGCAAGAGAACAATCAGCTCATTTCGGCTATGGCTGTGGCAGGATTCTCATCCGCTAACATCATGCTGCTTTCTGTGGCTGTTTGGTCAGGCGGGCTCGAAGGCATGGGTGCCTTTACAAGGGATTACTTTCATTGGATCGCGGCGCTCATCGCTATCCCGACGATCGCTTTCTCGGGCCGCTCTTTCTTTAACAGTTCTTGGCGTGCACTCTCTAAGCGCAGTGTTAATATGGACGTGCCTATTTCGCTAGCGGTTATACTGGCGTTGGTCTTATCGCTGTTCCAATTAGCAAATTCCAGAGAACACACCTACTTTGATGCTGCGGTTGTGCTGCTCTTTTTGCTGCTCGTCGGACGCGTGTTGGATCAAATGGTCCGCCGCAGGGCTTTTGACCAAGCAACGAATTTGGCCTCATTACAATCCGTCGTTGCGACCAGAAGTTCGCAAGACGGTTCAAGCGAAGAAGTCGACGTTCAGGATCTATGCGTTGGCGAATGCCTCCTCGTGAAGCCAGGCGATCGCATTGCGGCAGATGGCGTGGTCACTAACGGCTTTTCCGACATTGATCTTTCAATGGTAACCGGGGAGTCGTTGCCCGAAGCCGTTGATGCTGGGTCAAATCTTTTCGCGGGCGCGCTTAATCTAAGTGGTGTGATCAAGATGCGGGTCACAGCCGTTGGCGACTCAACCCTGCTTTCCACGATCGAAGAAATGATGGCGCAAGCCCAGCAAGGCCGCGCCCGTTATGTACGCATTGCTGATAAGGCGGCTGAGATCTACGTGCCGTTCGTCCATGGGGCTGCTCTTCTGGCGTTTATTCTCGCCATGGGCCTTGGATTGGGTTGGGAAACAAGCCTCACGCGTGCGATCACTCTTTTGATAATCACCTGTCCTTGTGCTTTAGGCCTCGCCGTACCAGTCGTTCAGGTCATCATCAGCTCAGCTCTATTTAGGAAATCCATCCTGCTTAAGTCTTCCGACTCCCTGGAAAGGCTTGCGAAAGTTGATACTATTGTTTTTGATAAAACCGGGACCTTGACCTTGATTGAACCGGAGGTGATCGCTCCACCTGAACCATCCAATCCGGTAATCATTAAAAGAGCCCAACAACTGGCTAGTTTTAGCAACCACCCACTAGCGAAAGCGCTTTCGGAGGACGGCGAAGGCAAGGGCTCGTTTTCCGGAAAAATCCAGGAGTTCCCAGGGCAAGGCGTTGAAACCTCAATCAACGGCAACCTTGCACGGTTGGGAAGTAAAAGCTTCTGTCAGGTGAGCGAAGTGGCTCAGGACGATGGACTAGCCGAAATCTGGTACGCCGAAGAAGGCCAAGCGCCCGTTCGTTTCGCCTTCCAACAAAAACTCAGACCGGACGCAGAGAATGCCATTAACCAGTTGAAAGCAACCGGCCATGAATTGTTTTTGCTTTCTGGAGACAAAGAGAAGGCCGTGGAGAACGTTGCGCGGCAGTTGGGACTAAGTAAGTTTCTTGGCTGTCAAACGCCGCAAGATAAGGTCACCTTCATGCGCCAACTCAAACAGGAGGGTAGATCCGTTCTTATGGTCGGCGATGGCATCAATGATGCAGCTGCTTTGATGGAAGCCGACGTGGCAATGTCGCCGTCCACGGCTTCCGAAGTTAATTTGAACACAGCTGACTTGCTCTTTCAGGACCCTAGTTTGTTGGCGGTACCCTTCGCGATCGAAAAAGCTCGCTTGTCGCTAAAACTCGTAAAACAGAACTTTGCGCTTGCTGTCGCTTACAATTTAGTTGCTATCCCCCTTGCCTTCTTTGGATTTGCCACACCGCTCGTCGCCGCCATAGCGATGTCTAGTTCCTCATTACTCGTGACTGTTAACGCTCTAAGAGGTGCCAAACCATCGGCACAGCTAATCCAAAGAGAAAACGAAGCACCTCTCAAATTGGAAGCAATCCCATGTCAGTGATCCTCTATCTCCTACCGATTGCTTTGTTGTTAGGAGGTTTGGGACTCGCTGCATTCCTATGGGCACTCAGATCTGGCCAATACAATGATTTAGAAGGAGCCGCTTGGCGAATTTTGGAAGATGATGAAGACGACGAGCTTTGACTCTCACTCGAAAGGCCTAGCAGGCTCCAAATAAGTGATAAAAATTTGGCACTTTCCCCTTACAGATTCGCTTGAACGTCGAAAGCCTGAATAACAGTCCAAGATACGAACTAACGTCGCATCGTCCATTGTATGGTGTAGCGTTGATACTCGCGGACAAACCCATCATTACTGCAAGTATAACCAACCACGTGTTCAAGCGCATTCTCCGCTGCTAAATGCTTTGCTTGTTTGCCAATCACCTTTGCTGTCCAACCCCACTGAAATTTCAGCAGCCTATTTAGCAAAAGCATCTCCAAAAATATTACCAAAGTGACCCAGGCGATATTCCAACTGGCGCCTACTAAAGATATAGTTTCTGAATGGTCACTGAGCAAAACAAGTTAAAAACAGTTCTATTGGCAACGCTGTGTTCAATGCGGCAAGCAATGAAGGCAGGGAGGCATAAAGTTATCTGACAACGGACATTTGGATTCTATGTCATGATGTTTAAGGGAGCGTTCTCATTTCCGTGACTGCACCTTGCTTTCTGCTTTACAAAATCACGAGGCACATTAAGGGTCCCTATCTTCGTTGTTAGGGAAATATCATGGCACAAAATGCCACCATTTATAAAGTTGAACTTTCCGTTTCCGATATGGATCGTCACTATTACGAGACCCATAAGCTGACGGTTGCCAAACATCCTTCGGAAACCGATAAACGATTAATGGTGCGTATTCTTGCTTTTGCACTGAATGCCCATGAAAATCTGGAAATGACTAAGGGCCTTTCAACGGATGATGAGCCAGATATTTGGCAGAAAAGTTTGAATGGTGAGCTTGAGTTGTGGGTCACCTTGGGCCTCCCAGGCGATAAAGTTATTCGCCATTCCTGTGGCAAAGCCAAAGAAGTGATCGTCTATTCTTACGGCGGTAAAACAGCGGAGTTGTGGCGGGAAAAAACCCAAAACAGCACCACCAGGTTTGATAACCTTCAGGTCACAAATTTTTCAGAGCAGGACATCGGCGAACTAGAAAAATTGGCCAGTCGTTCAATGAAATTACAGGTTAATATTCAGGATGGCGATGTGATGGTCAGTGTTGACGACAGCATCGTTTACGTTACCCCGGTCAAATGGAAAAGTACCGAATAGACATACAAGAAGTGGTGCTCCATTTTGCCTTCCTTGATCATCAAATGAGGTGAGATGAGATGAGATGAGATGAGATGAGATGAGATGATAATTACGGACTGATGACAAAGCAAAATTTTATTTGTGATAAAAATCAATTGTCAAGCAGGCTCATTGGTAACATCGGCAAAAGTCCGGGTAATTTTTTTCCGTAGAGAGATTCACAAGGGGCACGAATTGTGCGAGTCTCTTCGTTGATGACACAATTGCTTGCTCCTATTGATGATCTGGATATTGAAGAGTTAAAGAAGCTGCT